>JAMFSL010000002.1 GCA_026225275.1 Puia dinghuensis
AGAGGGCTTTGCCCGGGGTGAGGTGTTTTTTTACTGTAGGCCAGAGGGCGATCTGGGCGGCGTCGCTAAGCAGGTAGCAGATGATGGTACCTTTTTGCAGTGCTTCTTCGATATCGAAAAGGGTTTGTCCGGGGACGAAGCCATCGCGGACGGCTTTATCCCAGCTCTTGGAGTTCTTACGTTGACCTACTATGACGTTGATGCCATTATCTTTTTGATTCAGTGCCTGGCCGGGGCCCTGCACGCCATAGCCGATGACGGCTACTACTTCATTCTTCAGTGTCTGCTGTGCTTTGGCGAGTGGGAATTCTTCGCGGGTGACTACGTTTTCTTCCACGCCGCCGAAATTTAGTTTTGCCATGATTACCTGTTTATGTTGTTTGTTTGAGTGACTAGCGAAATTACATTGTGAACACCTTGTCTTGTTCGTTGAGGTATTGGTTTTCGACGACCTCTTCGCCGGGTTCGGCGAGTTCGAATTCTTTGAGTTTTTCGTGGAAGCCCCGGCTGTCTTTTATGATGGCGACGCGGGCGCTGCGGACGAATTCGATGAGTCCGAGAGGTTCAAGGACGGAGACCAGCCGGTCGGTCTCTTCGCGCTGACCGGTCGTTTCAAATACTGTATAGTCTTTACGGATGACGACGGCGCGGGCTCCATATTCACGGAGGAGTCTTTCCACTTTCACTTTTTCTGCGATCTCGTCGGTGGATACTTTGTAGAGGGCCAGTTCCTGCCAGATGATCTCTTCGTTGGTGTTATAATAGGCCTTGAGGATCTCGACCTGTTTTTCCAGCTGGCGGCAGAGTTTGCGCACGACTTCTTCCGTTTCGTTGATGACGATGGTGAAGCGGTGGATGCCTTCGACTTCGGAAGGAGAGGTGTTGAGGCTCTCGATATTGATCTTCCGGCGGGAGAACAGGATGGCGATGCGGTTGATGAGGCCGATCTGGTTTTCCGTGTAGACGGTGATGGTATATTCCTGTTTATTTGGGTTCATGGCTGAATAATTTATTGTTGTTTGAATGCTTCGATGCGCAATCTTTTATAGTCGGCGAACCAGGTATGGTTTTTATAATGGGTAGGCTTTAATTTTTCCTGAATCTCTTCGAGTATCGTGTCGATATCTGTCTCGGGGATATCCTTGAAGAACGCGCTGCCAAACATGCGAAGCCAGTCTTTGACACCATTGTCCGTATCCTGCAGTTGGGTAGGCCGGTCGAAGTGAGCGGCGAACTGGATGCGGAAGCCACGTTTTTCCAGCAGGGTGGTATATTCAGCCAAAGAGGGGAAATACCAGGGCTGAGCGGCGGCGTTACTATAATAGCTATGCCGGGTGAGCACTTTGCGGGTAGTCACGAGGATGCCTTCGTTGTTACCCTTCCCGCCCATTTCGAGGACGAAGCGACCACCGGGGCGGAGGCTGTGATAGACCTGATCGATGGCGGCTTCTTTTTCGAGTACCCAGTGGAGGACGGCATTGGAGAACACGGCATCGAAGGACGTATCGAAATGGAAGTCCGTGGCTGGCATTACACGGAAGTCGAGATCGGGATAGGCGGCCTGGGCGCGTTCGATCATAGCCAGGGACTTATCGATGCCGATGACGCGGCCGCCGGCCTGTGCAATCGCGTGGGTGAGGTAGCCGGTACCGCAACCGAGGTCGAGGATCCTTTCTCCCTGTTGGGGGTTAAGGAGCTGGACGACGTCCTCGCCGAATTTGAAGACAAAGTTATGTTTGTCGTCATACAGGCGGGCATTCCATTTTGTATCTTGAGTCGTTATCATGTTCGTTCTTTGATCGGAGGCCTGGTGATCAATGGGTTGTCTACTTCAATCTTATTTCACTAACGCTGCATCCCTGGGGTACCATGGGGAAAACGTTGTTTTCCTTACCGGTGAAGACTTCCAGCAAATAAGAGCCATTATGGTCGAGCATCGCCTTAAGGGCGCTGTGCAGGTCTTTCCGGTCGCTGATGCTTTGACCTTCGATGCGGTAGGCCTTAGCCAGGGCGACAAAGTCGGGGCTGGTGATGTCCACGAAGGAATAACGCCGGTCATTGAACAGTTCCTGCCATTGACGGACCATGCCGAGGAAGCGGTTGTTGAGGATCAGGATCTTGACATTGACGTTGAATTGCATGATCGTGCCGAGTTCCTGGAGGGTCATCTGGAAGCCGCCATCGCCGATGATGGCGACGACCGTACGGTCGGGGGCGCCAAACTTGGCGCCTATGGCGGCGGGCAGGCCGAAGCCCATGGTGCCGAGACCGCCGGAGGTGACATTGCTTTTCGACTGGTGGAATTCGGCATACCGGCAGGCGACCATCTGGTGCTGGCCGACGTCCGTCACGATGACGGCGTTACCGCCGGTGAGTTCGTTGAGGGTCTTCAGGACTTCGCCCATCGTCAGTTCATCCGTGGTGGGGTTAAGTTCGTCCTTGATGACGGCGTCTACTTCCTGCCGGTAGAGGTCTTTAAATTTTGCCAGCCATTCCGGGTGGGTCTTTTTTTCGATCTGCTCCGTCAGCAGGGGCAGCGTTTCCTTGCAGTCGCCCCAGACCGGTACAGTGGTTTTGACGTTCTTATCGATTTCGCTTGGGTCGATATCCAGGTGGATGACTTTGGCTTGTTTGGCGTATTTGTCGAGGCGGCCGGTGACGCGGTCATCGAAGCGCATGCCTATGGCGATGAGGACATCGCACTCATTGGTCAGCACATTAGGGCCGTAGTTGCCGTGCATGCCGAGCATACCGACATTCAGCGGGTGGTCAGTGGCCATAGCGCTGAGACCGAGGATCGTCCAGGCGGCCGGAATACCGGATTTCTCTACGAAGGCCTGGAACTCTTTTTCTGCTTTGCCGAGGATGACGCCCTGGCCAAAGAGGATGAAAGGTTTCTTTGCTTCGTTGATGAGTCGGGCGGCTTCGGCGATATATTCTTTGCGGACTATGGGCTTGGGGCGATAGCTGCGGATATGTTCGCACTTCGTATAGCCCTCGTAGCTGAATTTTTGTATCTGGGCGTTCTTGGTGATGTCGATGAGGACCGGTCCGGGGCGGCCGCTGCCCGCGATATAGAAAGCCTTCGCCAGGACAGCGGGGATCTCTGTGGCGTCGGTGACCTGGTAGTTCCATTTGGTGACCGGGGTGGTGATATTGATCACATCGGTTTCCTGGAAGGCATCTGTACCGAGGAGGTGGGCGAAGACCTGGCCGGTGATACAGACCAGCGGGGTGCTGTCGATCATAGCATCGGCGAGACCCGTAACGAGGTTCGTAGCGCCGGGGCCGCTGGTGGCGAAGACGACGCCAGTCTTACCGGAAGTGCGGGCGAAGCCTTGTGCGGCGTGGATGCCGCCCTGTTCGTGACGCACGAGGATATGGTTGAGGCGGTCTTTATAGTCATAGAGCGCGTCATAGATCGGCATGATGGCGCCGCCGGGATAGCCGAAGATCGTATGGACACCTTCTTCCAGAAATGCTTCCAGTACGGCAGCAGAACCCGATAGCTCGCGCGGGGCGGGTTTGGGCTTTGCTGCGGCTTTGCCTTTGGGGGCGGGGCTGCCAGATTTGGCGGCGTCTGCGGGCTTGGGCTTTGAATGGGTAGCGGTCGTCGTGATATCTGCCATAAAATATTTTTAATGTTTAAGCGGGCCGGAGGTCCGCCGCCCGTAAGGGCAATTATTAGCGGATTTACGCCGGAGGGGTATTTTTGGGGTACCCCCGAGGCGTGAATCACAATTCATCCGTTACGCAGCCTTCGGCGGCTGTTTTAACCTGTCGGGCATATTTGAAGAGGACACCGTTGGTGGCTTTGAGGGCGGGCTGTTTCCAGGCTGCCTTTCTTTTAGCCAGTTCATCCGGGCTGATCTTCAGGGTAATGGTGTTTTTTGTTGCGTCGAGTTCGATAGTGTCATCGTCGTGTACCAGGGCGATGGCGCCCCCTTCATGTGCTTCGGGGGTGATGTGACCAACGACGAAGCCGTGGGTACCGCCGCTGAAGCGACCGTCGGTGATGAGAGCGATGCTTTTGCCGAGACCGGCGCCGATGATGGCAGAAGTAGGCTTGAGCATTTCTGGCATGCCGGGTGCTCCCTTGGGGCCGACATAACGGATGACGACGACATCGCCGGATCGGATCTTACCGGAGTTGATGCCGGCGATTAATTCGAACTCACCATCGAAGACACGGGCAGGGCCCTCGAAACGTTCGCCTTCTTTGCCGCTGATCTTGGCTACGCTGCCGCCGGAGGCCAGGTTACCGTAAAGGATCTGCAGGTGACCGGTGGCTTTGATCGGTTTTTCCAGCGGGTAGATGATATCCTGTTTTGCGAAATCGATCGAGGGGATGTCTTTCAGGTTCTCAGCGAGTGTCTTGCCGGTGACCGTCAGGCACTCACCATGGAGTAATCCTTTTTCCAGCAGGTATTTCATGACGGCGGGGATGCCTCCGTGCTGATGCAGGTCCTGCATGAGGTATTTGCCGCTGGGTTTGAAATCCGCGAGGACGGGGATCTTGTTGCTGATAGTCTGGAAGTCGTCCTGTGTCAAAGAGACGCCTACGCTGCGGGCCATGGCAATGAGATGGAGCACAGCATTGGTGCTGCCGCCGAGGACCATGATGACGGTGATGGCATTGTCGAAAGCCTTCCGGGTCATGATATCCCGGGGTTTGATATCTTTCTCCAGCAGCACGCGGATGGCGGCGCCGGCTGCGAGACATTCTTTCTTCTTTTCTTCGCTGAGAGCAGGATTCGATGAAGAGTAGGGAAGGCTCATGCCGAGGGCTTCGATAGCGGCGGCCATGGTATTGGCGGTATACATGCCACCACATGCTCCGGCTCCGGGGCAGGAGTTCATGACGATGCCTTTGAAATCTTTTTCGTCCAGTTTGCCGGCGATCTTTTGTCCCAACGCCTCGAAAGCGGAGATGATGTTCAGGTCCTGGCCTTTATAATGACCGGGAGCGATCGTGCCGCCATATACCATGATCGAGGGACGGTTGAGGCGGCCCATGGCCATGACAGAGCCAGGCATGTTTTTGTCACAACCCGGCAGGGCGATGAGTCCGTCATAATATTGTGCACCGCAGACTGCCTCGATAGAGTCGGCGATGATGTCACGGCTGACCAAGGAATAGCGCATGCCGTCGGTGCCGTTGGCCATGCCGTCGCTGACGCCGATGGTGTTGAAGATAAAGCCTACAAGGTCCGTACCCCAGACGCCTTTTTTGACGATCTGAGCGAGATCGTTGAGGTGCATATTACAGGTATTGCCATCGTAGCCCATGCTGACGATGCCGACCTGTGCTTTCGCCAGGTCTTCGTCCGTGAGTCCGACGCCGTATAACATGGCCTGAGCGGCGGGTTGTGTCGTATCCTGGGTGAGCGTCTTGCTATACTTGTTCAGTTCCATTGCTTTTGTTATATAGTTTCCTTTGAGGTGTTATATCGCCTCCAGTTGATGTTGTTTTTCGATGACGAGGTCTTTATATGCTAATTGGACCTTTCTGCTCAGCGTATCCTTCCAGTCGGCAGGGAAAGCTTTTCCGTCAATGGAGTCCCAACCGATGACTTCAGCAGCGGTGCCACAGAAGAAGGCAGCGTCGGCGCGGGCAAGTTGTGCCGGGGTAAACTGTCCTTCTTCTACCGGTATCGACAGTTCGCGGCAGATCTCGAATACTGTCGCGCGAGTGATGCCGGGGAGGATATTGCCGAGGGCGGGCGTGAAAAGCCGGCCGTCCTTTTCGAAGAACATATTGGCTCCGGGGCCTTCTGCGATGAAGCCGTTCATATCGGTGAGGAGGGCCTCGTCGTAGCCCTTCGCTTTGGCTTCCTGGCTGGCGAGGATCGAGTTGACGTAATGTCCGGATGCTTTTGCTTCTATGTTGAACCCTTTGGGGTTAGGACGTTGAAAGGACGAGGTCATGACTTTGAGTAATTTCTCGCCGAGGAAGGGCGCCATGGCCCAAGTCTGGATGGTCGTGAAAGAGGTCTCGTTGAGGTTAAAGCTCATGTTGGCGGGTGCATAGACGAGGGGGCGGATATAAGCATCCTGCAGTTGGTTCTTTTCCAGGACCTCGTAGGTGGCGTCGATGAGTTCGGGTGTGGTGTAGGGGTAAGGAAGGTTGCAGGCTTCGGCGGACCTTTTCAGCCGATCGAAGTGTTCGGTGGCTTTGAAGATCTTTGTCGTACCGGCGGCGGTCCGGTAAGATCGGATGCCTTCGAAGACGGCATAGCCGTAGTGGAGGGACTGGCCGTAGAGGTCAGTCTTTGCTTCCGAAGCTTTGACGATGTGGCCGTCGAGCCAGAGAACGGTATGTTCGTTATAGTAGTTCATGATGCCTTTGTTTGCCTTTAGGTTAAAAAAGAAACCCGCCTTTTTTGGAGGCGGGTCGCTGGTATTTTAATTGTTAGTATTTATTTACCACCCTCCTCCTTTGATCGCAGGAATAATAATCACCACATTCACAATTACAACAGCCGTAATTACTATTGCGGTTAAGATATTCTTGGTGATATATGCGCTGCGTTTTTCCACTGAGAGTGTATTGTTACACGAATATACTGTCACCAAGCGAATAAACAAAGAACTATTTTGCGTGATCGGCCCCTGGCCTAAATAATCGTCGACTTTCTCAATTCTATATTATCCTTATGGACATCGCCCGGGATCTTACCGCCGACGTAGTCGGCTATCAGTTCGCCGATAGTGGAGGTAAAATAGAAATTGATCGGGTCGATATCTTTTGTAACGAAACCATTCTGCAGTGTCCAGTCGGCTGCTTCCCTTACTTTGGTGGCTTCGGCATGGAGGCCGAAGTGGTCCAGCAGCATGGCTGCGGACAGGATGCTGCCGAGGGGGTTGGCGATGTCTTTCCCTGTGGCCTGGGGGTAAGAGCCGTGGATGGGTTCGAAAAGAGCGGCGCCCTTGCCGATAGAGGCGGAGGGGAGCAAGCCCAGTGAACCGCTGATGACGCTGGCTTCATCGCTGAGGATGTCGCCGAACATATTTTCGGTGAGGATGACGTCGAATTGTTTAGGGTTGAGGATGATTTGCATCGCCGCATTATCTACGAAGAGGAAGTCAACCTTTACATCGGGATAGCCGGTGGCGAGCTCCTGCACGACTTTTCTCCAGAGGCGGGAAGTCTCGAGTACGTTGGCCTTATCGACGAGGGTGAGTTTGTGGCGGCGTTGCTGGGCCTGTTTGAAAGCGAGGTGGGCGATACGTTCGATCTCTTCGCGGGAGTAGACACAGTCATCGGAAGCGCGGTTGCCATCGGCGTCGAGTTCTTTTTTACCGAAATAGATGCCGCCGGTGAGTTCGCGGAAGATGACGAAGTCCACGTTCTCGATATTCTTGCTTTTCAGTGGGGACAGGTGTTGAAGTGCCGGATAGGTAGATACCGGCCGGATATTCGCAAATAATTGCAATGATTTCCGGAGCTTTAGCAGACCTTGTTCCGGCCTCACCTTGGCAGTAGGATCGTTGTCATATTTTGGATGACCGATGGCGCCGAACAGGATAGCGTCGCTGTTGAGGCAGGCTTCGATCGTTTCGTCAGGAAGGGGATTGCCGGTCTTGTCGATGGCATCGGCGCCCATCAGGCAATACTTATAGTTAAATTCATTACCGCCCAGCTGCGCTGCGGCATTCAGTACTTTGATCGCCTGCCGGGTCACTTCCGGACCGATGCCGTCGCCTTCAATGACTACGATGTTTTTTTCCATACTTTATCAATTTTGGGTAGGGGGTTTATATCAGTGTATGTTCGAATTTTTCGATCTCGCCGCGAATGCTCAGCAGGTAGTCGATATCGTCGTACCCGTTGAGGAGGCAAGTTTTTTTATAGTTATTGATGTCGAATTTTTCCGAGGCACTCCCGGCTTTAGCCGGGTCATTATCGGCCGGCAGACTGATCGTCTGGGTGGCGAGATCCACTGCGATGACCGTCTCCGGGTCTTTTTCGATGGCGGCGAAGATTTTTTCCAAGAATTCGTCGCTGACCGTGACGGGAAGCAGGAAGTTGTTGAGCGCGTTGTTCTTAAAGATATCGGCGAAGAAGCTGCTGACGACGACGTCGAATCCGGCGTCTTTGATCGCCCAGGCGGCATGTTCGCGGCTCGATCCGCAGCCGAAGTTCTTACCGCCCACGAGGATCTTGCCGTGGTAGGTAGGGTTATTGAGGACAAAATCCTTTTTGGGGGTGTTGTCGCTGTTATAGCGCCAGTCACGGAACAAGTTTTCGCCGAATCCGTCGCGGCTGGTGACTTTGAGGAAGCGGGCGGGGATGATCTGGTCCGTGTCGATGTTTTCCTGGTTGAGGGGGACGGCGGTAGATGATATTTTATCGATGGCTTTGCTCATTGTTTCGTGCTTGTTTTTGTCGGTTTTTCGGGGATGGGGTTAATGGTCAGATGAGTTCGCGGATATCGGTTACTTCTCCGGTGATGGCGGCTGCGGCGGCTGTCAGCGGGCTGGCCAGGAGGGTGCGGGCATTGGGGCCCTGGCGGCCTTCGAAATTACGGTTCGACGTCGAGATGCAATATTTGCCAGCCGGGATCTTGTCTTCGTTCATGGCCAGACAGGCGGAGCAGCCTGGTTGACGGAGGTTGAAACCAGCGGCCTCGAAAACTTTGTCGATACCTTCTTCGATGGCTTGTTGTTCGACCTGCTTGCTACCGGGTACGATCCATACTTCGACATGGTCGGCCTTTTTACGGCCTTTGACGAAGGAGGCGACCAGCCTGAGGTCTTCGATGCGGGAGTTTGTGCAACTGCCGATGAAGACATAATCCACTTTTTTCCCTTTGATCGATGCGCCGGCCTGCAGACCCATATAAGTCAGCGACTTCATATAGGCCGGTTGCTCTTTTTCGTCGATCTCGTTTTGTGCCGGAATATGGCCGGTAACGCCGATACCCATACCGGGGTTAGTACCGTAGGTGATCATGGGTTCGATGTTAGCGGCATCGATATTGATCTCTTTGTCGAAGCGGGCGTCCTTATCCGAGTATAATGTTTTCCAGTAATCCAGTTTTTTATCCCATTCGGCTCCCTGGGGAGCGAATGGGCGGCCTTTCAGGTAGGCGAAGGTTGTTTCGTCCGGAGCGATCATGCCGCCGCGGGCGCCCATTTCGATGCTCATGTTGCAGATCGTCATGCGGCCCTCCATGGAGAGGTTGCGGATGGCGGAGCCGGCGTATTCGACGAAGTAGCCGGTGGCGCCGCTGGCGGAGATCTGTGCGATGATGTAGAGGATGATATCCTTCGAGAGGACTCCATTGTGCAGGTCACCGTCTACGTTGATACGCATCAATTTGGGTTTGCTTTGCAGGAGGCATTGCGTAGCCATGACCATTTCTACTTCCGATGTGCCGATACCAAAGGCGATGGCTCCGAAGGCGCCGTGGGTGGAAGTGTGGCTATCCCCGCAGACGATCGTCATGCCGGGCTGGGTGATACCGAGCTCGGGTCCGATGACGTGAACGATGCCCTGGTAGGGATGGCCGAGACCGTATAGTTCGACGTGATGTTTTTTACAGTTGTCGACGAGCTGTTGGACCTGGATCCGGGAAAGCTCTTCTTTTATGGGCAGGTGCTGATTGATCGTAGGAACGTTATGGTCAGCAGTGGCAACGATCTGTTTGGGGCGGAAGACTTCGACTCCCCGATTTTCGAGGCCTTTGAAGGCCTGGGGGCTGGTGACTTCGTGAATAAGATGCTTGTCTATATATAGTACGGAAGGGCCGCCTTCTATAGTGCGGACGACGTGGCGGTCCCAGATCTTTTCAAATATTGTTTTTGGCATAGCTGGTGGTTAGTGATTTTTACGAAGGAATAACGGAATGGGTATAAGCACGGGCCAGGTGGTGGAGGTCTTCTTCCAGCACTTCTTTTTTGGTGTCGGCGACCTTGAGGAACTGTTGGTATAGAGAGTCGACGTCATTGCGGTTGAAGTCGTAGCCGATCTTTTTGAGGCGGAAGGCGAGGGCGCTGCGGCCGCTGCGGGCTGTCAGTACGATTTTAGACTCACCGGCGCCTACTTCTTCGGGGTTGATGATCTCATAGGTGGAGGCATCTTTGAGGAAGCCGTCCTGATGGATACCGGAAGAGTGAGAGAAGGCATTCGCGCCAACGATTGCTTTGTTCGGCTGAACCGGCATACGCATCGTATCGGATACGAGGCGGCTCATGGGGTTCAGTTCCTGCGCATTGATGCTGGTATAGAAGCCTAGTTGTTTGTGTTGTTTGATCACCATCACCACTTCTTCGAGGGAGGTATTGCCGGCGCGTTCGCCCAGGCCGTTGATCGTACATTCGATCTGGCGGGCGCCGTTGCGGATACCGGCGATGGAGTTGGCGGTAGCCAATCCGAGGTCGTTATGGCAATGACAGGAAAGGATCGCCTTATCGATATTGGGAACGTTATTCATGAGATAGGCGATCTTTTCGCCATATTGATCGGGAAGGCAGTAGCCGGTGGTATCGGGAATATTGACGACAGTTGCGCCGGCGGCGATCACGGCCTCGACCACGCGGGCCAGGTAGTCATTGTCCGTACGGCCGGCATCTTCGGCGAAGAATTCGACGTCGTCGACGAGGTTTCGGGCCCACTTCACGGCCTGGACAGCGCGCTGGAGGATTTCTTCACGGGTAGCGTTGAATTTACTTTTGATGTGCGAGTCCGAGGTACCGATGCCGGTATGAATGCGGGGCCGGCGGGCATGACGGAGTGCCTCGGCTGCGACTTCGATATCTTTTTGTACGGCGCGGGTGAGGCCGCAGACCGTAGCATTTTTGATGATTTTGGATACCTCGTCGACGGATTTAAAGTCGCCGGGGCTGGAAATGGGGAAGCCGGCTTCAATGACGTCTACGCCCATTGACTCCAAGTGGAGGGCCAGGGTGATTTTTTCTTCGGCATTGAGCTTACAACCTGGAACTTGTTCGCCGTCGCGGAGGGTGGTGTCGAAAATGAAGATTTTTTTGTCGGACATTCGCTTAAATTAGAAAGGTTTAAAAAAGAGCGGAAATAAGCCGTTTACCGAAAGTACCTTTGTTTATTTTCGTTATAAAATCATAATTGAAGCCTTTTTACACCCCTTAATGGGGGGTAAACGACCTGAAACCCGCTACTGTAAAGGATTTTAAAGTTTGAAATTACGATGCCCAACCGATCGTCAGATGCACTGTTTCAATTGATTAAGTCTCTGGAAAAGTCAGAGAAGCGGAACTTTAAGCTCTATATCACCCGGAATTCAGCCAGTGATGACCTTAAAAGTATCCAGCTGTTTGACGCTATGGACAGAATGGAGGAGTATGACGAGGCTCAATTGTTAAATAAAAACAAAAATATCCGAAAACAGCAGCTGTCCAACGCCAAGGCGCATCTCTATCGGGAGATACTATCCAGTCTTCGGCTCATCAGACAGGAAGATAACATTGATATACAGCTACATGAGCAGCTGGATTATGCTCGGATCCTGTATAACAAAGGGCTCTATCTGCAGAGTTTGCGGACGCTGGACAAGATCAAAGAGAATGCGAGGGCGCATCATCAGCTGACATTTTTACAGCAGGTGTTGTTTTTCGAGAAGAGTATCGAGTCGTTGCACATCACCCGGAGTATGCAGGACCGGGCCGACCAACTGGCGACGGAACTGGATGCGGTGAATGAGCAGCTGCGGTTGATCAGCCAGATGTCCAACTTGTCGTTGCAACTGTACAGTTGGTATATCCGTCACGGGGTGGCGCGGAATGAAAAAGACGAGGGGGCGGTACAGGAGTTTTTCGAAAAGAATATACCTGCGGATCTGTCGGATTGCCAGGGGTTTTATGAGCGGCTGTACCTATATCAAAGCTATGTCTGGTATGCCTTTATCCGGCAGGATTTTCTGTTGTATTACCGGTATGCGCAGAAATGGGTGGATCTTTTCGAGCGGGAGCCTTTCATGATGGTGATCGAGACGTCGCAGTACATTAAGGGCATGCATAACCTGCTGGGGGCGCATTTCGATCTGCTGAACGATCAGAAATTCAGGGAGACGTTGAAGCAGTTTGAAGATTTCTCTACGTCGGAGCTGGTGAAGAATAATGTGAACAATAGGATACAGACGTTTGTTTATCTGTATATCTCCAAGCTCAATCAGCATTTTATCTACGGCACTTTTACGGAGGGGCTGGCCCTGGTGCCTTATATCGAGGACAAGCTGAAAGAGTATTGGATCTACCTGGACCGCCACCGGATCCTGGTTTTTTACTATAAGATTGCGTGTTTATATTTCGGGAGTGGGGATTATGGCAAGACGGTGGATTACCTGAATAAGATCATCAACTGGAAGGTAGATCTGCGGACGGATCTGCAGTGTTATTCGCGGTTGTTGCACCTGATCGCGCATTATGAGCTGGGCAATTTCGATTTGCTGGAGTATCTGATCAAGTCGGTGTACCGGTTTATGGCGAAGATGGAGAATCTGAGCCGGGTGGAGGAGGAGATCTTCCGGTTTTTGCGGAAGTCGTTTACGTTGACGCCGGATCAGTTGAAGCCGGAGTTCGGGAAGTTAGTGGAGAAGCTGAAGACATATGAGGTGAACCGGTTTGAGACGAGAGCGTTTATGTACCTGGATATTATTTCGTGGTTGGAGAGTAAGATACAGCATGTGCCGGTGCAGGATGTGATAAGGGAGAAGTATTTGACGGGCAGGAGGCGCTAGGGACCGCCAGGGGCCGCGGGACGCGGCCGGCCGAAGGCCAATCATGAGATGGAGCCGTCAGCCACGATGACGGCGGATGAGGGGCTGGCGGGAAAGCGGGTGAGGCGACTTGTCGCCGGGAGCGGGGAGGGGTTGAGGAGGTGTTGATTCGGCGGCAGAGAAGGGCCTAAAAAATATAATTTTTTCGCTGTAAATTCGTACCTTTGCCCTCTTAATTTAGGTAGATTGGCTCTGTCCATAAGGGTTAATCATTGTCTAAATGGGTGGTATTCAATAGTATAGGAAGAAAGATCAAAAAACCGCATAATTGCAATATGGCTATCAAAAAAGAAAATCGTCCCAGAGCCACTTTTTCAAAAATCACTATCGGTCTAGCTTCACCTGACAGCATCCTGGAAAGGAGCTATGGCGAGGTATTGAAGCCCGAGACCATCAACTACCGCACGTACAAGCCTGAAAGGGATGGGCTGTTCTGTGAGCGTATTTTTGGTCCTGTGAAGGATTATGAGTGCGCCTGCGGAAAGTACAAGAGGATCCGTTATAAGGGGATCGTCTGTGACCGTTGCGGGGTGGAAGTGACGGAGTAGAAAGTGCGTCGTGAGCGGATGGGCCACATCAAGCTGGTGGTGCCTGTCGTTCACATCTGGTATTTTAAGTCATTGCCGAATAAGATCGGCTATTTGTTGGGAATGAGCAGCAAGAAGCTGGAGAGCATTATCTATTACGAAAGATATGTGGTGATCCAGCCGGGTATCCGTGCCGATAAGTCGCAGAATTACGGAGACCTGTTAACGGAAGAAGAATATCTCGAGATCCTGGACACCCTGCCGAAGGACAACCAGTACCTGCCGGATGAGGATCCGCAGAAATTCATCGCCAAGATGGGCGCCGAGGCAGTACATGATCTTTTAGAAAGGATCGAGCTGGATCAATTATCCTTTGATCTGCGGGCGGCAGCTGCCAACGAAACCTCTCAGCAACGTAAGGCGGATGCGCTGAAGCGGCTGAGTGTCGTGGAAAGCTTCCGTGATGCTAATACGCGTATTACGAACCGTCCTGAATGGATGGTGATGCAATATATTCCGGTGATTCCGCCGGAACTGCGTCCGCTGGTGCCATTGGACGGCGGTCGTTTTGCCTCTTCTGATCTGAATGATCTGTATCGCAGGGTGATCATCCGGAACAACCGGTTGAAGCGTCTGCTGGAGATCAAAGCGCCTGAGGTGATCTTACGTAACGAGAAGCGTATGTTGCAGGAAGCGATCGATTCGCTCTTTGACAATAGCCGTAAGTCGAATGCCGTGAAGGCGGAAGGCGGACGGGCGCTGAAGTCATTGAGCGACGTACTGAAAGGCAAGCAAGGCCGGTTCCGTCAGAACTTGTTGGGTAAACGTGTCGACTACTCCGGTCGTTCGGTTATCGTGGTAGGTCCTGAACTGAAATTACATGAATGCGGGCTGCCGAAGGATATGGCTGCCGAGCTGTTCAAACCCTTTATCATCCGCAAGCTGATCGAGAGGGGTATTGTCAAGACGGTGAAGAGCGCCCGAAAATTAGTAGACAAGAAAGAGGCTATCGTTTGGGATATCCTCGAAAATATATTGAAAGGTCACCCGGTGATGCTGAACCGGGCCCCGACGCTGCACCGGTTATCCATCCAGGCCTTCCAGCCCAAGCTGATCGAAGGTAAGGCGATCCAGCTGCATCCATTGGTGTGTACGGCTTTCAACGCCGACTTTGACGGTGACCAGATGGCTGTTCACGTGCCGTTGAGCAGTGCTGCCGTACTGGAAGCACAATTGCTGATGCTGTCTTCGCACAACATCCTCAACCCGCAGAATGGTACACCTATCACCCTGCCTTCACAGGACATGGTGTTAGGTCTGTATTATATCACGAAGGGAAAGAAATCCACCCCTACTGAAAAAGTGAAGGGTGAAGGGAAGGCTTTCTACAGCGCAGAAGAGGTGATCATCGCCTATAACGAAGGCCGCGTCGATCTGCACGCCTTTATCAAGGTAAGGACCAACGTGCGGACCCCGCAGGATACGATTGAGTATAAACTGTTGGATACGACGGTAGGCCGGGTGCTGTTCAACCAGCACGTTCCGGTAGAAGTAGGATTTGTGAATGCGTTGCTGACGAAAAAATCGTTGCGCGAGATCATCGGCAATATTATCAAGATAACGAACATTCCCAAGACGGTGAAGTTCCTGGACGATATCAAGCTGCTGGGATTCCGGGCAGCGTTCCGCGGCGGATTGTCCTTCAACATCAATGACCTGATCATTCCCGATACCAAGGAGAAGCAGCTGGACAATGCGAAGATTGAAGTGGACGAGGTATGGGAGAACTATAACATGGGGTTAATCACCAATAACGAGCGATATAACCAAATCGTCGACATCTGGTCCCGCGTCGATACGCGTATCACCGAATCACTGATCGTGGAACTGGCTAATGACAAACAGGGCTTCAACTCTGTGTACATGATGCTGGATTCCGGCGCCCGCGGTAGCAAGCAGCAGATCAAGCAGCTGGCTGGTATCAGAGGGCTGATGGCCAAGCCGAGAAAATCGGGCTCTACGGGCAGTGAGATCATCGAGAACCCCATCCTTTCGAATTTCAAGGGCGGCCTGAACGTATTGGATTACTTTATCTCTACGCACGGTGCCCGTAAGGGTCTGGCCGATACGGCATTGAAAACGGCCGATGCCGGTTACCTGACTCGTCGTCTGGTGGACGTTGCACAGGACGTGGTCATCACGGAAGAGGATTGCGGCACGCTGAGAGGTATCGCCACCTCAGCTCTGAAGGATAATGAAGATGTAGTAGAACCGCTGTATGACCGGATACTGGGACGTACTTCCCTGCATGATGTGTATGATCCGGCAGCTGATAATAAGTTGATCGTGTCTGCCGGTGTGCAGATCACGGAAGAAATCGGCAAGGCGGTCGAAGACGCCGGTATCGAGATCATCGAGATCCGGAGTGTGCTGACCTGCGAAAGTAAGCGTGGGGTTTGCGTGAGGTGTTATGGTAAGAACCTGGCGACGGGCTATACGACCCAGAAGGGGGATGCAGTCGGTATCATCGCGGCTCAGAGCATCGGTGAACCGGGAACTCAGCTGACACTACGTACCTTCCACGTGGGTGGTGTTGCGGGCAGTGCCTCTGTTGAATCCACGATGATGGCTAAGTTCGAAGGAACGATCCAGTTCGACGGTTTGCGGACTGTCGGAACGAAAAACAATGAAGGCGAGACGGTACAGATCGTCATCGGCCGTACCGGTGAGGTTCGTATCACGGACGTGAAGAATGACCGGTTGCTAATCACCAATAACGTTCCTTACGGCGCTACGCTGAACACGAAGGACGGTCAGAAGGTGACCAAGGGCGAAGTGATTTGCACGTGGGATCCTTTCAATAACGTCGTGATCTCTGAAATCGCCGGTAACGTGAAGTTCGATGCGGTGATAGAAGGTATCACCTATCGCGAAGAGGCCGACGAACAGACGGGTCACCGTGAGAAGGTGGTTATTGAAACGAAAGACAAGACGAAGATCCCTTCGATCAACATCGAAGGCAATAAGGAAGTAAAGAGCTATAACCTACCGGTAGGTTCGCACATCATCATCGAAGAAGGTGAAGAGGTGAGAGCAGGACAGGTTATCGTGAAGATCCCCCGCGTACTGGGCAAGCTGCGGGATATCACCGGTGGTCTGCCTCGCGTAACGGAGCTGTTCGAAGCTCGTAACCCGGGTAATCCTGCCATTGTCAGTGAAATTGACGGGGTGGTGGCCTTCGGTAATATCAAGCGTGGTAACAGGGAAATCATCGTGGAAGCGAAGGATGGGGTAGTGAAGAAATACCTCGTTCCGCTGACTCGGCAGATCCTGGCGCAGGACGGTGACTTTATCAAGGCTGGTGCGCAGTTGTCCGATGGGCAGGTTGCACCGGCGGATATCCTGTCTATCAAAGGACCATTTGCTGTACAGGAATACGTGGTCAATGAGATCCAGGAGGTTTATCGTCTGCAAGGTGTGAAGATCAATGACAAGCATATCGAGGTTATCGTACGGCAGATGATGCGTAAGCTGACGATTGTCGATCCGGGTGATACGCGTTTCCTCGAAGAGGATACGGTAGACAAGTTCGAATTCCTGGAGGAAAATGACTGGATCTTCGATAAGAAGCTCGTCACTGATCCGGGAGAATCGACCAAACTGAAAGCGGGCCAGATCGTGAGCCTGCGGGAAGTGCGGGAAGAGAATTCGATCCTTCGCCGGAACGACAAGAAGCTGGCTGAATTCCAGGATGCGAAGGCTGCCACTTCGGCGCCCTTGCTGCTGGGTATCACCAAGGCTTCTCTGGGTACGCAAAGCTGGATCTCTGCCGCTTCCTTCCAGGAAACGACTAAGGTGTTGTCGTCTGCCGCTATCCAGGGCAAGACCGACGATATGCTTGGTCTGAAGGAAAATGTCATCACAGGTCATCCGATACCTGCCGGTACCGGACTGCGAGACTTCGAGAACATGATCGTCGGCAGTAAGGAGGAATATGAACTCCTGCAGACGACCCGCGAAGCGATGACATTCGACGAAGAAGAGTAAATGTTCCGATCGAAAGATCTGTCGCCGAATGATATAAGATTGTTAAAAAAAATGAAAGTAGGAGGCTAAAACCCTCCTACTTTTTTATATTCGCACGATGAAGTACATTTCTACGATTCTTAGCATTATTGCACTGGGTTTGATTGGGGTCCTGTTCTTCAGCCAATCGAAGCAGATAGATCAATTGAAAAAGCATGTGGACGGGGAAAAGAAATCTACCGGTACCGGCTTTAAGATTGCTTATTTTGACCTGGACTCTCTGCAGGCGCATTATGATTATTTCAAAGATGTGCAGGATGTGGCCAAGAACAAGGAAAATGCGATGAACCTGGAACTGAGCAGCATGGACCGGTCCAACCAGAAAAAGATAGAAGAATGGCGCCAGAAGGGCAATACGATGACCCAGGTGGAGGGCGAACAGGCGCAGCAGGAGTACCAGCAGATGCAGCAGCGGTTTGCCTCACGCAAGCAGGAACTGGAGCAACAGTTGTACAAAGAGGAAGAAGATATGCGGATGAATATCCGCCGGAAAGTAGAAGAATATCTAAAAGACTATAATAAACAAAAGCAATATTCCTACATCATTGCTTACGACGGTAACTCCTTTGTATACAATAAGGACACTGTCTACAATATTACCAGCGAGTTGGTAGGGGGTCTGAATGCCGCGTATAAAAAAACCAAGTAAATAGGGTAAAATCCGGGAAATAGAGGATAACGGGGATGTTCTTGTTTGCCATTTTTCCTTTATTTTTAACCCTATGGCAGAAACCACCAAAACAACACCTCATCTCAAACATTCCTTTGGGCTGCTTGACGGCACCATGATTGTAGCCGGGTCGATGATCGGATCCGGTATTTTTATTGTCAGTGCGGATATCACCCGCAATGTCGGCAGTGCCGGCTGGCTGATTTTCGTATGGCTGATCACCGGATTCATGACAGTGGCGGCGGCTGTCAGCTATGGGGAGCTCAGCGGAATGTATCCGAAAGCCGGCGGCCAGTATGTCTACCTCAAAGAAGCGTATAATCCCCTGGTGGCGTTCCTGTTCGGCTGGAGCTTTTTTGCCGTGATCCAAACGGCGACCATTGCGGCGGTGGGAGTCGCTTTCGCCAAGTTCGCCGGTTATTTTTTCCCCATACTGGAATTGAAAGATGCGAATATATTACTGAAGATCGGGGGATTCAAGTTGTATCCGGCGCAGTTGGTGTCCATCCTGTTAATCGTCTTCCTTACTTATATCAATACGCGGGGGGTCCGGCAGGGCAAGCGAATCCAGGTTGTTTTTACGATCACCAAGCTGTTATCTCTTTTTGGGTTGATGGTATTCGGGCTGCTGCTGGGGGCGCGTAAGGAGGTTTGGGACGCCAACTGGGCCCATGGCTGGAGTATGCATAGCCTGAGTCTGGCGAAGGATGGAACATCTATATTGACAAGCCCGGTCATAGGGATACTGGCTTTTGGCGCCATTGCGGCCTCGATGACGGGCTCTATCTTTTCCAGCGATGCCTGGAACAACGTCACGTTTATTGCCGGGGAGATGAAGAATCCGAAACGAAATATCGGATTAAGTCTCTTTTTTGGCACCTTGATCGTTTCCACGATCTATGTTGCGACGAATCTCATGTACCTGAGTGTGATGCCTTTGCATAGTATCGCTTTTGCCCCTCAGGATAGAGTGGCGGTGGTTGCGGCCAATGTGATCTTCGGCCAGGTCGGTACCAAGGTGATTGCCGTTATGATCATGATCTCTACGTTTGGTTGTATTAATGGACTGGTACTGGCAGGCGCCCGTGTCTACTATACAATGGCGGGAGATGGGCTGTTTTTTAAAAAAGCGGGAGAGTTGAACAAGAATGCCGTGCCGGGATGGTCACTCTGGGCCCAGTGTCTGGTAGCAGCCATTCTCTGTCTCAGTGGCAAATATGGGGATCTGCTGGATATGATCTCGCTGGTAGCGGTAGCTTTTTATGCGCTGACCATGATCGGAATCTTTATTCTGCGCAAAAAGCGGCCGGAAGTGGAAAGGCCATATAAAGCGTTTGCCTATCCGGTATTACCGGCCATTTATATTGTCCTGGCTATTACATTCTGTGTGGCCCTGATCCTACAGAAGCCCGTATATGCCTGTGCGGGGGTTGCGATCGTCTTATTGGGAATTCCCCTGTATTACATAGCTTTGTCGAGCAAAAAGACCCGGTAAGGTCTCGCACAAAAAAAATAGACTAATGCTCAATTTTTCTCAATTGTTCGCTGGTTTTGAGGGGATCAAAGCTGGCGTCATAGGGGATCTTATGTTGGATACGTATCTCTGGGGACATGTCGAGCGGATCTCACCGGAGGCGCCAGTGCCAGTGGTTACGTTGGACAACCGGGAGTACCGGATCGGGGGCGCGGGAAATGTTGCGCTCAACCTGGCGGTACTTGGCGCACAGGTTACCACGCTGTCTGTACTCGGCAAAGATGCCGATGGAGAGGCGCTGGATGGTTTGTTGGAGAACAGAGGCGTCGATGTATCTTATCATTTGAAGAGTGATCAGCGAATCACTACCAATAAGGCGCGGGTCATGGGCCGTAACCAGCAGATGTTGCGACTGGATTCAGAAACGGTGCGTGATCTCACTGTTGCCGAGGAAAACGAATTGCTGGGTAACGTTCGGCGATACCTGGAATCGGAGCAACCACAGGTGATGATTTTCGAGGATTATAACAAGGGGGTATTGACCGATAGGGTGATCCGCGAGACGGTGGCGCTTTGCCGGGAATTTGATGTTATCACGGCGGTGGATCCGAAAAGGAAAAATTTCTTTTCCTATGAGGGGGTGACGATCTTCAAGCCCAACCTGAAGGAAGTGAGGGAAGGGTTGAACATATTACTGGAAGAAGTGAATTTGCCGGCGCTGGAAAGGGTGCATGGAATGTTGGCGGAAAAGATGGTGCACGAAATAAGCTTCATTACACTGTCGGAGAAAGGTGTCTTCTATCATCAGGGGGAACGTGCCGCGATCATCTCCTCTCACGTGCGGAACATTGCCGATGTCAGTGGGGCGGGTGATACGGTGATCGCCGTTGCCGCCCTGGTATATGCAACAACACGCGATGCAGGGCTGATGGCCGAAGTGGCGAATATTGCCGGAGGGTTGGTATGTGAGGAAGTGGGGACGGCGGCAATCAGTAAGGAACGGTTGCTGGAGGAGTGCAGGGTGCTGCTGGGTTCAAAATGAAAAAATACGCTATCATAGTTGCCGGGGGTTCCGGTGTAAGGATGGGGACGACGGTGCCCAAACAATTCCTGCTGCTGCATGGGCGGGCGGTGTTGTGGTATACGCTGCAAACTTTTCTGTCCGCGTATGAGGATATGCTGGTGATGCTTGTGTTGCCGGCTGAGCACCTGGAGATGGGGAGGGCCCTGGTGGATAGCATGGTCACCGGGCGGGTGCAGATCGTGACGGGGGGAGCGACTCGTTTTCATTCGGTGCAGAATGGGTGCCGGGTGATTGCGGGTGCGGGCGCGGATCCGCGCAGGGCTGAAGAGTCGGTGATTTTTGTGCATGATGGGGTGCGGTGCCTATTGAGTAAGGGGTTGGTACAGCGATGCCATGATCAGGCGGTGCAGTTGGGGTCGGCGATACCGGTGATCAGTAGCCGGGATAGTGTCAGGCTGGTGGAGGGGGAAGGGAGCCAGGTAATCGACAGGAGCAGGGTCAGGCTGGTGCAGACGCCGCAGACCTTTTTAAGTCATCTGCTGTTGCCTGCCTACGAGGTGGAATATAACGAAGCATTTACGGACGATGCACAGGTTGTGGAGGCGGCGGGACATGCCGTACAACTGATAGAAGGGGAGACGAACAATATCAAGATCACAATGCCGGAAGATCTTGTCATAGCGGGATATTGGTTAAAGGAGGGATTAATGGCGAAGAGGGATTAATTCCCAGAGAAGGGTACTGGTTCTGCCGTTCAGGGTGACAGGTTGATAGTGCTCATGCAGGAAAGCTTTCCAGAAAGTATAAGCGGAAGAGTCGACGAAGGTGCCGGTAGCTGAAAAGTCTACGACGTATCGGGTCTGGTGCCGTAGCAGATCCTGGCCAATCGATGCAAGAATTTTATGATCATTGTCCCAGTGATCATACCAACTCCAGAAATGATGATAGATCCAGGGAGAGGGTGACAGGATCCTACATTCATTATAGGCATAGGCCCAATTATTATTTCCCAGAATATACAGTTGATAATCCGCGAGCGATTGCTGGCGGAGGTATTGGTATTCCGGGGTAACGGATACCATGTTCTCACTACGAAAGGTAAGATGGGTGGCACGCTGGACGGCATTATACGACAAGGAAAAGCAAAGAAGAAATCCAAATACAGCCTGGCTTTTGCGGCTTTGGAAGAAACTGTCATTTGAAGATGTCCAGACCGCGAATATCAGTATGGGAAGGACTGCGGACAGCGAGAGGAAGTAATAATAGAAAGATGATCCGGGGGTGGACGATCTGCCGGAGATGGCTTCGGGGCCAAAAGCCAATGGGATGGCGAGCAATGCTGCGATCAGAAGCCGTTTATTACTTGTTTTCACGAATAATGCCGAGATCCCGATCGTCAGACATATCATGAGGGGCATTTCGGTGTCGGTCTCTCGTAATCCTGCTTTAACAGCTCTGTATTTTTCGATGAAGGAGCTCCCCTCGGTATACCAGGAGAAGTTGAAGAGGAAGGCATCATGCCAGAAGGCGGTCAGGGCATGATGGAGGCCAAAGTAAAGCAGAACGGGTGCTACGATAGTGAGGAAGCCGCCAAGGGATTGGGCCAGTTGCTGAAGGAGCAATGGCCATAGGCGGGAGACCGGATCCAGGGATTGGGCAGCCGATGCGGGGCGATGCCGGGCGGTCCAAAGCGCATATACCAGAAAAGGCAGCAAAGGCAGCAGTTGGTCCTGCTGCATCAGAAGCGTGGCCCCGGTGAGTAACCCCAGCCAGAAGAACTTGTACCGGGATTCTCCCATCAGGATACAAAAGGCCATCAACAGAAAAATGGCTGTGTATGCGCGTGTCATGCCGATACCTTCGCAAACGAGGTAGTTCCTGATGAGCAGGTTGAACAATAATGGCAGCAGGGGTGCCCAGGCCAGGTTTTTTTGCCTGCAGAGCCGATAAAAAAGGAGGGATGCTCCTGTCATCAGAAGGGTATCTATGATCCATAGTCCCCAGGAGCCCAGCAGGAGACCTGCACAATTGAAGAAATAGATGAGTGGCGGTTTATGATCGAAAAAATCCCTGTAGGGTACGCTACCCTTGTATAGAAGAAGCCCGGCATAGCGGAAGATTTGTTTGTCGTCATACCAGAGGTCTATCGGGGGACAATAGAGCATGCTCAGCAGGACACAAGCGGTCAGGGTAAAAATGAGACCTCTTTTCATAAGCGAAATCTGAATAAGATGGTTTGCAATAGGGCCTGCAGGCTCCCCTTTATAAAATAGCCATTCAATCTGCTTTTCCTTAGTGGTATACCTGAACGGAGCGATACGGGTAGGGTAAAGATGGGCATTCGTTTGTCGATGAACCACGCGGTCAGCAGCACGTTGGGGGCGAAGCTACGGGGAGGAATGCATGGCAATGCTTCGGCGAGCCTGGACGAGCGGAAGAGCCGGAAGGGGCTGTTGACATCTTTTACACCACGCCCGTATAAGAGGCGGACGACGCCGGAAGAGACTCCGCTAACGAAGCGGCGGCCGGAGGTGGCATTTTTATCACCCCGTTGGCCGAGCAGCAGATCGTATCGTTCGCGGCAATTCCAAAGTTCCAGAAACGCGGAAGGCTGTAATTGGTGATCGGAGTCTACCTGCAGCACCCATTCTGCCTGCAGGGCCAGCCTATAGCCTGCGAGGATAGCCGGTCCGTGGCCCGCATTTGGCTGACTGTGAATGTCTATATCCGGGGCTGACTTCTGGAAAGTACTGAGCATGGTCAGGCTGGCATCCGTGGAGCCGTCATCGACAAAAAGGAAACGGGCGGCGACGGGTATACACTTGAAGAGATCCCTCCAATCGGCGATCAGCGCAGGCAGATTGGCCGATTCGTTATATACCGGAATGACCACATTGAGTTCTTGACTAGCCATGATAGAGATCTTTTTTGGGTAGGATCGACAACTCAAATATTTCCAGGGCACGCTGGATGGTCTGATCCATGTCATAGTATTTGTAATCTCCCAGGCGCCCGCTGATGAACGTACCGGAGAGTTGTTCCGCCAGCTTCTTATAGCTGGAAAGGAGCAAGTTATTAGATGCCGAGGCGATGGGATAGAAAGGATCATTGCCGTCATCGGGCAAGGAATATTCCTTGAAAATGACTGTTTTTTCACGGGTATAATTCCGTTCGGGATGAAGGTGGCGGGGCTCGTGTATCCGGGTATAGGGAACGGCCGGTTCGGGATAATTGATCACGGCATTGCCCTGGTAGTCTTCTACCGGAAGAATCTCTTTTTCGAAGCGGAGGGTGCGCCAGGCCAATTTGCCGAATTGATAATCGAAAAAACGATCGATAGGTCCACTGTAGATCAGGCAACAGTCTTTTTTCAGGCGGTCGCGTATAGCGAAGTAATCGGTGTTCAGTAATACCGTTATATTTTTATCGGCCAGTAATCTGGTGAACAATTGCGTATAACCGCCCTCGGGGATGCCCTGCCATTGGTCAAAGAAATAGTTTTCGACATAATTTTTCCGGAAGGGCAGCCTGTTAAACACTGAAGCAGGCAATTCTTTAGGGTCGATCTGCCATTGTTTGAAGGTGTAGTGTTTGAAGAAGGCTTCATAGAGCTCTTGTCCCAGCAGGGACAAGGCCTGTTCTTCAAAATTGGCAGGGTGGGCAATGGAGCGATCGCGGACTGTCGACATGAACTCGTCCAGCTGATAGGGTTTAAGGTTAAGATTATAGAATGAATTGATCGTTTCGAGGTTGATCGGGAACTGGTACATCTTGTCTTTGTAAGAGGTCAGTACCTGGTGGCGATAGGCATTAAAGGTGACGAAGCGATTGATGTATTTCCATACCTGCTCGTTTGAAGTATGAAAAATGTGGGTGCCATAACGATGACATTCGATGCCTGTGGATGGGTCTTCTTCGGAATAGCAATTGCCACCGATGTGGTCGCGTTTTTCTATGACTAATACTCTGCGATCCAGTTGGGTGGCAATCCTTTCTGCTACTACGGATCCGAGCAGACCGCTGCCCACAACTACATAGGAAAAGCTATCCAGATTCATGCTTTGGTGGTGTTTTGAATAAGCTGACCGGCCAGGG
>JAMFSL010000138.1 GCA_026225275.1 Puia dinghuensis
CGCGTTTTACAGAAGTGCAGGTCAAATTGAGGGCGCAATGCGCCAATGCCATTTTGTGGAAAGATGCCAGCCTGCTCTATTTTCAACAATTCAGCCGGATGCCGATTCCCTATGACATAGAACGGCCGGTACATAATCTCGACGATATTCTGGCCAATGAATTTAAAGAGAGAGTTAAATAGTTGTTATAGTCATGTATGCCGGAGGTCCGATAAAGGGTTGTCGCTTCATTTTTTTCCATAAATTGCCGGCAAACGAACTACTTTGAAAAATACCATATTGGCGCTGGCTCTGCTGATGGAAGCAAGTATTGGATTTACACAGGTGAGGATACCCCGGTTAGTGAGTGATGGGATGGTACTGCAGCGGGGTGTGCCTATCCGGATATGGGGATGGGCTGGAATAGGGGAGGATGTCACCGTCAGCTTCGACGGTACGAAGGCTACGACCCAGGCTACTTCGGACGGTCACTGGTCGGTGTCGCTGGAACCCCGGAAACCGGGTGGCCCTTACAATATGGAGATTGACGGAATCAATCATATCGAGATCAGGAATGTGATGGTAGGGGATGTCTGGGTATGCTCAGGGCAGTCCAATATGGAATTGACGATGGAGCGGGTCAAGGAGAAGTATGCCGACGTGATCGCACATGCAGAGAATAAGGAAATCCGGCAATTTGTGATCCCGCTGCGGTATGATTTCCATGAGACGCATGACAACGTGGCTGTCGGGAAGTGGGAGGCCGCCAACCCCACTTCTGTATTGTCGTTTTCCGCTGTAGCTTACTTTTTTGCCCTGGAAGTATATAAGCAGTATCACGTGCCTGTCGGCCTGATCAATAATGCAGTCGGTGGCTCGCCGGCCGAGGCCTGGCTGAGTGCCGAAGCTCTGAAAGACTTTCCGGAAGCGGAGGCAACGGAAGCGAGGTTTGCCAGTGATGCCTATCGGGATAGCATCACAGCAGCCGATAAAGCTGCCGAAGCGAAGTTTTATGCACAGCCCGGTAGCGTATATAACACCATGGTGGCGCCATTGGCTAATTATACCGTCAAGGGGATTTTATGGTACCAGGGAGAGTCCGACACTTCACGAGCCAAAGAATACCAGCAGCTGCTGCCGGCGTTGATCTTCGACTGGCGACGCACCTGGCGGCAGATCACACTGCCTTTCGTCTATGTGCAACTGCCGAATTTCGGACCTGTGAAGGACGAGCCGGGAGAAAGCCAGTGGGCGGAATTGCGGGAGGCGCAGCGGCTCACGTTAAGCCAACCGCTGACTGCTATGGCCGTTACTATAGACCTTGGTGAATCGAACGATCTTCATCCTTCGGATAAAGAGGATGTGGCGAAAAGACTGTTCCTGGCAGCCGAACATATTGCTTACGAGAAGGCTAATGTTATGTATTCCGGTCCTTTGTTCCACTCCATTCGTATCAGGCATGGCAGGGCGCATCTCAGCTTCGATGAGGCGGAAAGCGGGCTGATCGTAAAAGGGGGTGGAGAGCTGCATGGCTTTGAGATTGCCGGTCCTGACGAACATTATGTAAAGGCGCAGGCGATGATCGAGGGCAAGACGGTTGTTGTATGGAGCGACAAGGTACCGCATCCGATGGCGATACGGTATGCCTGGGCTGACAACCCGGCGGGGGCCAATCTTGCCAACCGGGATATCCTCTTCAATGATGGGTTGCCGGCTTCGCCGTTCGAGGCGGTGAAGAAGTGATTTTTTTCGACTTTTAAATGACAAAAAATATGGAAAGACCTTTTTTGATGGAAGAAACGATGCGGTGGTATGGGCCTCATGACCCCGTCAGTCTATGGGATATTCGCCAGGCCGGTTGCACGGGTGTTGTGACGGCCCTTCATCATATCCCGGTCGGGGAGATCTGGTCGTCGGAGGAAATCGAAAAGCGGAGGGCGGAGGTAGAAGCTGTGGGCATGCGCTGGACGGTGATCGAGAGTCTGCCGGTGCATGAAGACATCAAGAAGCAAAAGGGTAACTACCAGGAATATATCCATAACTACCAGCAAAGCCTGCGTAATGCGGCGGTAGCGGGGCTGGAAGTGGTGACGTATAATTTCATGCCCATCCTGGACTGGATGCGGACGGAGATCGCTTATGAGATGCCGGACAGGAGTAAAGCATTGCGTTTTGAAAAAGCCGCTTTTATCGCTTTCGATCTTTTCATTCTGAAGAGACCCGGCGCGGAAAAGGACTATACTGCTGCGGAGATCGCTTCGGCGGAACGGCGGCTGGCTACCATGACGGCGACGGAAAAAGAGACATTGTATCGCAATGCCTTGCTGGGATTGCCGGGCAGTGAGGAGCGGTTCACGGAGGAGCAGATCCTGGCAGCGTTGAAGACATATGAAGGTATCGATGCGGCGAAGTTGAAACAGAATCTGTTCTATTTTTTGCAACAGGTCGTCCCGGTGGCTGAGGCTTCAGGACTGAAATTGGCTATCCATCCCGATGATCCGCCTTTTCCCATC
The DNA here is from genome assembly GCA_026225275.1 of Puia dinghuensis. Taxonomy (GTDB): domain Bacteria; phylum Bacteroidota; class Bacteroidia; order Chitinophagales; family Chitinophagaceae; genus Puia; species Puia dinghuensis_B. The sequence goes on from JAMFSL010000138.1 coordinate 2,493, forward strand.
CTTGGGTTGCCGCGTATCGTCAGCACCGAGCAGGATGCTCAGGAGCTGTTAGCCTGCGCGCCTTCGCCTGCTAACGGCCTATGCTTCTGCACCGGCTCGTACGGGGTGCGTCCCGATAATGATCTGGCCGGGATGGTTCGCCGGCTGGGGGATCATATTCATTTCATTCATTTGCGTAGCACCAAGCGGGATGCTGATGGCAATTTCTTCGAAGCCGATCACCTGGGCGGCGATGTAGATATGGTTGCGGTCATTCGTGAGTTGCTGGCTGTGCAGCAGCGGCGGAAGATTTCATTACCGATGCGGCCGGATCATGGGCATCAGATGCTGGATGATCTTCATAAGAAGACGTATCCGGGGTATAGTGCGATCGGGCGGCTGCGTGGGTTGGCGGAGTTAAGGGGGGTGCAGTGGGGGTTGGCGTTTTAGAGACTCCAGCGTAATTGCTGAAGAGATGTTGAAAATAAAAAGAAAGGTATTTGACTACTCAAATACAAATTTTCTTTAGCAAAGATCTTTTCTAACTCATTGGTGATGAGTTGTATCGGTATCTTCTATTTTCGAAAATTCCAGATGTCGCTATCCATAAGAACGAAAATGTGGATAAACTCACGTGGTATTTGAGTACTCAAATAAAAAAAAAATAAAAAAAAGACATGTTCCCGGGAAAAAAATTGTTGGCCGCCCCTACTACACATGCCGGGCCATACTGCTGGCATAGCTGAAAAAGTTGCTTCAAACTTTAGGTAATGGAACGTGATATTCAGCTGGCTGAGTTAAGGACACAGTAGAGATTAGCGTTTGTACGCTAGGCCATGCCGTTGTTCATTCGGTTGTTGAGGTCATCCCGATGTGAGAGGGCATAGCTGATAGCGGTCTTGACAAAATCGTTCAAAGAGATATTATGGATCGCGGCGAAATTTGCGGCTTGTTTGTGCAAATCAGTGGTGATCCGGACATTGAAGGTGCCTTTGTATGTTTTGTTGGGTTCTTTGCCCAATTCTTTGCACGTTTGAAGATAATCCTCTACAGCTTCATGGAAGGCTTTTTTGAGCTCTTTTACAGAGGCACCCTCGAAGTTCACTAAGTCGTCAATGCCGAGGAGTTTGCCATAAAAGACTTCATCTTCCGAGCTGAAGTGCAAGGAGGCGTAGTAGCCTTTGTATTCTAAGATGTCATTCATCTTTTATGTGTTCTTTTTCTGTGTCAGATTTCCGGAGTTATATTGCAACTATAATTCAGTTGCAATTAAGGCCTTTTATTTAAAAAAAAGTGTTTTTTTTGCGACCAACAAAGGGAAATATCTGCTATGCAAAGCTAAATACTGATTAGACCGTTCAGGCGCAAGTCGTTATATTGCCCAGCGTAATCAAACTCTACTGCGATGTTGCGATTCATTACCTATTTTTTACTATTACTGCTGATTACTGGCGCGGTCACTTTTGCTCAAACTCAGCCCACGAAGCCGCCTTCTGACCGACCGATTTACGGCGGCAAGCTCAAACCTGAGCAGGCCAATATGAACATCCTGCATTATACCATCGACCTGGCGCTCGACATCCCGAATAAATCCATTTCAGGCTATACCATTATTCGCTGCAATTTATTAGCGCCGGCGTCGGAGTTACTGTTCGACCTCATGGATTCTTTCAAGGTAGAGAAAGTGCTGGTGAATGACAAGCCGGCGGCTTTTACCCATGAGCATCATGAACTGCATATTACGGCTGCGCAGCCATGGCCGGCGGGTCTGGCGACAATCAGGGTGCAGTATGCGGGCCATCCGATGATCGCCAAGCGGCCGCCGTGGGATGATGGATTTACCTTCACCACCGATTCTACGGGGCATCCCTGGGTCGCTGTCACGGCGGAGGGAACGGGTGGAAAGATCTATTTCCCCGCCAAAGATCATCCTTCCGACGAACCGGATGAAGGCGTCGATCTGACCATCACTGTGCCGAAAGGGCTGGTCGTAGCCGGTCCCGGCCTGCTGGTTGGGGTAAATACTAAGGGAGACCGCA
>JAMFSL010000139.1 GCA_026225275.1 Puia dinghuensis
CTGCTCCCAGTTCTTTACCGCAGACCACAACAGCTTGTGCAGCGGCGTGGAAGAATGTTGCGGATGATGTTCCAGCAAAGCAAGGGCTTTCTCCACATGCATACCACGGATCTCATCAGCCAGTAAGCGCATCTTACGGGGCGATGTCGGGTTATTTCTCAATTTAGCTACTGCTTCCATTATACTAAGTTTAAGCTATTAAGCTATCTTTTTACTTGAATGTCCTTTAAAGTTGCGGGTAGGAGCGAACTCACCCAGCTTATGTCCTACCATGAACTCCGTCACATACACGGGGATAAACTTGTTGCCATTGTGAACAGCCAGCGTATGACCCACGAAATCAGGAGTGATAGTGGACCGGCGGCTCCAGGTCTTGATCACACCCTTCTTAGCCGTCCCTTCATTGATGGACAGGATCTTCTCTTCCAGGTTGAAGTCTACGTAAGGACCTTTTTTAATTGAACGACCCATAGTTGATTGTTAAATTATTTCGCTAATTTTTTACCGTTTTTCCGTTGGATGATCATCTTGTCGCTGCCCTTACCCTTTGTACGGGTCTTCAGACCGCGGGAATACTGACCATTCCTGCTGCGGGGCTGACCACCGGACGCCTTACCTTCACCACCACCCATCGGGTGATCCACAGGGTTCATCGCTACACCGCGGACCCTCGGGCGGATACCCCTCCAGACATTACGGCCGGCCTTACCCATGCTCTGCAATGAATGGTCGCTGTTGGAAACAACTCCTACAGTAGCATAACAATTGATCAGCACCTTCCTCAATTCGCCGGAAGGCATCTTCAGAACGGCATATTTTTCTTCCTTGTTCGTCAGCTGAGCGGAGGTACCGGCGCTGCGCACCAGCTTCCCACCCTGACCAGGCTGCATTTCAATATTATGGACATTCGTACCCAGTGGCATGAACTTCAGCTGAAGCGCATTGCCCAACTCAGGAACTACATTGTCACCGGACAGAACAGTGCCGCCGACCTGCAGACCCTGGGGAGCCAGGATATATCTTTTCTCACCATCTACATAGTTCAGCAAGGCAATAAAAGCGGTACGGTACGGATCATATTCGATAGAAGCAACGATGCCCTTGATATTCTTCTTGCTGCGCTTGAAATCGATGATCCGGTACATCTTCTTGTGACCACCGCCCCTGTAACGCATCGCCCTTCTGCCCTGCGAATTACGACCCGCAGTCGATTTCACCTTTTCCAGCAAAGACTTTTCCGGCGTATCCGACGTGATCTCCGCATAGGCGTTCCCGACTCTCCAACGTGTACCGGCCGTAATCGGCTTGTATTTTTTCAGTGCCATTGTTCTCTTTTATTATACTCTTTAAAAATCTTTTGTCAATACTTTGCGGCGTTGACCGCCATTCTTTGATTAGCGCCTTGTTTGCTTTAAATCGCAGCGTACAGATCAATCGTTTCCCCTTCTGCTACGGTGATCATCGCCTTCTTGTAGGCAGGCTTGCGACCCTGAACATACCCGGCCTTCGTAAAGCGGGTCTTATTCTTTCCGGGCACGACCGATGTATTTACATCTACTACAGTCACTCCGTAGAAATCTTCCACAGCCTTCTTGATCTCCAGCTTGTTGGCCTTGCGGTCCACCCGGAAGGCGTACCGCCGAAGCTTATCCTGTTGGGAGTTTGCCTTTTCGGTCAGTATCGGTTTTACTAAAACTGCAGAGAGTTTCATATCTCTAAATATTTTCTGTTGTTTACAATAGTGCTCCGGGTCTGGTTTTCTTTTAAACTTAACCCATCCCCGTCGCACGTCTAATGATGGGCCTTCGGCCAGCGGACCGTTGTCCGCTTATGCTTTTTCCTCTTCTACCACTTCATCCGCAAAAATCTTGGCTGCCGTTTCCGACAACACCAATACCTGCGCATTCACGATATCGTATGTATTGATATCCGCCAGTAAAGTACCTTCTACCGTCGGCACATTACGCAGACTCAGATACAGATTGTCGCTATCTTCCGGCATGACGAACAATATCTTCTTGCCATGAACATTCAGGCTCTTCAGCACGTCTGTCAACTGCTTGGTCTTCGGCGCTTCCATTTTGAAATCTTCGATAACCACGATAGCATTGTCCTTGGCCTTATGCGCCAGAGCTGACATCTTCGCCAGATCCTTCACCTTGCGGTTCAGCTTGAAATCATAGTCACGTGGCTTGGGCCCGAAGACCGTACCACCGCCTTTATATAAAGGGTTACGGAGGTTACCTTTACGGCTGCCGCCCGTTCCCTTCTGGCGATGCAGTTTCTTGCTGGAACCTTGTACTTCCATACGCGTCTTCACCTTGTGCGTACCCTGACGTTGTGCAGCCAGGTATTGCTTGACAGCCAGGTAGATCACGTGGTCATTCGGCTCGATACCGAAGATTGCTGAAGGCAATTCCACCGTCCGGCCCGTCTTCTTTCCTTCTATATTTAAAACGTCTGCTTGCATGATCATTCATTTTTACGCGGTCCGCTCGGTCCGCTGGGTTACTTCTTATTGCTGAATTAAGACAATGGAACCAATATGACCCGGCACCGATCCGCTGACCAGGATATAGTTCTTATCAGTGAAGATCTTGACAACCTTCAGGCTCTTTACCTTCACACGGTCGCCGCCCATCCGGCCTGCCATGCGAACACCCTTCATAACCCGGGATGCATCGGAAGAGTTACCCAGAGAACCAGGAGCACGCTGACGATCATGCTGACCGTGAGACTGCTCACCTACACCATGAAAACCATGGCGCTTGACAACACCCTGAAAACCTTTACCTTTCGTAGTGCCGATAACTTCGACTTTCTCACCTTCTTTGAAGATGTCTACGGTAATGGATTCACCTAATGCTTTTTCTATGGAATAATCACGAAACTCTTTAACGAACTGCTTGGGGGAAGTGCCAGATTTGGCGAAGTGATTCTTAAGTGCTGAAGTAGTGTGCTTGTCTTTCTTTTCTCCGAACGCTAACTGAAGGGAAGTGTACCCGTCTGTCTCTTTTGTCTTGACCTGCGTAACGACACAGGGACCTGCCTCTATGATCGTCACGGCGGTCTGTTTGCCGTCAGGACTGAAGATGCTGGTCATCCCGATTTTTTTACCAATAATACCTTTCATTTCTTTTTAATTTATACCATCGGGTATGAGACAGAGCGTAGACATACTGCTTTTATTCCGGCCTTGGTAATGGCCCTTTATACAGCATCGATCTACTGCTTCAATCCCTCGTTTGCAACCGACCTTTTCTTTTCGTCTTTCATCGTCCGTCTTGTACGGATCCCGAAAGCCAGAAGTACCGGTAGTAAACAAACCCTGAATGGCTTGTTCATATTTATCTCCCCGACTCCATCCACAAAATTTTCGTGACATGGCCGGGACTGACTTACAATTTTTTACCCGCTCTCCTACCGATCTTCATCTATAGGTCCGGGCCAATCCAGCGCTATTTTATCCCGCCGCAACATCATCACGCCGGAAGTTTATAGATGGATGGAAAAGAACTTTTTGACAGGGCCCTCACTCGACACACGGATCATCAACCCGCGAGACTGAAGGCCGGCTGTTAGTCATAACCAACGATTCGTCCCACGAATCGTCAGAATCATTAGACTCGTCATGCCTTGATCTCAACATCCACACCGGAAGGCAGATCCAGCTTGGATAACGCATCTACCGTCCTCGAAGAAGACGTATAGATATCCAAAAGACGCTTGTGCGTATGCAGTTGGAACTGCTCACGAGCCTTCTTGTTGACGTGCGGCGAACGCAATACTGTGAAAATCTTCTTACGCGTAGGTAAGGGAATAGGACCCGTTACAACAGCGCCAGTACTGCGGACCGTTTTAACGATCTTTTCTGCGGATTTATCCACCAGATTGTGATCGTATGACTGTAATTTGATTCTGATTCGTTGAGACATAAGCCAAATCCCATTTTTCGAATGGGGATGCAAAAGTATGCATTAGTTCAGCATCGACCAAAAATTTAGTCTATTTTCTTACAATTTTTCACCGTCCGCCGCCCGGACAATGCTGACGCAGGTAATTCGTATACAATGTCGCCAGGTGCAATCTCGTCCCATCCCCCTCGAAAATCCCATGTGACCTGTTCGGATATGACATGAACTGGAACAACTTGTTATATTTGATCAAAGCATTCAGCAACCGCTCCGCATTCTGGTAATGTACATTGTCATCGCCTGTTCCATGAATATACAACAGGTTGCCTCTCAAATCTTTAGCATAAGTGATTGGCGAACCGGCAACAAAATCGTCCTGATTTTCCTGCGGCAGCCCCATATACCGTTCCTGGTATAGATTGTCATAACTCAGCTGGTTGCCGACCGCAGCAATGGCAATACCGGTCTTGTAAATGTCCGGATACTGGAACATGAGGTTCAACGTACTGGACCCGCCACCACTCCAACCCCACACCGCGATCCGGCTGCTGTCAACGAACGGCCATTTCAGGATCTCCTTTGCTGCCATCGCCTGGTCATGAATATTCAACCTCCCGATCTGCCGGTAGATCGATTTCCGCCAGGTTCTGCCTTTCAAGGCCGGCGTTCCCCTGTTCTCCACACTCATGTAGATGTACCCATCCCTGGCCATATCCCCGGTATACAGGAAATTATTGCCCGTACCATATTCGTCGGTCACCGTCTGAGCCGCCGGCTCGCCATAGACGTAAAAGACCACCGGATATTTCTTCGTGCTGTCAAACGGTACCGGTTTCACCATCCAGCCATCCATGACCACCCCATCCCGCGTCCGAATGCGGAAGAACTCGACCTTTTTCTGGGGTAAGTCCCCGCTTTGTTCATCGCCCGCCGCCTCAGCCAGCTTTTTATGATCCGGCAGAGCCACCCATTCCTGCTTTTCGGGCATATTGGCATTGCTATAGGTGTGCAGCGCATATCGCCCCGCCGGGCAAATATCATACTCATGCATTCCCGTCTCGTCAGCCGGCGTCATCTTTTCCAGTTTGCCCTTCCCATCCAATTTTACCCGATACAGGTATAGCTGGGTCGCATTCTCCGGCGAGGCCATGAAATAGACATAGCCACTCTTTTCATCGACCAGCTTGATGCGGGTAATGTCATAATTGCCCTTCGTGATCAACGTCTCCTTCTTCCCATCGCGGCTCACCAGGTAAATATGGCGCCAGCCATCTTTTTCAGTTACCCACAGGAATGCCGCGCCGCCCTTCAGCCAATCCCAGCCGGCAATCACGCCATCCTGCCAGAAGCCTTTGCATTCGATGTAAGCGCTGTCGGTTTCATCATACACCAGCCCCGTTTTGCCGGTGGCAATATCGCTCAGCAATAGTCGGCTCTCGTTTTGCTTGCGGTTCAGCTGCTGCAGGATCAGCTCGCTCGAATTGTCCGCCCATTCCATCCGGGCAAGATAAGTCTCCCGCGGATCTCCGGGGACCTCCATCCAACGATTGGCGCCGGTCGTTACATCGATCACCCCGATCTTGTAAGGCGAAGGCGATTCCCCCGCAACCGGGTATTCCACCGGCACGACAAAGGGATAGGTAGAATCCGTCGTATTCAGCATGAGATAATCCTTGACCTGGTTGGCATCGATCTGCCAATAGGCAATATGCTGCCCATCAGGACTCCAGCGAAACCCGTCCCGGCATTCCAGCTCTTCTTCATATACCCAGTCAAAAGTCCCGTTGATCAGCTTGCGGGTGCCGTTGGTAGAGGTCAGACAGCGGGCCGCTCCCCCCGTTACCGATTCGATATAAATATTGTGCTCGCTCACATAAGCTACGGCCGAACCGTCAGGTGAAAGTTTCGCGAATTGAAGCGAAGATGCCGCCCTGCCCTTACCTACCTGGCTGAGTTGCCGGCTGGACAGATCCAGCACCCAGTAGTCGCCCCGCGTATCATACCGCCATACCCGTCGGGCATTCGTATAGATCAGCACTTTCGTCCCGTCATTCGAAAAGGTGAAACTCCGGATCGACAACGGCTCTGTGCTTCCGGCCGGCCTCAACAGTTCCCGGGCCACAATAACAGTCTCCTTGTCACTGGGTATATCGACGCGCACGATACCGCCGGCTTTCACCTGGTAATAGGCGCTGCCATCCTTGGACCATTTCAGCAGGGTCGAACCCGGCTGGGCTTTAAGGCTACCGCCGATAACAATGAAAAACACCAGGATCAACCGGAACAGCACAACGGGACGGACCAAAGCCATACTCGATATTTTTTAGAGGCGGAAATTAGTACATTTTACTCAGTCGGATCGCCGTAAGAAAGCCCGGCATCACTGCCGGGCTTATCTAACAATTTTATGTTCCTAAACATTAACGTCCCCAACGGCCGGGATACCACCTGTCACCATGTCCGTCATGTCCCCAGCGACCTGCATACCAATGGTAGCCGGGAGTAGGAGGAAGTGACCAGTGACCGCCGATGGCAACATAACGTCCGCCACGCCAGGCCCAGTCTTCGTCAACCCATACATGCCTGGGACTCGGGGCAACGGGCCTGGCGATAGGATGCCACGCCGGATGAACAGATACATAGATCTGCGCGGAAGCTTTGATAGATCCTGCGCCGATGATCAACATAACTAAAAATGCCAGTTTTACCATTTTTGATTTCATACTTTGGTTTTTAAGTTAAACATTGGATTGCCAGTGAGTAAAAAAGTTAAAAGGTTACAGTGCTTTTAACGATTATTTTGCGCGTAAAGTATTAAATCTCACCCAAATGTAAAAGCCCTGCCGTTAGACAGGGCTTTATTTTAATCTTATTTTAATCTAGGTTAATCGCGATCTAATTGTTACGCATTCACCTTCTTCCCCTTCACCTTGGCGATCACTTCCTCGGCGATATTGTTCGGCGCCGGAGCATAGTGAGAGAATTCCATCGTGGAGGTAGCACGGCCAGAACTCATGGACCGCAGTTCCGTCACATACCCGAACATTTCCTTCAACGGCACCTTGGCCTTGATGACCTGCAGGTTATTCCGGCTGTCCATCCCTTCCAGGATACCGCGACGGCGGTTAAGGTCACCCGTTACATCACCCATGTATTGGTCGGGCGTCAGTACTTCCACTTTCATGATAGGCTCCAGCAGGATCGGCTTGGCTTTACGGCCAGCCTCCCGGTAACCCGATTTGGCACATAACTCAAAGCTCATGGCGTCGGAATCCACATCATGGTAGCTACCGTCGAATATCCGCACCTTCATGCTGGTCATCGGGTAGCCGGCCAGTACGCCTGTACCCATGCAGGACTCAAACCCCTTCGAAATAGCAGGGATGAACTCCTTGGGAATCGATCCGCCAAAGATATCGTTCACGAACTGGAAGGCCTTCCCTTCGTTTTCCTTCAGCCATTCTTCCTCGGCAGGTCCGATCTCGAACTGGATGTCGGCAAACTTACCACGACCACCGGTCTGCTTCTTCAGTACCTCGCGGTGTAGTATAGAGATATTGAACGCTTCCTTGTAAGCTACCTGGGGAGCACCCTGGTTGACTTCCACCTTGAATTCGCGGCGCATCCGGTCGATGATGATTTCCAGGTGCAACTCACCCATCCCGCGCAGGATGGTCTGTCCCGTCTCTTCGTCGGTATTGACACGCAGGGTAGGATCTTCTTCCACCAGCTTGGAAATGGCCAGGCCCATTTTATCGACGTCGGCCTGTGTCTTTGGCTCCACGGCCACAGCGATCACTGGCTCGGGAATGAACATATTTTCCAGCGTGATCGGATGATCTTCATCACACAGCGTATCTCCTGTCTTGATTTCCTTAAATCCTACTGCCGCCCCGATATCTCCCGCCTCGATAAAGTCGATCGGATTCTGCTTGTTCGCAAACATCTTCATGATACGGCTGATCCGCTCTTTCTTGCCACTGCGCACGTTCAATACATAGCTGCCGGCATCGAGGTGACCACTGTAACACCTGAAGAATGCCAGACGACCCACGAAGGGATCAGTCATGATCTTAAAAGCGAGTGCTGCAAACGGTTCCTTTGCATTCGCCTTCCGATAGATCGTTTCGCCCGTATTGGGATCGATCCCTGCCGTATCCTCGATGTCCAGCGGCGAAGGCAGATAGCGGCACACCGCATCCAGGGCCGTCTGCACACCCTTGTTCTTGAAGGAAGAGCCGCACATCATCGGTACGATGCTCAGGTCCACTGTAGCCTTACGGATGGCCTCATGCATCTCGTCTTCAGTGATGCTGTTAGGGTCGACGAAGAATTTCTCCAGCAGGGTGTCGTCATATTCGGCGACGGCTTCTACCAGTTTAGCCCTCCATTCCAGGGATTCTTCAATCATATCATCGGGGACAGGAATCTCATCGAAAGTCATCCCTTCGGTCTCCATGTGCCAGATGATACCTTTCATCTTGATCAAATCCACCACCCCTACAAAATCGTCTTCCGCACCGATCGGCAACTGAAGGGGAACGGCTTTGGCACCCAGCATGTCCTTCACCTGCTGAACTACCATCAGGAAGTCAGCACCGGAACGATCCATTTTGTTCACAAAACCGATCCTCGGAACCTTGTACCGGTTGGCCTGACGCCATACCGTTTCCGATTGAGGCTCCACACCGTCTACAGCGGAGAATAGAGCTATCAGCCCGTCCAGTACACGCATGCTACGCTCTACCTCCACGGTAAAGTCCACGTGGCCCGGAGTATCGATAATATTGAAAGAGTATTTTTTTGTGTTTTCATCTACCTTGCCCTTGTCGGTAGGGAAGTTCCACTGGCAGCTTACCGCAGCAGCGGTAATCGTGATCCCTCTCTCCTTCTCCTGCTCCATCCAGTCCGTGGTGGCCGCGCCATCATGAACCTCTCCTATTTTGTGAATCATCCCCGTATAGCGCAAAATCCGCTCCGTAGTAGTGGTTTTACCGGCATCGATATGAGCCGCAATACCGAAGTTTCTTTGAAATTTTAAGTCTGCCATGTTATTTATTAATAAGTGCGCAAAGGTAATTAAAATAATTCATGCAACCTGCACCAAAAGCCGCATTTAAACACAAAAACCCTGCGGTTGAGCGCAGGGTTTTATTATATTACGAAAATATCTTATTTAAACCTTGAAATGCGCAAAAGCCTTGTTTGCTTCTGCCATCCTGTGAGTGTCTTCCTTCTTCTTGAAAGCTCCGCCTTCACCCTTGCTCGCAGCAATGATCTCGCCGGCCAGCTTTTCAGCCATACTGCGGCCATTACGCTCGCGGCTATACCGGATCAACCATTTCATACTAAGGGAGATCTTCCTGTCCGGCCGGACTTCGGAAGGGATCTGGAAAGTGGCGCCACCGATACGACGGCTACGTACTTCTACCGCTGGGGTAATGTTGGCCAGAGCCCTTTTCCAGATGTCATAGCCTTGCTCATTGGTCTGCTTGGCAATTTTCTCCATTGCATCGTAAAAGATGACGTATGCTGTATTCTTCTTGCCCTGCCACATCAGGTTGTTTACAAACCGGGTCACCAGGATGTCATTGTACTTTGCATCAGGGGCCAGGGGTAATTTTTTCGCTTGAGTCTTCCTCATTTTTCGCTGGAATTACTGAATTGTGCATCGGGAATGGGTTCTGCCGAAAATAACCCATCCCGATGCACGGTTAATGATGGGCCTTCGGCCAGCGGACCCGTGGTCCGCTCTGATTAATAATTATTTTTTACCGGCGGGCTTTGCAGCTGCACCTTTGGCTGCTGCACCTTTTGCCCCGGCTTTTTCCTTCTTCGTACCATACTTGCTACGGCTCTTCTTACGATCCTTCACCCCGGCCGTATCCAGGCTACCACGGACAATGTGATAACGCACACCTGGCAAATCCTTCACACGACCTCCGCGGATCAGCACGATGGAGTGCTCCTGGAGATTGTGACCTTCCCCGGGGATATAGGCGATAACCTCCACCTTATTCGTCAGCCTTACCTTGGCTACCTTACGCAGCGCAGAGTTCGGTTTCTTGGGAGTGGTCGTATAAACACGGGTGCAAACACCACGACGCTGAGGACATGCATCCAGAGCCCTGGACTTGCTTTTTGCACGAATGATCTCTCTTCCTTTTCTAACTAATTGTTGTATGGTAGGCATTCTGAAACCTATTTTTATTTGGGACGGCAAAAGTACCACGTCTTGCCTTTAAATCCAAATATTTTATTTGCGCTCCGGGGCTTTCCCTTCAAAATAGCCCCTCCGCGCAAACTATCTTATGATGGGCCTTCGGCCAGCGGGCCGTAGCCCCCTTTTGTTAAACTTTAAACATCCACCCCCGTGTATCCTTTCTCCGGCCTTCCCGGATATCCGTCAGCACCCTCTTCACCGTAGGCGCCGCTTTCGCGCCGTCTATATCGAATTTTATCGTAAACTCTTCATAACGAAGCTCTTTGATCATGGAAATCGTAGCCGCTGTCCCTGTTCCAAAGGCTTCCCTCAACTCCCCTGCCTCATAAGCCCGCACCACATCGTCGATATGAATGGGACCCTCTTCGACGGTATATCCTTCTTCCCGCAATACCTCGATGGCGCTGTCCCGGGTGACGCCTTCCAGGATAGTCCCGTCTTCCAGATCCGGTGTCAGCACCTTATCCCCGATGACGAAAAAGACATTCATCGTCCCCATCTCCTGGATATATTTATGTTCGAACGCATCCATCCAGAGTACCTGGTCGAACCCTTGCCTCTTGGCTACCGCAGTAGCCAGCATGCTTCCCCCATAATTACCCGCAGCTTTCGCAAACCCGAAGCCCCCCCGCGCGGCACGCGTATACTTCTCCTCCACATAGATCCGCAGCGGCGACGAATAATAGGGCCCGGTAGGGCTCAGTAAGATCATGAATTTGTAGGTATCCGCAGCCTTCACTCCTAATGTCTCATCGGTAGAGAACATGAAAGGACGGATATACAGGGAGTAATCATTTTTCATCGGGATCCAGTCCTTATCCAGTTCTACCAGCCGGCGCATACCTTCCATGAAGATCTCTTCCGGCACGACTGGCATCTCCATCCGCTCGGCAGAAAGATTGAACCGCCTGAAATTGTCGATGGGCCGGAAAATGAACGGATTACCTTCCCGGTCTTTATAGGCCTTGATCCCCTCAAAAATAGATTGCCCGTAGTGGATCGCCGACAAGCCGGGCGACATATTCAGCGCCTGAAAAGGTCGGATCGCCACCTTCTGCCATTTTCCATCCTTATAATCGACCTCCAGCATGTGATCCGTATAATATTTGCCGAAAGGAAGATGATTAATATCAATTTCGCTGAATCTGCTCTTCAACGTTTTCGTAACTTGAATATCGAGGGCGGCAACCATAACGAGTATAAATTTTGTTCACACAAAGAAACAAACAATCTTTGTGTCAGCAAAATCAAACTAACAATTGTTAGTTTGTCCGCTCCCGACAACCATTATGAGTCTTAATCATATTCAATTAACTGATTTTATCGTCGCCGAATGGTATAAAAAGGACGCGCTGCTACCTTTATCGAAAGGACCACTGGCCAAAAACCCCGCCCTCGCAAGCGCGGCTCCCAGCACGCCTCCGACACCACAGGTCGCACCTACCGCACCCCCCACCGCAAACGTGACGCCTCCCCCATCGACCCCCAAAGGCCCCATCCCTCTTGCCCCAAAGGCAGCCGCTCCGGAAGCATCCCCCCCCGCGGCCCAACCAGCTTTAAAGGTTGACTCGCCGACGCCGGAAATCGGCCAAACCTACAAAATGCTCGGCAGCAACCGCCGCCACATCGCCGTGCTCGTCCAGTCCCCCGGCGCCCCCTTCCTGCCGGACAACCAACTGGCCTTCCTCACGAAAATCCTCGAGGCCTGCCGCATGACCCTTGCCGACGTGGCCATCGTCAATAACGCTACCACACCGGTACTGATCACCGCACTGCGCCAACAACTGCGGCCAAAGGTCGTCCTGCTCTTTGGAGTAGACCCCACCACCATCCGGCTGCCAATCAATTTCCCGCATTTCAAGCAGCTGAACTATGACGATTGTATGTACCTTTCCTCACCAGCCCTCGATCAGCTGGTGCCGAATACAGAAGACAGCAAACTGCTCAAAAGTAAACTGTGGGTCACACTGAAAACGCTATTCGACGTATGAGCCAACATATCCGCATCATCTTTGCTACCAACAATGCACATAAAGTGGAAGAGATCCAACTGGCCATCGGCAATACCCTCGGGGTGATCAGCCTGCGCCAGGCCGGGATCGATATCGACATTCCCGAACCCCATGACACGCTCGAGGCGAATGCCTTGGAGAAGTCATCCACCATTCACCGGCTCACCGGCGAAAACTGTTTCAGCGAAGATACCGGGCTGGAAGTCACTGCGCTGAATGGCGAGCCCGGCGTGAAGAGCGCTCGCTATGCCGGTGACCATGGTGATACAGAAAAGAACATCGAAAAACTCCTCCAAAAACTCGCCGGCACAACCGATCGCCGCGCCCATTTCCGTACCGTGATCTCTCTCATCTGGCAAGGTCACGAACACCTGTTCGAAGGCATTTGCGAAGGTCATATCCTCGAAACACCCGTCGGCAGCCATGGCTTTGGTTATGATCCTGTCTTCGTGCCGGAAGGAGATACCCGTAGCTTTGCCCAATTATCACCGGAAGAAAAAAATCGCTACAGCCATCGCCGGAAGGCAGCCGATCAGTTGGTGTCCTTCCTGCAACAAACCCAATAACGACTGCATATGCCAAAGACTAAACTACTCTTGCCTCAGCATTTTCCCTTCAGTGTGGAGATTCCTGTCCGCATCACCGATCTCAATTACGGCGGCCATGTCGGCAACGACTCTATCCTTTCGCTTATTCATGAGATCCGCGTTCAATTCCTACGGCATCACGGCTATGGAGAACTGGACCTCGCCGGCGTAGGCCTCATCATGGCCGACGTCACGATAGAATTCAAGAGCGAACTCTTCTATGGCGATGCCCTCTGGGCTTCCGTAGCCGCCGCCGAATTCTCCCGCGTAGGATTCGAATTATACTATAGGCTGGAAAAAAAGTCCGGGGATAAAATGGTGCCCGTCGCCTTTGCCCGCACTGCTATGATCTGCTATGATTATTCACTGAAGAAGATCGTGTCGGTGCCCAAAGAAGTCTGCACCCGACTGCTGGCCTGACACCCACAATGGCCTAAAAGTAAACCCGCTGAAAGGCAGCGGGTCAGATACATTGTAGCGTGCTTGAACAATCCGGATCAATAGAAAAAGGTTTCTGACACGATCTTTCCGTCCTTCACTTCAATGACCGCGATCTCCTCCGAATTTACCCGGGGTCTGCCTTTGTAGGTCACATCTCTTTTCAGCACCGTAGTAAAGAAATTACCTGCTACAGCGGGCTCGCTGGTATGACGGCTATGTATCGCCTCGATCATGGCGCGATGAGTCTCGCTCTTTACTTTGACAGCCGCTTTTCCCCGGGTGGTGGTTTCGATGCCGGCCGGTACGCCATGGTCGGGCTCACGCTGTACGATGTCCTCGTCATGGAGAGTCTCGTAGATCTCGTTCCATTTGTTCTCGTTGGCCAGCTCATAATAGCGGTCCGCAACTTCCTGTGTTGTCATATTCGTGTTTTTTAAATGGTGATGTTTATAGGACAAAGATGAGGGTGCACGATGACAACCCTATGTCAGCAGCTTTTTCCCTCCGGAAAATCAGCGGAGGCGCCATTCTGTTACCGAGAAAAGGACGCCATTGACCGGCAGGGTCTCGCAATTCCCCGATTGCCCGTTTCTAACGATCAACAAGCCGCTTAGTTTCGTGGCGATAAATCTTTTAGTATGAATTCACTCAAGCTTTCCGCAACGGCCGTACAGGCACAGGACCTGGTTAAAATTTTTGGCGATAACTATGCCGTGAATGGCCTGGACCTGGTCATCCCCTCCGGTGGGATCTACGGCGTATTGGGTCCTAATGGCGCCGGAAAGACTACGACCATCCAAATGCTGGCGACTTTACTGAAGCCCGATCGCGGCTCGGCAAAGGTCTTTGGCTTTGATGTTGTAAAAGATAGTCATATTGTCCGCCAATTGATTGGCGTAACCGGCCAATATGCATCAGTCGATGAGAAACTATCGGCAACCGAAAACCTGTTCATTTTTTCCAGGTTATTAGGTTTAAGCAGTCGTGACGCCAGACGGAAGACCAGTGAATTGCTGGAAGAGTTCGGCCTCACAGAAGCCGCAAAACGTCCGTTGGCCCAATACTCCGGCGGTATGCGCCGCAGACTCGATCTGGCCGCCAGTTTGATCAACCAGCCGCCATTGATCTTTTTAGATGAACCTACGACGGGACTCGATCCGAGAACCCGCAACCAGATGTGGAATACGATCCGCCGGCTGGTAAGCGAAGGGTCGACGGTTGTATTGACTACGCAATACCTGGATGAGGCTGACCAGTTGGCCGACAGGATTGCAGTCATCGACCGGGGTAAAGTCATTGCCGAAGGAACGCCGGCGGAACTGAAGGCCAAAGTAGGTACGGCCTCGCTTGAACTGGTAGTAGCCAATCCGGAAAGCCTACCGTACGCAGCATATATTATTGAGCAAATATTGCTGACCGAAGTACATGTGAATGTGGCTAATATTATAACCGCCCCGCTGGCCAATGCAGAGGTCATCACGGATATCTTGCTGGCTTTGCGCAGCGACGGTATTGAACTCGCCGGAGTAAGCGTCAAATCGCCCAGCCTCGATGAGGTTTTTTTGACGCTCACAGGTCATCAAACCGAACAAGAAACTATAACGGTTGAAAACTAAAACTATTCGTATGCGTCCCACAGTCCAACAAATCACCAAATCAACAACTATTGCATTAACGGTCCGGCAGTCCCTGATCATGGCTCATCGTGGTTTACTTAGAGTTCGCCGCACACCGGAGCAGTTAATTGACGTCACTCTTCAACCGATCTTATTCACATTGATGTTTGCCTACCTCTTTGGGGGCGCCATAGCAGGTAATGTTCAAGCCTATCTTCCGCTTATCATTCCGGGCATCTTAGCACAGACCGTGCTGACGGGTTCAGTCGCCATTGGCGTAAACCTGCGCGAGGATATGAATAAAGGAGTATTTGATCGCTTCCGGTCTCTGCCGATCTCGCGGATTGCACCATTGGCAGGCGCTCTTATCGCAGATGCGATACGATATGTCATCATTACCGTGCTCACTTTTTCCATGGGATATATTATGGGCATGCGTCCTCATGCCGGGTTCATGGGTGTGTTGGAGGCGAGTATGTTGATTATTTTTTTTGCGTGGTGCGTCAGCTGGATGTTTGCGTTCTTCGGCGTGATCGCCAAAACCCCAACCGGTGTTCAGGGAATATCCATGATGATACTTTTTCCGCTCACCTTTGTGTCGAACGCTTTTGTGCCGGTCAATACTTTGCCAAAAGCACTTAAATGGTTTGCAAATGTCAATCCGGTATCGCACCTCGTAAATGCTATCCGGACACTCCTGGAGCAGGGTAAAACAAGCAGTGACTTTTGGCTGAGTCTTGTAGGCGCGGTCGTCATCATGGCAATTTTCTCGGTTGCCACCGTAAGGATTTATACCCGGAAAGCGGCGTGAGCCTTAAGCATTCCATATCCTCCAACTCTCTTCCGCCTGCAGCATCAGCATCTCATGCCCATTCTCTACGACGGCGCCCCGCTCCTCCCCGTGCCGCAGGAATAACGTCCTCGCCGGATTATAGATCAGATCGAACAGATAATGCCGCGGCGTCAATGCCTCATAAGGCAGCGGCGGACAATCCTCCGTCAGCGGATGCATACCCAATGGTGTGGTATTGATGACGATAGTATACTCCTTCAATAGTGCGGAGTCCACCTCTGTATAATTCATGGATCCTTCAGCCGGAGTATTGGCACGGGTGACCAGTCGGTAGTCGATCCCCAGCCGCCGCAACACATACATGACGGCTTTCGCCGCACCGCCGCTACCCAGCACCAGCGCCTTTTTATGATCACCGGTCAGCTTAGGTATGAAGGATTGCCCGAAACCGATAACGTCGGTATTATACCCCTTCAGCTGCCCATCCCGGATACGGATACAGTTACAGGCACCCACAGCCTGGACGACCTCGTCCTGCTGGTCGAGCCAGCCGATAACCTGCTCTTTATAAGGAATGGTAACATTGAAGCCGCAGAGCTCAGGGTCATCCAGCACCCCCGTCAGCTCGCCGATCTGCGGCATAGAAAAATTGGAATAGGTACAATCCGTTATACCCTCCCTTTCAAACTTCTCCGTAAAATATCGCTGCGAAAAGGAGTGGGTCAGAGGATATCCTATCAGCCCAAACTTTCTCATTTAGAAGATTCTTTGTCCAAAAACATATGAAACGTGTCGCCTCTCAACCCAACCCTCATCGCTTCCATCGCGATCACCTCGGACGGAGCGATATTCCCCAGGTTCACATTACAACCGATCAGCTCGATGAAATATAGTTGCTGGGCTTTTTGCGGCGCCTCCCAGAGGATCTTCTCCGCAGGGATCTGCGTCAGGATCTCCTGCACCAGCCCTTCCCTGACCTCACCACTGCCGCGGTAAATACCCACATTGCCGGCTTCCCGCGCTTCCGCGATCACGTAGGTGGCGCCCGCGCTCAACTCGGCCGCCATCAGCTCGATCCACTTGTAAGGCGGAATGATATGTGCGGCATCCTTGCTGCCCACCTCACTCAGCACGACAAAATGTTTGGTTAGTTTCTCGATATAGCCGCATTTTTCAGCATGCGGAATGGTGATAGACCCGTCGCTGACCTCTACATGAGTAATGCCATAATCTTTGAGAACAGCTATATAATCTTCAAACTGGTTGCGGACCAGGAATGCTTCAAACAATGTCCCGCCAAAATAAACGGGAAGGTCGTAAGATTGGTAAACTTCTATTTTCTCTCGCAAGTTGGGTGTCACGAAAGACGTGCCAAAGCCTAGTTTGACAATATCCACATGGTCATGCGCCACACTCAGGAAATTCTTCGTCTCTTCGATGCTCAACCCCTTGTCCATGACCATTGTGATCCCATGCTGCCTCGGCCTCTCCAGCCTGTCCGGCATCTGCGTAAGTTTAAAGTTCATCCTAGTGTTGTTAGATCCGTTAATAATGCGCAAAAATAGGAAACAATCCGATACCAGTCATATCGGAATTTCATTAAAAACTCTTATTAATGTGCTGGAAAAGGGAATTTTGGAATATATCCCTTTTCCAGCAAAGGTCTTATAATTGACCTTCGGTCGAGCCGCATCCTGCGGCTCCTGGTAAGGGAATCGTCAAAAAGATTTATTCTTTTTGTGCCGCGCAATAATATCTACCACCGGCTGATATTGCAGGATCACCGGATTCAGTTCCAGCAGCTTTTTCAGTAGCCTGGGCGCCTTAGCCATCGCATTCTCCAGTTGTAGTAACCCTTCCCTCGTTCTGCCCAAAGCAAAGCATACAGCAGACAGATAGAACATGAAAATGGGTTTACCCCCCGTGATCCGGATGGCAGCTTCCACCTGCTCAAGAGCCTCCTCGAAATATTCGGCATTGTACAAACAACGGATCAGCGCTTCCCAACTGGAAATATTCCGCGGCCGGATGCGGACGACATTGGAAAAGAACTGGATGGCTTCCTTGAAGTCACCTAGCTGCATCTTACACTCGCCCATCGCCAGATTATATTCCGGTTGCATGGTATGGATGCGCATGGCGGCTTCCAGTTGTTTGATAGCTTGTGCCCATTGCCCTTCATTGATATACGTACAGGCCAGCTTATAATATAGCTTGCTGTCTTCCTGGTTGAGATGTGAAGCCTTCCGGTAATAGAACCTGGCCTGTGCATAATTGTCCAATTTGTCGTAACAGTGACCAATAGCCTCATAGATCACGTCTTCCGGTCTCGACAACTCCAGCACCTTCTCCAATGCTTCTATCGCCTCACGATACTTCCGCATCCTGATATAGGCATCGCCCATATTACGATAGGCATAATCGAATTTTTCGTCGATGACCAGCGCATATTTATAGGCATCCACGGCCTTTTCATATAGCTTCAGACCCTGAAACGCCGCAGCCAGGTTAAACCAGGCCAGCTCGCTATAAGGCTTTTCCTCGATGATCTGCTGATGCAACTTGATACTCTCTTCATTTCTGCCGGTAAAATCCGTCCAGAAACAGATCTTGTACAACGCCTCTTCATTATCAGGCTCCTGCTCGAGGATCAGTTTCAGACAATCGAAGATCTTATCAAACTCTTCATAATCGTCGTATACATCCGCCAGTTCGAACAATAGCTCCAGCCGCTCATCCCCTTCAAAATGGAGGAGAGCGGATTCCAGCAACGTCGCTGCTCTCTGCGGCTGATCCAGCGCCAGATAAGCATCCGTCTTCAGTATGTATAAGTTGATATCGGAGCTGTCGAGTAATTCGACCTGCTCAAGGATGGACAATGCTTCGTGATACCGCCGGGTCGCGATCATCAGATCCGCTTTCTTGACCATCAGGGAAGAAGAATAAGGGTACTGTTCGATCCCTATCTCAACCGCCTCGATGGCCTGGACCAGATCTTCCGTATCATCAAAATAATCTATGATCCGTTCAAAAGCCTCCTCTTCCATAAAAGAATGTTGCTTTCCATTCTTCAAATCCTGATACTGCTTCAACAATTCCTTCATCTCTTCCCGATCCTGATGGTATGGATTTTCTTGCATTTGTGTTAAAGGTTGTTCTAAGTTACATGTTTGGAATGTACCCCGCAAAAAAAATAATTTGCACTTTTCGAATGCTCTCTGTGTGCATCCCCGGATTCCTGTCTTGCCCGACCACAGCGCTGCCGCTTCTGGGATCGGCCGCTACCGCGTCCTCTCCCCCCGCGGTCAAATTGATCCCCGGCAGCAACCCCCAGCGTCATTTTCTCGTATTCTACCCTGTACCTTTAATCCTTCCCGGCAGCTTGAGGGACGCAAAAAATATGTAAACTGTAACCGAATAAAAATCAAATCGTTAAGAGTTTCTTAAAATTTGTGACCAACGGTTAAAAAATACCCAATTTAATTTACTATATTTGTGCTCAGATGTTTATACCGACTACCATAGGAATGAGGAAATTGATGCGAAAAACGCTCATCGTCACCCTTATGCTTGCAGTTGTTGGGCTGGCTTTCGCCAGTAAAG
Organism: Puia dinghuensis; assembly: GCA_026225275.1. GTDB lineage: Bacteria > Bacteroidota > Bacteroidia > Chitinophagales > Chitinophagaceae > Puia > Puia dinghuensis_B. The sequence continues at coordinate 19,190 of JAMFSL010000139.1, forward strand.
GCGGGGGCGGTGACAAAAAAGCCGGCAAAATACCCTTGAAGACGAATTTTGTCCCCATCCGGACAATTAGCGGCTTTACCTTGAAAGAAGGCCCCTCATACACCGGCAGCATCCTTACCAGTACACAAGCCACCCGCGAATACGTCTCCTTCAATTCATTGGTTACTTTCCAGAAAGGCAATAGCACTTATATCCTTCCTTATACGTATAAGATCAACACTGCTATTTACCTGCACAATTCCGGCAATAACCTTCATCTGCTGGATCTGCGGATCAATATGCATTGATCACTAATTGATTTTCTCTCAATTGATTTTCTCTGATCGCTCTCCTCTCTTATTGATTCCTCTGATCGATTGATTGATTTTTATCCCCCGATATTCATCTTCTTACTGTCCTCGTAACTTAATTCCCGGTACCCGGAATTGGGAACATCGAACTTCGACGCCGGAACGGGATTCAGATTGATCCGCGATATCCGGTACCGGATGCGGACATTGCCATTAGCCAGCTCATATTCCAGCGGCAGCCCATCCAGGGTCCGGAAAGACGGCTCATATTGCCTGTTTTCAGGAATGACATCCCGGGTATAGTAGACCGTGATGGTAGTCCCCGAAGGAGCCTGCCCGATCGCCTTGATACACTTGTACCCCGCGATCTCCTTGGTTTCTGTTGTATTCTTGTACACGATCCCGTCATACATCCTGTTCCGCTCCGCCCAATTATCAGCATTCATCCGGATCAACAGCTTTTGCCCGCTCACCTCCTTGAGGATCACCCCCGAGCCCGCGTTGCTATCAAATATAACGGTGGAAGAGAACATCGAATTGGAGATCTCTGAACGACTTTTATTGCCTTTGATGTAGACAGTGTGAACGGCATTCTCCGTAGTGCCCCCCTGTTTGCCGTCATCAGTAGGATTGACGCTATATTCATACACCAGCGTCAGCTCGGAAACTATTTTCTGCGCGCGCCCGGCAACGGATATAGCCAGGCATCCGAGTAACAGCATAATAGCAGGATATCGCCGGTGATTCATTGGATTCATTGGCTAAAAGTAAGAAACCCCCTCCAAACGTGCAAACCCGCCTATTTTCTGGGGAGTGGCCTTTTCTGCGCTCCCTGCGCTCCCTTCTGAGTTTCCTGCATCTGCTCCAAACGCTCCTGCCATTTCGATTTGGTCTTGGGCTTATTCTTGTTCTCCTGCAGCTTCGCAAGGATCTTCTCGTGGTCGATGATATAATTCTGGATCACGAACTGCAACGAAAGCGTGATCACGTTGGAGACGGTATAATACCAGGTCAGCGCGGACGGCAGACCGTTAAAGAACAGCAACAGGAATACCGGCATGATATACGGCATATACTTCATAGCCGGGTTGCTCTGATCGGGCGTCATACTCATCCCATATAAGGAAATCAAAAAGCTCGTGGCCACCGCACAGAGCGCGAAAAGGCTGACATGATCGCCATAACCGGGAATAGCAAACCCAAAACTCACGACACTGTCGTAAGACGACAGATCATGCGACCATAGAAAGCTCTCTCCCCGCAGTCCGATATTCGAATTGAAAAAGCTGTACAAAGCGAAGAATATCGGGATCTGCAACAACGCCGGAATACAACCGCCCAGCGGATTCACCCCCGCCTCTCTGAACAACTTCATCTGTTCCATCCCGACCGCCTGCTGGTCATCACCCACCCTCTTCTTCATCGCCTCGATCTCCGGCCGGAGCGCCTTCATCTTCGCACCACTCAAATAACTGCTGTATACCAGCGGAGAGGTGAAGAGACGAATGAACAACGTCAGCAAAAGGATCGCCACGCCAAAGCTCGTAATATGCTGCTTGAAAAAGCCGAAAACCGGCATAATAATATACACGTTGATAGGACGGACAAAAGAATAGATGCCTCGTCCCAGGTCGATAATACGCGTCATGCCCGGCGCCTGCTTATCCAGTATATGAAAGTCATTGGGGCCATAATAGATCTGCATCGGCACAACAGTCGACGCTACCGCAGGAACTTTCGCCTGGAAATTGATCTCGGCCCGCTCCACCCCGGAGGACGAATCAACTGTTTCTTTTGCCAGCCGGATGTTGGCGGAACTGAATCCGTCCTTGCTCACCAGAGTCATGTTGAAGAACTGCTGCGATACGGCCAGCCATTGTACCGGCTTATCCAGCGTCCGTTCCGTTTTACTGACCATATAATCAAATCGACCGTCTTCATAATAGCTAAGACCCGCCAGCCTTCTCTCGTACTTCGCATCCCGCTGCGTCTTTTCCAGATGCACCAGCCATGACAGCGCAAAATTATTCTGGTAGAACAATGCTCCGGGATTGCCGACAACCACATCCCAGTCGACAAGATAATCGTTCGGTCGGATCGTAAACCGGTGAACCAACGACTCACCCGCCGGCGTCGGCAGTTGAAAACTGATCGTCTGGCTGCCATCCGTATTCTTTACCACCTGGCCCCCATCGAAATACAGGTCATCGATCTGCGCCGATTGGCTCTGCCCCGTGGAAATCGCATAATTGAATCGATTGTCCGAACCGGGCGTCACCAGCTTAACCGGCGTACTGTCATATGACTTGAATTGTTTCAATTCCACCGATACAGGCTGGCCGCCTTTATTGCTGAATACAACTTTGATCAATTCATTTTCTACCGTCACGAGATGCTCTGCGCCGGCAGCAGCTTTATTGAAGCCTGTGAGGGTATCAACAGCGTGGGCTGACACCGTAGCCGTATCCCTGGCCCGTGCAACGGCAGCCTGCTGAGCCTTCACAAAGGCAATAGAATCAGTCTCCCGCTTTCTTTGCGCCTCCAGTTCATGACTGTTTTTGGTACTGAGAAAAAGATAAGTAAATAGCAGGATACCCAACAACACAAAGCCAATGACCGAATTGCGATCCATTCCCATGATGATTGTCTTTTTTAAGAGATGCAAATATACGTTTCAAACCGATAGGCGCCTCGCCTAATCGGCTTGAAACCCGCCGAAGGCGCATCCTTAGCCCTACCAGACGGCGAAGCCGTCGGTAAAAGCCCTGCCAGCTCCCGGCCAAAAGCCAGCTACTGGCGTATCCCATAAATCGCACTTGCTAATAAAATCCCCTATATCATCTCACTCTGCAACAGCGGATTCTTCACCGCATTCTTTGCATCGGAAAACTCCCTGGCCGCCCGAATGAAATCCACAAAAATAGGCTGCGGACTCTCCACCGAACTTTTCAGCTCCGGATGGTACTGTACCCCAATAAAGAAAGGATGGGAAGGAAGTTCGACGATCTCCACCAGCCCGCTCCCGGGATTCACCCCGCTGGCAACCATGCCGGCCGTTTCAAACTCCCCGAGATAGGCATTATTAAATTCCCAGCGATGACGGTGCCGTTCGCTGATCTCAGCCTGACCATTATAAATATGATGTGCTAAAGTTCCTTCTTTCAGGGCACAGGGATAGGCGCCTAACCTCATCGTTCCCCCCTTGATGGTCACCTTCTTCTGCTCTTCCATCAGATCAATCACCGGATGAGACGTATTCGCATCCATTTCGGTGGAATGCGCGTCCCGCCAACCGAGAATATGACGGGCAAATTCAATCACCGCCATCTGCATCCCCAAACAAATACCAAAAAATGGCAGCCTGTTTTCCCTAGCGTATTTCACCGCAATGATCTTCCCCTCCACGCCCCGATGACCAAAACCAGGCGCCACCAGCAACCCGTCCAGGTTACCCAGCTTCTCCGCCACATTCTCGCTCGTGATGAACTCACTGTGCACGTTGACCACCTGCACTTTTCACTCATTCATGGCGCCGGCATGCACAAACGATTCCAGGATGGACTTGTACGCATCCTGTAATTCAATATACTTCCCGATCAGCCCGATCGTCACCTTCGCCTTGGGATATTTCAGCTTGTCCAGGAACTCTTTCCAGCGCCCCAGCTCCGGCTCGTGATAATGAGTGACATTCAGTTTCTTCAGAACGATCAGGTCCAGCTTCTCCCGCATCATCAACAACGGCACTTCATAAATGGTGGCAGCATCCGCCGCCTCGATCACCGCCTCCGGCTTGACATTACAGAACAAAGCGATTTTTTTGCGAATATCCGGAGACAAAGGCTCTTCCGTCCGGCAAACGATCACATCCGGATGAACACCCTCCTGACTTAATAATTTGACGCTGTGCTGGGTGGGTTTGGTCTTCAGCTCTTTAGCAGCCTTGAGATAAGGAATAAGCGTCAGATGCAACACCATGCAATCCTCTTCGGACATCTCCCATTGCAACTGGCGAACCGCCTCGATAAAAGGCAGCGATTCGATGTCACCCACCGTTCCGCCTAATTCTGTGATGATAATATCATATTTGTTATTCTGACCCAATAACAACATCCGCCGCTTGATCTCATCCGTGATATGCGGGATCACCTGCACCGTCTTGCCAAGATAAGCTCCTTCCCGCTCCTTGTTGATCACCGTCTGGTAGATCCTCCCTGTCGTTACATTGTTGGCCTGGGATGTATAGATGTTGAGAAAACGCTCATAATGCCCGAGATCAAGGTCCGTCTCCGCCCCATCCTCGGTCACAAAACATTCCCCATGCTCATACGGGTTCAAAGTACCGGGATCCACATTGATATATGGATCGAACTTCTGTATCGTCACCCGTAGACCCCTGGCCTGCAGGAGCTTAGCCAGCGATGCCGCAATAATGCCTTTACCTAATGAAGATGTTACGCCACCTGTAACAAAAACATACTTAGCCATAGTATGGTTAATTAATTTATTATTAAATGCGCTGTTGTGTTATGGGCGAAAGACGGAAAACAATATCTTAGCATCCCTATCTCCTGCTGGCTCTTCCGAAATCAATTATCCGGGAGCTCTGCCACTGATTTGACCTGATGAAAAATAAACAATAAAGGAAAGAAATTCCCAAGAGGTCATACAAAGCTACATCAAATTATAATCTTGGAAAAATACCCATCCGGGATGTGGATAAATAACTGATAAATAATACAAAAGAAAAAAGACCACCTGGTAAGGTGGCCTTTTTTTTACAATTTCTTATGGCAACCTTTGTTTTTTCTACCTAAATACCGCCACATTGTAAGCGGTAGTCTTGGCCTTTCCTTCAGATGGCTCCGAAAAGGCATTTTTGGTAATTTCTTTGTTGGCCGGTTTTTCCGCCTGGTTGATTTTTACTGCGTGAAGGACGGCGATACAGGCGATCTCGAAAACCAACACGAGCGTGGTAAGGGTCTTTCCTTGCTTCATGGTTAAATTGGATTGTTCTTCTGAATAAGGGTCATATTCTAATTCTACTTCCGGACAGGAAATGCCATTTCTGCGGCAAAACTACATCCGGCTACTCACAAACGCAATATAGAACGAGTTTATTTTCCTCGCAAGAGTAGATTTTCTGCCGCTTTAACGGTAGATTTTACGATAAATAATCTGTTATAAGCCAGCTGCATTAAATTAAAAATATTTTATATATAATTTAAAATGATTCGCAAAACATCAAAACTTTCTTATTTTGTTGTCAATTTCCAAGTCAGCCATGAAGAACCCATTTCTCCTCATTTTTTGCCTTATTGGGGCACTCCCATTCACTCCCGTTCAGGCACAAATGCCGGCATCCGCCGCCCCCTGGCAGGACTTACTTTCAGCCCTTCCTTCGGTCACTATCCGGTTCAAGACCTCCCATGACCTCATCGCTACAGTATCCAATAGCCTCTTCAGCCATTTCGAAGTCATCGACGAACGGCCTGATACAGCTTGCATCGGTGTACATACGAATATGAAGACCTTCCGCCGGCCCTATGATCGGCAACTGGTCTTCGACCGGCCCGCATCAGTCGCCGTCGCTGCCTGGCTCAACAATCATTTCAGCCGGCCCGGCGCGCCCTATACCGCCCTCATCGTCCTCAGAGCCCTCTGGCTCTCGGATGCCAGATATATCCGTGAAGACCTCGTCCGCGATCCGGACCGTCGCTTCGAAAAAACCCATATCCGGCTTAAAGCAGAGATCTATGCCATTAAAGGCGATCGTTACCTGCCCCTGATCCGGTTCGATACCCTCCAGGCTACAAAAAAGATGACCTATTACGCCTCTCTGCAGGCACCTTACTCGGACTGGGGAAATAACCTGGCCTCGATCCTGACCCAACTCGTAGACAGTTCCTCGTCTGTCACTGCCAGTAAGCAAGATGGCAGCCGTTGGATCAGTTTCGAAGACATCCGGCAATTCAATACATCCCGGTTCGACGCTCCGATCGGCAAAGCTGATAAATTGACCAGGGGAGTCTATACCAGTTTCGAGGAATTCCGCAACAACGCTCCCTCTATCCGGGACTTCGAAGTCAAAGTAGAAGACAACCGCCGCATCCTCTATGTCCGGGAAGCCGGTAACACCTATTACACGCATGATGCATGGGGATACTGTGATGGCAAAGACATTTATATCATGAGAGATGGCATGCTCTATTCCGCCTGGCGGGAAGGGAAGGCCTTCTATTTCTATAGGGATATCATCAGCCGCGTCAATCCCCCGGACGCCGAAGTCATTCCGGCATCCGAACCCGTCACAATAACCGGCGCCGCTACCAGC
>JAMFSL010000012.1 GCA_026225275.1 Puia dinghuensis
ATAAGCTAAAAATCAATGTGTGTAGCGCGATCGGGATTTGAACCCGAGACCTCAGGGTTATGAATCCTGTGCTCTAACCAACTGAGCTATCGCGCCGGTTGATGTTCTTTAGGGGCTGTCCGGGGGGAGGGGTTCCATCCGGGGGTTTCCTAAGGGGCTGCAAAAATAGAGAAAAATCATTGGAAAAAAGCATAATCAGGATTGAAAATCAGGGGACGTGATGAGGAGATGCGATGAGGGCGGCAGAAAGTGAGGGTGAGATGCGATGAGAGCGGGAGGAGGCGAAGGGGCAAAAAAAAGGCCCTCTGTGGAAACAGAAGGCCGTCTAACGATTGCTTGCCATATGAAAATTCTTAATAAAGATCTTTGTTGTTGTTGTTCTTCGGGAGCAAAGATAACGTCTCGAAACTACTCGGAGAACAATCCAATGATATCAAATGGTTAAAGAAAGCCTAATTGCTAAATCCTTTTATCACTTTTCCTTTCCTTCAACCGTTCTGAGCACAAGATCGGAAATTTTTGGGAAAATGGAAACTATTTTATTAACATTTTCTGGAATTTTTTATAAAAAACGATATGTTTATTATGTTTAATGTGATTTTTGAGGTCTTAAATGGCCATTTTAGCTTGTTTTTTGCTCAAATTCACGAATTTCTATAAATCGATTAATAAATTATTATTAATTATAATTTGATTTTTTGGCGTCCGGGAGCGGCAAGGGGCAGAATAAGGTAAGACGAACGGCGATTATCCAGCGGGTTGGGTGGCTTTCATTGCCGGTTCATGGGACTGCGCGGATGCTCCGGGGTATTCAGCGAGGGCTTTCTCCAGGCAGTCCATGGCTTTATTGAGGTCGTCTGTATTCAAGACGTATGCCAGGCGGACTTCCTTTTTTCCGAGTCCTTTGGTGCCATAGAAGCCGCCAGCGGGGGCCAGCATGACCGTCTGGTTCTTATAAGAGAAGGATTCGAGCAGCCACTGGCAGAAAACATCGGTATCATCGACGGGAAGGGAAGCCATGGCATAAAATGCTCCCCCCGGATTGGGGCAGAAGACGCCCGGCATCCGGTTGAGGCGATCGACGAGTACATCTCTTCTTTTCAGGTATTCGGCTCTGGTAGCGTCGAAGTAGTCGGGAGGCAGGTCGGTAGCGGCTTCGCCGAGGATCTGGGCGAAAGAAGGGGGGCTCAGCCGGGCCTGCGCAAATTTCATGACGGTATCGAGCACTGCCTGGTTGCGGGTCACGAGCGCGCCGATCCGGCCTCCGCAGGCGCTATAGCGCTTGGATATGGTATCCATCATCAGGACGTTGTTTTCGGCTCCTTTAAGGTTGAGGGCGCTGATATGTTCGCCACTGTAACAGAAGTCACGATAGGCTTCATCGGAAAACAGGTATAAGTTATGTTTGATGACAAGATCTCTGAGGGTGTCCATTTCCTCCCGGCTGTAGAGGTAGCCGGTGGGGTTATTGGGGTTACAGATCACGATGCCCCTGGTACGTGGGGTGATCAGTTTTTCGAATTCTGATACGGGGGGGAGGGCGAAGCCATTTCCGATATAGGAAGTCAGCGGCACTACGGTCACATTGGCTGCCACGGCAAATCCATTATAATTGGCATAAAACGGTTCGGGAATGATCACCTCGTCACCGGCATCCAGGCAGCTCATGAAACCGAACATGATGGCCTCTGATCCTCCTGTCGTGACGAGTATCTGCTGGTAATCGACATCGATGCCCGCTTTTTTATAATAGGTTGACAGCTTACGCCGGTAGCTTTCGTTGCCTGCACTGTGACTATATTCGAGCACTTTGAAGTCAAAATTCCGGACGGCATCGAGGGCCATTTTGGGGGTTTCGATATCCGGCTGGCCGATGTTCAGATGGTAGACCTTGACGCCTTTCTTTTTGGCGGCCTCTGCATAGGGCACGAGTTTCCGGATGGGCGAAGCCGGCATTTGCTGTCCGCGTTGACTGATGGTTAACATGGGGCAAAAATAGCAAAGCCTCCCGACAACGGAAGGCTTTGAGCTAATTATTTGAGGCTATTTAGAGGCGTGCCATCGACGGTTAGAGGCCTGCCGTCGGCCGTGGGACGAGCCTTGGGAGTAAAAATCAGCGACCAGGAGTCGTAGGCTTGGTGTTACCGGCCTGGTATTTTGCATAGGCATCCGTGGTCAGCACTTCACCCGTAATTTTCAACTGGACGGGGAGGTCGACACCGGCTACTTTGATGGTGATGCTCTTGTTGAACGGACCGACGTTAGCGGCATTGAAGCCGGCCTGGATCTTGTCGTCCTTGCCCTGTGGGATGGCGCCTTCCGGTTTGACGGGTGTTGTGCAACCACAGGAGGGAACAGCGGACTCGATGATCACGGGGGAGTTGCTGATATTGGTAAAGACGAAATTATGCGTAACGGGAGAGCCTTGCTTGATCTTGCCAAAGTCATAGGTCAATTCCTTGAACTTAACGACATCTTCAGCCTTCTTGGCCTGGTCCTGGGCAAAAACTCCGATGGTCAGGAATGCAGCGCTGGCTAACAGGAATAACTTCTTCATTGTTGTATCAATTTATTTGTTTTAATAATTGGACTGATTCATTGTCGGGTGCGGAACTGGCGGGCACTTTATATACTTCGCCGGAAATGGTGAGCAGTTTTGTATGGTTGGTATTATACATGACGGACACTGTCTTTGTAAAAGTGCCTTCGGCATAAGCGTTGTAGCCCACTCTGATCTGGGCTGTCGCGCCGGGTTCGATGGGAGTCTTGCTCCATTCCGGAGTCGTACAGCCGCAAGAAGCCTTTACATTATCCAGTTTAAGGGGGGTAGAACCCGTGTTAACGATTTCGAAGACATAGACGGCAGGACGGCCCTGGGGAATCTTACCGAAGTTATGGCTGTTCTCTTTTAACTGCAGTACATCCTCCTGCGTTGGCAAGGCAGTGCCGACCGGATTACTGACCTGCGCGTGGGCGGACAGGATGGTGATAAAAAGAAAGGCTGAAATTGTTATTTTTTTCATAGTTTGGCTGCTTTAAGCAGGATATAAAATTAATTACTTAACGTCAGGTTTTCGAATAAATTATTGGAGATTGCATCTTTTTAACAATCAACGAGATAGGAGATAAAAATGGAAAATCCAGTCGCCGGCGAAGTCCTCGATCCGGAAAAACTATCATTCGATAAATTTCGGGCAGAAGTCCTGAAAGATTACCAGTCTGCCTGTGAGAGCCGGGAAACGAGTCTTCTGGGGCGTAAAGAGGTGTTGACGGGGAAGGCCAAATTCGGCATTTTCGGGGATGGAAAGGAAGTCCCGCAGGTGGCCATGGCCAAATTTTTCCGGCCGGGCGATTTTTATGCGGGGTATTACCGTGACCAGACATTCGCTTTTGCGACTGGGGCAGCGACTATTCAAGAGTTTTTCTCTCAGCTATATGCGGATCCTGATCCGAAAAACGATCCCCACAGTTCGGGCAGGAATATGAATTCTCATTTTGCCACGCCTTTTGTGGACGGGGATGGAAAGACGCTGGACCTGATGAGCACGAAGAACCTCACGGCGGGACTGGCACCGACTGCGGCGCAGATGCCGAAGGCCCTGGGGCTGGCATACGCCAGCAAAGTTTTTCGGGAAGTAGAAGTGCTGAAGCAGTTTACGGGGCTGTCGAATCAGGGTAACGAAGTATGCTTTTGTACGATTGGCGATGCGTCTACCAGTGAGGGGCATTTTTGGGAGACGATAAATGCTGCTGGAGTATTGCAGGTTCCTCTGGCCATTTTCGTTTGGGATGACGGGTACGGCATCTCTGTACCCCGCAAATTTCAGACGACGAAAGGGTCTATCTCGGAAGCGCTGAAAGGATTCCAGAAAAAAGAAGGTACTAACGGTATAGACATTTTCCGGGTGAAGGCCTGGGATTATGCCGGGATGTGCGAGGTTTTCGAAGCCGGCATCCGGTCTGTCCGCCTGACACATACGCCGGTAGTTTTCCATGTTGAAGAAGTTACGCAGCCGCAGGGGCATTCGACCTCCGGGAGCCACGAAAGATATAAATCGCCCGAGCGCCTGGAATGGGAGCGGGAGTGGGATGGGATCAGGAAGATGAAGGAATGGATTATCGAGAATGATCTGGCCAGTGATGATGAACTGGACGAGATCGAGACGTCGGCGAAGGATTTCATCCGTGACGGCCGTAACCTGGCCTGGGAAAAATACCAGGGTCCGATCCGGGCGCTGGTTACGCGTGCGGTTGAGCTGATCCGTGAGTTGGCGCAGCATAGCCCCGACACGGGGGAGCAACTGCAGCAACTGGCGCAAACGCTGGTGGCTAACCGCGAACCAGGCCGGAGGGAAGTACTGCAGACGTTGCATGAAGTGCTGGAGGTCAATCGGGCGGCCACTGGTGGTGGATCGGCCGGTGCCGGTGGACCTGGCGGTGCGGGAGGATCGGGAGACAGGGCGACGGCTGCTTCGAATGTGGCCGCCTACTACCAGGAACTGAAAAAGGAGAATGCCGCCGCCTACAATACGCATTTATACCATGAAGGCGCCCGGAATATTTTACAGGTACCTGAGGTAAAGGCGGTCTATACGGAAGATGCACCTACTCTCAACGGCTATGAAGTGCTGAACCGGTATTTTGATCAGTTGTTTACTCACAACCCGTTGGTGGTGGCCTTTGGCGAGGACCTGGGTAAGATAGGCGACGTCAACCAGGGATTTGCCGGTCTGCAGGCCAAACATGGCGCTGAAAGGATCTTTGATACGGGTATCCGGGAGCTGACGATCATGGGACAGGGCATCGGGATGGCCTTCCGGGGGCTGAGGCCGATCGCGGAAATTCAGTATATCGATTACTTATTATACGGACTTCAGCCATTGAGTGATGACCTGGCCACGCTCCAATACCGGACGGCAGGCAGGCAGACGGCGCCGTTGATTGTCCGGACCCGGGGGCATCGGCTGGAAGGGATCTGGCACAGTGGATCGCCGATGGGACTGATCCTCCATTCGCTTCGCGGCTTGCATGTCTGCGTGCCGCGCAACATGGTACAGGCTGCCGGCATGTACAATACCCTCCTGAAAGGGGCCGACCCGGCGATCATGATCGAGTGCCTGAACGGCTATCGCCTGAAAGAAAAACTGCCGGCGAATCTGGAGGAATTTACTGTTCCCCTGGGTGTGCCGGAGATCATCAAAGAAGGGGAGGACATCACGATCGTTTCTTACGGGGCTACTTTACGGATTGCACAGGAAGCGGCAGAGGTGCTGGAAACCTCGGGGATCAGTTGCGAGGTGATTGACGTGCAGACGCTGCTGCCTTTTGATATCCATCATATCATATTCGAATCGCTGAAGAAGACGAACAGGATACTGATTGTCGATGAAGATGTTCCCGGCGGTGCGGCGGGCTTTATCTTTAATAAGGTCATGGAGGAGCAGGGGGGATATAGATGGCTGGATACGTCACCGCGCACGATTACGGCGCAGGCGCATCGGCCGGCTTATTCCAGTGACGGCGATTATTTCAGCAAGCCGAATGCCGAGCAGATCGTGGATGCGGTCCGGGAGATGATGGCGGAATAGGCGCTGAGAGGACGCGCGAGGGCGCGGCCGATACTAGAAGCGGCAGCTCTGTGCGGTAGGATGGAGGGCTCCGGGTCAGTAAGGGGCTGGGGCCGGATGGGCCCGAGGGCGCCTACTTCAGGTTGTGAAAGACTTTTTGAACGTCTTCGTCCTGTTCCAGCCGGTCGATCAGTTTGAGCACATCCTGGGCCTGGTCTTCGGAGAGTTCGACCGTGGTGGTCGGGATCCATTCGGTCTCCGAGCTGATCGGGGTGATACCTTTTTCTTCCAGGGCCTTCTGCAAATGACCGTAGTCGTTGAAGGCTGCCCGTAGTACCAGCACCGGTTCGTCATGTTCCCCGGTTCCTTCGCCCAATTCTTCGAGGCCGTGATCGATCAGCTCTAATTCCATGTCGTCCATATTAACTCCTTCGGGTTTCAGCTTGAAGACCCCCATCTTTTTGAACTGGAAGCTGACGCTGCCGCTATTGCCCAGGGTTCCACCGCCTTTATTGAAGTGCGACTTGACGTTCGCGACTGTTCTGACATGGTTATCGGTGGCCGTTTCGACGACGAGGGCCACCCCATGGGGGGCATATCCTTCATACAGGATCTCTTCGTAGTTCGTGGTGTCCTTGCCCGTCGCCCGCTTGATGGCGGCTTCGACGCGGTCTTTGGGCATGTTGACGCTCTTGGCGTTCTGGAAGCAGCGGCGCAGCGCGGGGTTGGTGGCGGTATCGGGGCCTCCGACCTTGACGGCAATGGCGATTTCCTTACCGATGCGGGTGAATTGCTTGGCCATCCGGTCCCAGCGGGCGAACATGGTATGCTTCCGTACTTCAAATATGCGACCCATAGACTTTTCCTTTTAGGGGGGCAAAAATAGAACAAAAGAAAACCGCCTCAAAAGAAAAATTCGAGGCGGTTTTGCTGAAAGGCGGGCGGGCGGCCTGAAAATAAAATGCCGCCGGGGAATAGAACTTTATAGCGCTTTGAGCTTGCTGTTTTTTTGGCCATAGGCAAAGTAGACCACGAGGCCGATGATCATCCAGACAAATGCGGCTGTCAGCGTGTGAATATCGAGTGCGACGATCATACCGAGGCAGACCAACACTCCCAGAATGGGAACCAGCGGCACCAGGGGTGTACGGAAAGGCCGTTCCGCATCGGGATTCGATTTGCGCATGACCAGCACACCAGCACTGACGAGTACAAAGGCAAACAATGTTCCGAATGAGGTAAGGTCGCCTGCTATGCTGCCGGGCACGAAGGCGGCGAACAAGCCGACGAACAAGAAGAGGATCATGTTGGACTTGTAAGGCGTCCGGAATTTGGGATGAAGGTCGGAGAAGATCTTAGGGAGTAATCCATCGGTAGACATAGTATAGAATACTCGGCTCTGACCCAGCAACATGACGAGTATCACCGAAGAAAATCCGGCGAGGATGGCCACGTTGACGGCGGTCGCCAGCCATTTATATCCTACCATATAGGTCTTGATGGCATAACTGACGGAAGCCTCTTTGCCTGCGAGTTCGAAATCCTTCCAGTTGGCGACGCCGGTCAGCACATAAGAGAACAGTACATATAATATGGTGCAGACGACGAGTGAACCCAGAATGCCGATGGGCATATCCCTTTTGGGATTCTTTGCCTCCTGGGCTGCGGTGGATACGGCGTCAAAGCCAATAAAGGCAAAAAATACGATCGCTGCTCCGCCGAGAATGCCGCCAAGGCCGTGTTTGAAAAATCCTTCGTGTCCGGGAGCGTCGGCCGGGATAGTGTATGGGGTATGGTTGGCGGGGTTGATAAAATGCCAGCCGACTGCGATGAAAACCAATACGATAGCTACTTTGATGAATACGATGATCGCGTTGACAAAGGCCGACTCCGCGGTGCCTTTGATCAAGAGCAAGGAGATCAGCAACAGGATGAGCAGCGCCGGGAAATTCATGATACCATTAGAGGTATGCACGAGTGCCTGCAGGTCAGGAGACAAGGCCTTATATTGGAGGTCACTGATTAAAGCCACATTTTCTTTGGCGGCAGCGGCAATGCTGGCCGGGAATTGTGCGATCGCGGAGCCTGTTACGCGGTGAATATGCTCGAGTGGCGAATGGCACCATTCATAAGGTATCTTGCCGCCGAAAAGCTGGTTCAGATATTCGCTCCACGCGATTGAGACAGTAGCTGCGCCGAGGGCATATTCCATAATCAGCGCCCAGCCGATGATCCAGGCTATTAATTCGCCGAGGGTGGCGTAAGCGTAGGTATAAGCACTACCGGCGATGGGGATCATGGCTGCAAATTCAGCATAGCAAAGGCCGGCGAATACGCAGCCTACTGCGGCTACGATGAAAGAGACCGTGACTGCGGGGCCTGCAGCTTCGGCTGAAGCGGCGGCAGTCCTGACAAACAGGCCTGCGCCAATAATGGCTCCAACCCCTAAGGCAACGAGGTTTCCCGCCCCCAGGGTCCGTTTGAGGCCTTTTTCGGAATTGGCCGCCTGAGTCAGCAAAGAAGCCAGGGATTTCTTTCTGAGTAAACTCATAAATAGCTTGTTTTGATATGTTTTGCTTTGGTGATGACTAGAGCCGAAAATAAACAAATATTTAATACTCAACCGTCAATTGTTAGCGCCAGAGCGGGATTTTTGGGATTAAAGTTTTGTCAAATCAATATTTTTCGATTCTTTGCAGACTCAAAGATGGACCGGATGCCTAAGATCAGTCTGACAGGGTGGATGATGATCGCTATGGTCGCAGGTGTTCTCCTGGGGCTTTGGGCGCATTATAATGGTAGTACGGCACAGATTGAAGGTTTTACGGCGGTGACGGGGGTGGTGACGGATATTTTTCTCCGGCTGATCAAGATGATCATTGCGCCGCTGGTCTTTTGCACGCTGGTGGTGGGAATTGCTAAACTAGGGGATATCAAGGCGATAGGCAGGATTGGCGGAAAGGCGTTGTTGTGGTTTATGGGGGCTTCCTTTCTGTCGCTGCTGCTGGGTATGGTGGTCATGCATGCCCTGTCTCTGGGCAGCGAGCTGAACCTGCCGCTTCCGCCGGCCGGCGCCAGCACGGGTATCGAACAGTCGACTCTCTCTTTTAAGACTTTTTTTACCAATATCGTTCCCCTCAGTATTTTCGATGCCCTGGCGAAAAATGCGATCTTGCAGATCGTCGTCTTTGCCGTTTTGTTCGGCATTGCCACGGCCTCCATCGGGGAACAGGGTGCAATGGTCATCAAAGCCCTTGACGCCATCTCGCAAATTGTCCTGCGGGTTACAGGTTATGTCATGTATCTTGCGCCGATCGCTGCTCTGGCGGCGATTGCCAGTGTGATGGCGATCAAGGGGCCGGAATTGCTGGTGAGCTATGGAAAAGTGATCCTGAGCTTTTATATGGCGATATTGTTATTGTGGCTGATCCTGCTGCTGGTCGCCAGCGCCTTTGTGGGCAGGCGGGTGATCGAGCTGGTGATGACGGTGAAGGATATGCTGTTACTGGCTTTCAATACGGCGACTTCGGAGGCTGCTTTTCCCCGGCTGATCGTGGAGCTGGAAAATTTCGGCTGTCCGCCGAAGATTGTGAGCTTTATATTGCCCCTGGGGTATTCTTTTAATCTGGATGGGGCGATGCTGTATGCGACTTTTGCGTCATTATTCATTGCGCAGGCGTATAATATTCACCTGAGCCTGGGGCAGGAAGTCTCGATGCTGCTGGTGCTGATGCTGACGAGTAAGGGGGTGGCGGGGGTTCCGCGGGCGGTACTGGCGGTTTTGACGAGCACGCTTTTAATGTACAATATACCGCAGCAGGGGCTGTTACTTTTGCTGGGTATCGACCAGATACTGGATATGGCCCGGGCCGCCACTAACGTATTGGGTAATAGCATAGCGGTGGTTGTGGTGAGCAAGTGTGAGGGGGAATTAGGGGAGGCTGGCGTGAATAAGAAAGCTGCCTGAGGTAACCAAATTAACTGAATTTATTCTTTTTTTTATGTTCGAACTCTTAACGATCACTTTCAAAGACCTGATCAATCCTGAATTTTACATTGCACTTGGCGGCTTGTGGGTGTTATTGTTCATCGTTTTTGCCGAGACCGGCCTGATGGTCGGATTTTTTCTGCCGGGGGACAGCCTGCTGTTTGTAGCGGGTATCTATAGTGAAAAACTGGTTGACAGTATGATGAGCGGCGGCACCGGCAGTGAACTGCTGGACCTGGTGGTGCTTTGGCTGATGGTATCGGCGGCGGGTATACTCGGCAATGCAGCGGGCTACTGGTTCGGTCACAAAAGTGGTCCTTATCTGTATCAGCGGAACGACAGCATGTTGTTCAAGAAAAAATACCTTTTCCGGGCGAAAGAATTCTTTGACAAGCATGGGGGCGAGGCCGTTGTGTTTGCCCGTTTCCTGCCTATTATCCGGACGTTTACTCCGATCATTGCGGGGGTTGTGGCGATGGACCGAAAGAAATTTATCATTTACAATATCATCGGTTGTGCGGCCTGGGTTTTCGCGATGCTCTTTGCGGGTCATTACCTGGACAAGCTCTTTATGATGAAATTCGGTTTCGATCTGAAAAAGCACCTGGAAGTCATCGTCATCGGCATCGTCATTATCACTACGGCCCCCGTCATTTACAAACTCTTTTTCGGCAAAAAAAATCCTCCTGTTGCCGAGGACCCCTATAAAAAATCATAATTTTCCGCATGGAGCAAAAAAAGGTCTCGCTTTTCAATCTGGCTGTGATCGTAGGAGCCCTGGGTTATTTTGTCGATGTCTACGATCTGTTGCTATTCAGTATTATCCGGATACCATCGCTGAAGGGGCTGGGGTTGACGGATGCAGAAGTGAAAATAAAGGGAACGGATATCCTGAGCATCCAAATGTATGGGTTGCTGATCGGCGGCATCCTCTGGGGCGTGTTGGGTGATAAACTGGGGAGGTTGCGGGTATTGTTTGCGTCCATCATCCTGTATTCTTTGGGAAGCATCGCGAATGGTTTTGTGCATACCGTCAGTCAGTATGAGCTGGCACGTTTTGTTACGGGGCTGGGGTTGGCGGGCGAATTGGGTGCGGGGATCACGCTGGTGAGCGAGCTGATGCCAAAGGAAAGGCGCGGGATCGCTACTTCGCTGGTTGCCGGGATTGGGTTGAGCGGGGCGGTGTTTGCGTATTTTATCAAAGTCTGGTGTGTGGGTGCGACTGGTGAAGGCTGGAGGACCTGTTATTATATCGGCGGCGGGCTTGGTATCCTGCTGTTGCTGTTGCGGGTGGGGGTGCTGGAGTCGGGGATGTATAAGAATATGGCCGGAACGGCTGTGAGCCGCGGGAATTTTTTTATGTTGTTCACCAGCGGGCAGCGGTTCAAAAAATATCTGACGGCAATATTGATCGCCCTGCCGAATTGGTATGTCATTGGGGTGTTGATTTCCTTTAGCAATGATTTTGCAACTGACATGAAGGTGAAGGGAGCGATCGATCCGGGCAAGGGGATCATGGTGGCATATGCGGCGATCTCGATAGGGGATGTGTTGATCGGGTTTATCAGTCAGGGGTTGAAGAGTCGGAAAAAAGCACTGTTGCTCTTCCATATTATTACTGTGATCGGGGTGATCGCCTTTTTCAACCTGCAAGGGGCGACGTCGGCTACCTTGTATTGGGTCTGTGTGTTGTTGGGTTTTGGGACTGGTTTCTGGGCGATGTTCGTGACGATGGCGGCTGAGCAGTTCGGGACGAATATCCGGGCGACCGTGGCGACGACAGTGCCTAATATGGCTCGCGGGTCTTTGGCAGTGGTTGTTGCGCCCTTGTTCAAGTCACTGGTGCCTTCACTAGGTCATTTCCAGGCGGGGTGGGTGACGGGTGTTATTGTTTTTGTAGTCGCGTTTGTGGCGTTGGCGATCACGCCGGAAACGTTTGGAAAGGAATTGAATTACATAGAGCCACAATAATGAAGTTTCTGGTTATTAGATTTTCTTCTATCGGGGATATTGTACTGACGACTCCGGTGGTCCGCTGCCTGAAAAAGCAAGTCGCGACGGCGGAGGTGCATTATCTGACCAAGGCTTCCTTCAAGCCCATCCTTGAGGCCAATCCCTATATCGATAAGATCCATTGTCTGGGGGCGGGACTTGCGGGGGGGCCGGCTGCGGGGGACGATCTTGCGGCGGTGATCGAGACACTGCGGCGGGAGGATTTCGATTATGTGATCGATCTGCATCATAATCTGCGGACCTTAAAGGTCAAGCGAGGGCTGGGTAAGAAGGCTTTTTCTTTTGACAAGCTGAACATTCCAAAGTGGCTATACACGAATTTTAAAGTGAACCGGATGCCCGAGCGGCATATCGTGGACCGGTATATGGATACTGTCGCCGCTTTCGGGATCAAAAATGACGGGGCCGGTCTCGATTATTTTATTCCGGCGGCGGACGAGCTGAAACCCAACGATATTCCTACGGCTCACCAGGCGGGGTATGTGGGGCTGGTGATCGGAGCGGCATTGCCGACCAAGAAGCTGCCTTATCACAAGCTGGCGGAGGTATGCGAGCAGGCGCGGCATCCGATGATCCTGCTGGGCGGTCCGGAAGATGTTGCGGTCGGGGAGCGGTTGGCGGCGATCGATCCGATCAAGATCTACAATGCCTGTGGGAAGTTTAATCTCAACGAGTCTGCGGGGCTGGTGCGGCAGGCGCGGCTGATCGTGACGCATGATACGGGGCTGATGCATATTGCGGCGGCTTTTAAGCGGCCTGTCCTGTCGATCTGGGGGAATACCGTGCCGGAGTTCGGGATGTATCCTTATTATGGGGATAATTATTTGAATTTTTATGAAGGGAGAGACCGTTCGAGGGAACGGTCGATCTTAGAAGCCGAAGCTCCGGGCGAGGATTGGCAGACGTCAGGGAAGTCACCTTACTCGATGATGGAGGTAAAGGGGTTGAGCTGTCGTCCCTGTTCGAAGATCGGGTATCAAAAATGTCCGAAGGGGCATTTCAAATGTATGGAGCAGCAGCCGATGGAGGTTGTGATTGACGCGATCGAGCGGCGATAGGGTTAGAAGGGCAGCGGCGGTAAGGAGGATTTTTACTATTTTTAAAATAAAACTGTGAGCGGCCATCATCTTCGACATGACAAGACCTGTTTGAATTGCGGCTTTACCGTAGAGGACAGGTATTGTTCGCGGTGCGGGCAGGAGAACCTGGAGCCTAAAGAGAGCGTCGGTCATTTGGTCCGGCATTTTTTTGAGGATGTCACGCATTTCGACGGCAAGTTCTTTGTGACCGTCAAAGATCTGATCGTCCGGCCGGGTTTTCTCACCCGCGAATACGTTTCGGGTAAGAGGACGAGCTATCTGAATCCGATTAGGATGTATATTTTTATTTCCGCGGTCTTTTTTGTCGTGCTTTTCGCGGGTAAAGAGAAAGAGACGGCCAATCTCCAGGAAGAAACCGGGCATGCCGTGAATCTTTACCGTCAGGGGATGGCAGATAGTCTCCGGTCGGTGGTTAAAACAGATAGCCTCCGCCGGTCCTTCAACGGCGCGATGGCTGCCCGGCTCGATACTACTGAAAAGGTAACGCCGAATGACGAAACCATATCGCTGAATATGAACACTGCCGGGAAGGTGATCATCGATATGACGGAGTATAAATACAATACGCTGAGAGAATATGACTCCATCCAGCGCAGTCTTCCTGACACAGCGCGCGATAAGGGTTTTATGCACTGGCTGTTGCGCAATAATGTCCGGCAGAAAGAGAAAAACGGTGGTCGCAGCAAGATGCATGTGGAAGTGGACGTGAGCCATGACATTCCCAAGATCATGTTTGCCCTCCTACCGCTATTTGCCCTGTATGTAGGCTGGTTCTATAGCCGGAAACAGTATTATTATGTGAACCACGCGATCTTCACTGTGCACTATCATTGCTTTATTTTTTTGTTGTTCCTCGTGTTTCTAGGTCTCAGCAAACTGATCCCGGGCGATCTGGCTGAGATCATTCTTACGTTCCTCGCGACGATCCTGGCCTTTATTTATCTTGTGGCCGCTTTGCACGGGATGTACAGGCAGTCTTTCTGGCTCTCACTAGGAAAAGCGGTGGCCATCACCCTGCTCTATTTCATTACTATCAGCGTGGCGAATATGCTGCTGAGCGCTTATGCTTTTCTTACGATATGACATAAAAAAACCCCGATCGTGGGATCGGGGTTGTATGGGGAGAAGGCGATCTTTACAGTTATGGCGATCTCTACAGCTATAATGTCTTCAGCACATCATTCATGCTCCGGACGGCTTCAGCGCTCTTGTTAAAGAGGGCTTGTTCGTCTGCATTCAGACCGAAGTCGAGGATCTTTTCCCAGCCATGGCGGCCGATGGTAACCGGGACGCCGAGGCAGATATCTTTCTGACCATACTCGCCATTGAGGGAGACGCAGCAGGTAAATAATTTCTTTTCGTCGCGGACGATGCTCTTGACCAGGGCAGCACCGGCGGCTCCGGGTGCGTACCAGGCGGAGGTGCCGATCAGTTTGGTGAGGGTAGCGCCACCGACCATGGTGTCGGCAACGATCTGCTGTTGCTGTTCTGCGCTGAGGAATTTCGTAACGGGTGCGCTATTCCAGGAAGCCAGGCGGATGAGCGGGATCATGGTGGTATCGCCATGACCGCCAACTACTACAGCATTGAGGTCATCCGGGCTACAGTGCAGGTGCTGGCTGAGCTGGTATTTAAACCGGGCGCTATCGAGCGTGCCGCCCATGCCGATGATGCGATGTTTGGGCAGGCCGGTAGCTGTGAGGGCCAGGTAGGTCATCGTGTCCATCGGGTTGCTGATGATGATCAGGATGGCGTTGGGGGAATGTTTGAGAATATTTTCCGCTACACCTTTGACGATGCCGGCGTTGGTGCCGATCAGTTCTTCGCGGGTCATGCCGGGTTTACGGGGGAGGCCGGAGGTAATGACGACGACATCGCTGCCGGCAGTCTTTGTATAATCATTCGTGCTGCCGGTGATGCGGGTATCGAAACCCAGCAGAGCGGCGGTCTGCATCATATCCTGCGCTTTTCCTTCTGCTAATCCTTCCTTGATGTCCAACAATACCAATTCTTCAGCCAATGCTGCCCGGGCGATATTATCGGCACAGGTAGCGCCAACAGCGCCGGCGCCTACAACCGTAACTTTCATCTGTAAAATATTTGAGTGATAAAATGATTTGCGCGCACAAAGGTATGACTTATGCCATTTGGTTGATACTTCCGCTATTTCTCGTTGTTGAATGCATCCATGATAGTTTCCGCTTTTTGCGCTCCTTCGAAAGTGGTGATCAGTTTACCTTTTTTATCATATAAGGCGAGGTAAGGAAGGTTGCGGATCCTGTAGAAGGGAGGGATGGCGAATTTTTCATCGCGGCCCATTAAAATATTCGGATGATCGAAGATGTGGTAATGTGTATTGAAGTCTTTCAGTTCGTTAAATGGCTGGTAGGTGGCCATGACGATCTCAATATCCTTGAATTCCTTGAAGTCGGCAAGGATGTTTTCGGTCTGGTGCTTGCAATGCTCGCAATCCGGGCTGAAGAACATGATGATCGTCCTGCGATTTTTCTTGATATCGTCTTTGGACAGATAGGTGGCGCTATCGAGTTTCAGCAGGTGGAGCGGCGGAATGGTCGGGAAACGCATGTAGGGGGCGTTGGCATTGGCCGAATCGGTGGCGGGCTGGTTGGGTAATTTCTGAGCGGAAGCGACATGACCGAGGGCCAGTGCGAGGATTGCCAGGTATACTGTCTTCATCTTATTAGTTTCTAAAGAGTTTGATAGGCTAAACGCGGTGTAAAAATAAATGTTTAACGAAAAAGGGCCGTTTTTATTTGTTTTTACGAAAATTCCGTAGCTTTACGAAAAATTCGTAGATATCATGGAAAAGTTAAGTCATCAGGAGGAGGAAGCCATGCAGGCTGTCTGGAAGATGGGGGAAGGGAGTATTAAGTTATTCCTGGACAACATGTCTTCGCCGGATACTCCATATACCACGCTGGCATCGACTATCAAGAACCTGGAGAAAAAAGGGTTTTTGTCGAGCCGGCTGGTCGGGAATACCTATTTGTACCGGCCGTTGATCTCGGAAGACGAGTATAAGAAGAAATTCATGAGCGGGTTCGTCCGGGATTATTTTTCCAATTCCTATAAGGATCTGGTGAATTTTTTCGTGGAAGAGAAGAAGCTGAGCGCAGGTGAACTCAAGGAGATCATCAAATTAATCGAAAAATCGGATTCCTGAGATCCGGGAGTTAAATATATTTTTTATGCCATTTATCCTTTTATACCTGTTGAAGGTATCGATCAGTCTGTCGGTTGTCTGGCTGTTTTATCAATTGTTATTGCGACGTCTGACGTTCTATACCATGAACCGATGGTATCTGCTGGGTTATTCGGTCCTGTCTTTTTTCATTCCGTTGATCGATATCGGGGATTGGCTGGGGTTAGACGGTTCCGGTGGGCAGTCTTCGGTGATCCGGTATATCCCTGTCGTCGGGGGTGGCGGGGCAGCGCATCCTGTGGTTGCGGGACCAGGTGGAGGGACCAGTGGATGGAGTATATTGATGGTGGTGCTGGCGGCGGGAGCGGCGGTGCTGCTGGTCCGAACGGCGGTTCGTTGGTTATCCCTGCTGAGGTTGCGGCAAAAGGCCCGGCGGATAGAGGGCACCGAATGGAAGATCTACGAGGTGGATGAGCAGATTATTCCTTTTTCGTTCGGTAATGCCATTTATATTAACCGGGATCTGCATACGGAAAAGCAGATGGCGGACATCATTCTGCATGAATATGTACATATCCGGCAAAGGCATACGATGGATATCCTGGTGGCCGAGCTGATGTGTATACTGAACTGGTACAATCCTTTTTGCTGGCTGATCAGGTGGTCGATCCGGCAGAACCTGGAGTTTATTGCCGATCAGCAGGTACTCAGCAGCGGGGTGGAGCGGAAAAGTTATCAATATCATTTATTGACTGTCCTTGGCGAGCCTTGTTACCGGCTGGCGAATAATTTCAATTTTTCATCCCTTAAAAAGCGAATTATGATGATGAACAAAATGCGGAGCGCACGTCTCCAGTTGCTGAAATTTTTATTTATTGTGCCACTGGCGGCGGTTTTGCTGGTGGCGTTCCGGGGCAAGCGTGTGGTGCGGCCGGAGGTGGTGGTGGGGTCAGCGGTGACGGTGCGGCCGGTGGTGGCAATGGGGATGGGTGGTAAGGCGGGGCCGGCCGTTGTCCGTGTCGATGCGGGGGATACCAGTGTTCCGCATGTGCTGGATAGTATCCGCGCCGGTGTCCTGTACGTGGTGGATGGTGAAAAAATGCCGGAAAGGTGGAATTCAGGTGTACTTTCTCCGGACATGATCAAATCCGTGGATGTCGTGAAGGGTGAGGAGGCTGTCAGGCTGTTTGGTAAGCGGGGGGCTAATGGAGTTATAGCCATCACACTGAAGGATTCGGTCAAACTTCCCGACAATTATGTCTTCGATGACCATGTTCCGGTATATGTGGTGGATGGAAAGGTAGTGAGTCCGGAAAACATGGGGGCGGTCACCCCGGACAGGATCGAGAGTATTTCAGTACATACAAAGGATGATGTAGCCCGGAGCTATGGAGAGAAGGGCAAAAAAAATGGGGTGATCGTGATCACGTTGAAAAAGGAAGTCGTTATTGTTGGCGCGCCTCGTCAGCAGGTGACGGCTGCAATGGTGGTTAATGGTGAGCCCTGGACCATAACAGCTGATACGCTCAGGGTTTCCCAGCCTTAACATGACCATTAATAATAGTATTGCGCATTAATAGGTCGGCCGAAGTGAACTTTTGCCACATATAGTTTTTAGTGTAAATTTGCCCCCTCCTTCCCGGAAGGTCGTCCTGCTAACTTGTTTAGCTGACATCCGGAAAGGGGGGATTTACATTTAACGGCCTCAATAAATTTTACAGCTTCTATGGCAAATACTGCGGACATCAGTCGTGGCATGATCATCAAATTGGATGGTAGTTTATATACCGTAGTGGAATTCGGGGAGAATAAGACAGCCAGGGCGGCAGCCAAGGTATGGGCCAAGCTGAAGGGGGTGGACAATGCGCGTTCCATTGAAAAGACCTGGAACAGCGGAGATTCGATCTATCCGGTACGGGTGGAAAGGAAGGCGTACCAGTATCTCTATAAGGATGATACAGGATATAATTTCATGGACAATGAGACTTTCGAGCAGGTTGCGATACAGGAACAGCTGATCGATGCGCCTCAATTTCTGAGGGAAGCGCAGGAAGTTTCAGTTCTCATCAATACGGATACCGACCTGCCGATGAGTGTGGAATTACCCGATAAGATCGTGGTGCTGGTGACATATTCCGAACCTGGTATGAAGGGAGATACGGCTACGCGGACGCTGAAGCCTGCAACGATCGAGACGGGCGCTACTGTGAATGTCCCTCTCTTCGTGAATGAAGGGGAAATGATCCGGATCAACACCAAGACCGGGGAATATGTGGAACGGGTAAAATGAGATAACTAGTTGATTTATAAATTTCACCGGTGTTTTTGGGTATATTTAGCTTTAATCCCTATTTTAGCCGCCCAAATAAAACTGTAAATTCATCCATATGGATTTTAAACAGATTCAGGAGTTGATCAAAATGATCAACAAGTCTAACATTGGCGAAGTGAGTATTGAGGAGAAAGGTTTCAAACTGACTATCAAACAAAAAGAAGAGCCGGTACAGCAGGTTTTTGCGGCTCCTATACACGTTCCGGCGGCTGCGGCGATGACAGCGGCGTCTCCGGCATCCTCTCAGCCTGCTACGTCTGCAGGGGCGGAAAAGTCTTCGAAAGCAGCCGAGGCTCCCGCGGGCAATACAGTCACCATTAAGAGTCCCATGATCGGTACTTTTTACCGCAGCGCCTCTCCGGACAAACCTTCTTTTGTCGGTGTCGGAGATGAGGTTGAGCCGGGCAAGGTGGTTTGCATCATAGAGGCAATGAAGCTCTTTAATGAAATCGAAAGTGAAGTGAAAGGCAGGATCGTAAAAGTTCTGGCGGAAGACGCCTCTCCGGTTGAATATGATCAGCCCTTATTCCTCGTAGAACCTGCTTGACCCATCCAAAATTGCAAGAATGTTTAAAAAAATACTGATTGCCAACAGAGGGGAGATCGCTCTCCGGGTTATTCGTACCTGTCGTGAGATGGGTATTAAGACTGTGGCGGTTTATTCCACGGCGGACAAGGAAAGTCTGCATGTGAAGTTTGCCGACGAGGCTGTTTGTATAGGCAAGCCGGCGAGCTTTGATTCTTACCTCAACATTCCGCATATCATGGCTGCCGCGGAGATCACGAATGCGGATGCCATTCATCCGGGGTATGGTTTTTTGGCGGAGAATGCGCGTTTTGCCGAGATCTGCGGTGAGCATGAGATCAAATTTATCGGGCCAACCCCGTCGATGATCAACTCCATGGGGGATAAGATCACCGCGAAAGAGACGATGATCAAGGCCGGGGTGCCGGTGGTGCCAGGTGGAAAGGGGTTGCTGGAAACCCTTGACGAGGCCAAGGGGCTGGCTAAGGAGATCGGTTATCCTGTCATCCTGAAAGCGACGGCTGGTGGCGGAGGAAAAGGGATGCGGGTGGTATGGGAAGAAGACGAGATGGAGCGGGCTTATAACACGGCCAAGGCGGAAGCCGGTGCTTCCTTTAAGAATGACGGCATCTACATGGAGAAATTCGTGGAGGAGCCGCGGCATATTGAAATACAGGTAGCGGGTGACCAATATGGAAGGGTATGCCATCTCAGCGAAAGGGATTGCAGCATCCAGCGTCGTCACCAGAAACTGGTGGAAGAGTCTCCGTCACCTTTTATGACGGAGGAATTGCGTCACCGGATGGGTGAGGCTGCTATCAAGGCTGCTTCCGCGATCAATTATGAGAGTGTAGGCACCATCGAATTCCTTGTCGACAAGCATCGCAATTTCTACTTCATGGAGATGAATACGCGTATCCAGGTAGAGCATTGCGTGACCGAGGAAGTCACGAATTTCGATCTGATCAAAGAACAGATAAAGATAGCGGCGGGCGAGGCGATCAGCGGGTTGAATTACGAACCACAGGGACATGCCATCGAATGCCGGATCAACGCTGAAGATCCTTATAACGATTTCAGGCCTTCTCCGGGCCGGATCAACGTGCTGCATCAGCCGGGGGGACATGGTATCCGGGTTGACAGCCATGCTTATGCGGGCTATACGATACCCCCTTATTATGATTCCTTGATTGCTAAGATCATCGCTGTCGCACGGACGCGGGAAGAGGCGATCAATACGATGCATCGTGCGTTGAGCGAATATGTGATCGAGGGTATTAAGACGACGATTCCCTTCCATCTCCAACTGATGAAGGATGAGCGATTCCGCAGTGGTGATTTTAATACGAAATTTCTCGAAGGATTTAAGATGGTATAAGGGCGGCGATCAGGCTTCGAGGGTCGTGATGAGTTCGTCGAGCGATGCGGTGGCTTCGTAGTATCCGGCCAGTTTGCGGATGACGGATTCGACGAGGGCGTCGGGGCAGGAGGCGCCGCTGCTGATGAGGATGCGGGCGGGTGCGGCTGAGGGTAGCCAGTTAGTTGTTTTCTCTTCTCTTTTAGCGTGAAAATTATAGTGCAGGATTTCTTCTGCGGACAGTATCTTTTCTTCTCCACTGATAAAATAGGTCGGCATTTTTTCTTCGCACAGCTCTACGAGGTGTGAGGTGTTGGAACTGTTGTATCCGCCTACGATGATGGCGAGGTCGGCGGGGACGGCGAGCAATCCATTGATGGCCGACTGGTTGTCGAGGGTAGCATAGCAGAGGGTGTCACGGGTGTCGGCGAAATGCGTTTCGGCGGAGGCTTGCGTGAGTCGGAAAGTTTCGATCATCGTCTGGCGCAGGAAATCGGCGATGGCCTGGGTATCGCTGGCCAGCATGGTAGTCTGATTGACGACGCCGATGCGGGTGAGATCTTTTGTCACGTCGAAGCCGGGACTGTATTGCCCCTTGAAGTGTTCGTCAAATGATTCGGGTGAGCGGGCGCCGGTGATGTATTCGGCCAGCAGCTTTGCTTCGGCCATGTCCCTGACGATAACGGTGGGGGTTTCTGCCGCTGCATGGGAGAACGTGGCCCTCGTCTCTTCGTGACCGGGCTTGCCATGGACGACGATCGTGTATTTTTTTTGAGCGATCTGCGCACTACGATTCCAGACTTTTTCCACGAAGGGACATGTCGTATTATAGCGTTCGGTATGGATGCCGGCGTGGTGTAATTTTTCTTCTATCTCGAGCGTGGTGCCAAAGGCGGGGATGATGACGATATCATCTGCCGTTAATGACTCGAAAGGGATGATCTGCTGACCGTGTGTATCCTGGAGGAAGCGGACTCCTCTGGCCTGCAGGTCTGCGTTGACCTGGGGGTTGTGGATCATCTCGCTGAGCAGATAGATCGGACGACCGGGATTTTCTTCAATGGTACGAAAGGAGATTTCGATGGCGTTCTCCACTCCATAGCAGAATCCGAAATGTCTTGCGAGGTAGACATTCAGGTGGCCAAGGTCGAGCAGGGTGGGCGTGAAATCCTTTTTCATTTTATCCTGCTGCTTTCTCTGGTTCTTGATGGCCGAGATGAGGGGGCTACGGTAGATGATGGGAATCTCGAATTGCTTCATGACGCCGTAAAGGTACAAAAGAGCGGAATAAGTGGTAACTTTCCGCCTGAATGGATTAATTTCATCCATGTACCTATTATGAGCGAAGTTTTTCGTCCCGTTGACTGGATCTATTCGTCCAATATCTATGAAGTGAACCTGCGACAGTATACTCCTGAAGGAACCATCGCAGCTTTTGCCCGGCAGATGCCGCGACTGCGGGAAATGGGGATCGATATCCTCTGGTTCATGCCGATCACGCCGATCAGCCATGATCGCAGGCTGGGCAGCCTGGGTAGTTATTACGCCTGTTCAGATTACACCGCTATCAATCCCGAGTATGGCACGCTGGATGATTTTACCCAAATGGTCAAAGAGGCGCATGCGCTGGGTTTTAAAGTGATCATCGATATCGTTGCTAACCATACCGGCTGGGACCATCGCTGGACCCGGGAGCATCCTGACTATTATCGCCGCAACCAGGAAGGTCAATTCTACGATCCTCATGGCTGGGCGGATGTGATCGATCTGAATTATGACAATCCGGCGCTGCGTGCGGCGATGATCGATGTGATGAAGTTCTGGATCGACACCAGTGATGTAGATGGTTTTCGCTGCGATATGGCCATGCTGGTGCCGCTGGATTTCTGGCGGGCGGCGCGGACGGCGCTGGATCCGTTGAAGCCTTTATTTTGGCTGGCGGAATGCGAGGAGATTGCATACCATGAAGTATTCGATGCAACCTATACTTGGACGTTCCTGCACAAGATGGAAGCTGTCTGGCGAAAGGAAGTCGGGCTGGGTGGTCTGGATGAGGTGTTGAATCAATATGCCGCCCAATTTCCTGCAGGTGCGATCCGGGCTTATTTTACGACTAACCACGATGAGAATTCGCATAGCGGCAGTGAGTATGAGCGGCTGGGGGATGCGGCGCTGGCGTTCGAGGTGTTGTGCTGTATGTGGGATGGGATACCCTTGATCTATAGTGGGCAGGAGATGCCCAATTACAAGCGGCTGAAATTTTTCGATAAGGATCCTATCGAATGGACGGGTCGGTATGAATTACATGATTTTTATCAGGCGCTGCTGACGCTGCGCAAGCGGAATCCTGCGGTACGTGGCGGGGATGTCAGGGCGACAGTCCGGCGGCTGCATACTTCGGCCGATGATCGGTGTTTTGCCTTTGCGCGGATAGCGGGGGGGGATGTGGTGCTGGTGGTGTTGAATTTTTCCGGGGGGGCTTTGCGGGTGGATGGGGCAGCCTTGCAGGGGCAACTGGGCGAGGGTGGGGGGGAAGGGGATTACCTCGATATTTTTACCCGGGAGAAGCTGGTGTTGCCTGGTGGATCGGTGGAGTTAGAGGCATGGGGATATAAGGTATTGGAGAAAAAATGAGAGCGGCTGAGTAGCGGGCCGCAAAAAAAGGCTGACCCGGAGGCCAGCCTTGAATAAAAATATTTTCGAGTTAAGTACTTAATTAATTACCTGAGGAGAGGCGCAGGGGATAGGTATAGACGCCTTCATAGCCGGGGAATACACCTTCCAGTTTAACGGTACCGGTAGATTTTTCCATGAGTTTCTGGAATTCCTCTACGTTCTTTACTTCTTCGCCATTGGCTTTGAGGATGATGAATCCTTCCTGAATCCTGGATTTGTCCATGAGTCCGTTCTCGACTACTGTTTTGACGACAACACCGCCTTTTACTTCCAGCGTGGCTGCATCTTTCTTATTCAGGGTTTCGAGTGTGGCGCCCAATTTATCCAGCACGGAGGTCTTGACGATCGTGGTGGTACCGGTGTTATTGCGCAGTACAACGGGAATGGTCGTTTCCTTGTTATCGCGTTTGTAGGTGACGGTGATCTTGTCGCCGGGGCTATAGGTAGCTATCTGGCCGATCATTTCGGCGCCGGTGGTAATGGTGATACCGTTGAGTTTGGTGATCATGTCACCTTTCTGGATGCCGGCATGTCCGGCTGCTCCGTCGGGGGTAACGTCCATGACGTATACGCCTTCGCCGTCCTTAATATTTTCCTGCTTCTTCTGGTCGTCGCTAAGGTCGTCTTTGGGATAGGATATACCCAGGAAGGCTCTTTGCGGGGTACCGAATTTCATGATATCATTGACGACTTTCTTGACGATATTGACGGGGATGGTGAAAGAGTAACCGGCATAGCTGCCCGTGGGGGAGGCGATGGCCGAGTTGATGCCGATGAGTTGGCCATCCGTATTGATGAGCGGTCCGCCGCTGTTACCGGGGTTGACGGCTGCATCTGTCTGGATGAAGGATTCCACCGGGGTCTGGCTCTGACGGCGGTTGATATCGAGTGTTCTGCCTTTGGCGCTGACGATACCGGCCGTAGCGGTCGTTTCGAGTGTCAGGGGATAGCCGACGGCTAACACCCACTGGCCGATCTTTACGTCATCGGAGTTGCCGTAGAGGAGGAAGGGCAGTCCCTGTGCATCGATCTTGACGACAGCGAGGTCGCTGGCGGGGTCGGAGCCGATGACTTTTGCCTTGAAGGACTTTCGGTTGCTGAGGGTGACAGTCACTTCGTCTGCTCCGTCTATGACATGGTTATTGGTCACGATATAGCCATCGTTGCTGATGATGACACCGGAACCGGATGCCATTTCGGGCATGGATCTCATTCCGTTACCGTTACCGAAGAAATCATCCGGGTCGATACCGAAAAGGTCGGAGAAGGGGTTGTGTTTGGGAAGATTGTTGCTGACGGTGCGAACGGTCTTCGTTTTGACATGCACGGTTGCGGGGATGGCCGCGCTGGCTGCATCGACGAAGTCTGCCGGGCCGCCGTTTTTCTGGCCGCTTTCAAAGAATTTGGCGTAGTTGGAGGGGATTTTGCCGGAATCCTGTGAATAGTAATAGGTTCTGGCTGTCGAGAAATAATGATTGTAGCCCCACAGGGTAGCCATTGTGGTCACCGCACTGATCAGGATAACAGCTACTACTTGCTTTGCTCTCATTTTGTTATAGATTTTTTCGTTTTGAGGTGTTTTATTGATTGAGCGTCTGTGGTACCAAATTAACGCCAAGGTTTCACAACTGTATCTACCAACGCTTTAGTTTAACAAATGTTTTACTAAGACCTTCGTAGATCGGTTCGACTATGCTTATAAATATACGACTAAAATGAAGTCTTTTGGGGGAATTTCGTGTGGGCGGGGCGGGGATTTCGGCTGGTTGCGGGGGGAGTGGTTCCGGGGTTGGGGTTAGGATTTGGCCGGGTGGTTGCGAGATTTGGCAAGGGGCGAGGCAACCGGAAAAAATTGCAGTTTGGGCTGACAATTGTTCAGGGTTTTTCGCCGAGGCTGCGCAAAAATTGCAGGGTATCGCGGCCGTCGGCGTAGTCGGTGAGGCCGGGTTGCTGGGCGTGGCCGAAGGCTATGGGGGCCGCCTTCGCCGAGGCTTCGGCGGCCGAGGGGGCGCCGACAACGCATTGGATATCTGGATTATCCGGAGCCAGGGCGGAAGAGGACGCGCGAGTGAGAGGACGCGCGAGGGCGCGGCCGATACCAGAAGCGGGAGCCATGGGCGAAAGCCTCGAAGGAGTTGGCGATACCAGAAGCGGCAGCGCTGTGCCGGGCAGGGCAGGAATAGGCTGGCCGGGACGATAAAACTGATAATGTAACACACTGATCGGGCTGAAGGGGGAGGCTTCTTCCGTCAGTAGGATCGAATCATTAGAGAGGTAATATTTCTTATTCAGGATCAGCAGGGTCAGTTGGTAATCATAGTTATTCTTGTAGCGGGCCAGGTCGGCCAGGTAGTCGTATTTGCGGAAGGTGGTGAGCAGGGGGAGGAAATCGTAATTTTCCGGTACATAGAGTTGGGTAACGTTGCGGCAGCCGAGGCCGAAGTATTGATAGACGTCGTCGGCGAGTCCTTCCAGTTGATGGGGGGATTCCTGGCCGGTAAGCACGGCGACAGAGGTCCGGTTGCGGCGGATGAGGCTGGGATATTTTCCAAAATAATAGTCAAAATAGCGGGCGGAATTATTGCTGCCGGTAGCAATGTAGGCGTCGCACCCGTTGAGTCTTTCAGCGAATTGTATCTGTTGAGCTGCTGCCGGGCTGGCGGCCGACAGCCATTCGGCGAGATGGCGGATGAGCACTTCATCCCGTTGGGAGGGTTTGATGAGCTGACGATGTCCTGATATGAAGATGGACAGGAAATCATGAAATCCTACGAGGGGAATATTACCTGCCATGACCAGGCCGATGGTACGGGGTAGGGCAGGCTGATCGGGAAGTTGGTATTGGCTGGCCCATGCCTGGAGTTTATCTTTTTGCAGGAACCCGGTGGCGATCCCGCGGACGGCCAATTCAATGAATTCCGGGGTGAACCATGGGTTGACGGCCGATGCCTGCCGTTTGGCTGCTGACCAGTCCGGACTCTCTGATACACAGTACTCACCGAGCCGAGCCAATAAATCTATCCGTTGTTCCAAGTTCATAAAAACCGCGCTATATTTGCTGGATCGCAAAGGTAAGTTTAATCACTCCCTAATTTTATAAAATATGGCTATTAAGATAACAGAAGAATGTATTAATTGCGGCGCCTGCGAACCGGAATGTCCCAACAATGCGATTTATGAAGGTGGCGTGGAATGGGCAATTACGGATGGCACCAGTGTGAAGGGCTCTTTTACGCTGCTGGATGGCAGTGTTGTGGATGCGGGGCACCGTAACGCGCCTATCAGTGTGGATACTTATTATATCGTTCCTAATAAATGTACCGAGTGTCAGGGGTTTCATGAGGAGCCGCAGTGTGCGGCGGTTTGTCCGGTGGATTGTTGTGTGCCGGATGATATGTATAAGGAGACGGTGGATGAGTTACTGGCTAAAAAGGGGAAGTTGCATTTATAGATTTTCCGGGCGGATTCGCGGGGCCGATTGAGGGGTATGAGGAGTGTGGAGTGGCGGGGCGGTGGGATGTGCATAAGTGCTGCCCGATTTGCTCGGATTTTCTTTGGAATTTTCGTGGAATTCGGTAACTTAACGTTATCAATTTGTTTGCGAATGTAGCCCGAGTGCTACTAATAATAGGCGGGTGATATTTCCCGTCATAAAAGGGTGAAGGACGTATTTCCTTCACCTTTCTGTTTTGGGGTGCGCGGGGCGAATAACTTTCGTTATTTTGCCGAAAATTATTCTCATTCATGAAACCTACCATTGCATTCATCACCGGCGGGTATTCCGGTGAGTCGGTTATCTCCTATAAAAGCGCTATTACGATTGAAAATAATCTGGATTATGACAGATACACGGTGTATCGTATCGATATTACGCCCGATAGTTGGTTTCATCCCATGAAGGATGGTCGAAAGATCGTCGTTGATAAAAATGATTTTTCGTTGACGATCGATGGGCGCAAGATCGTGTTTGATGCCGTGCTGATGGGCATACACGGCACGCCGGGCGAGGATGGTAAGTTACAGGGATATTTCGATCTGTTGCATCTGCCCTATACGAGCTGCGATGCGGTGGTGTCTGCGATAACGTTCAATAAGCGTTTTACGGTAGCTGTTGCTTCCTTCAACGGCATTCATGTGGCACGATCGGTGCTGTTCCTTCAGGGAAGGGGGGATAGTCCCGATGAGATGACGCGGCACCTGCAGTTTCCGGTTTTTGTCAAGCCGAACAATGGCGGGTCGAGCATTGGGATGTCGAAGGTGAATTCACGTTCGGAAGAGTTGGGCGCTGCCATTGAAAAAGCTTTCCGGGAGGACAAGGAGGTGCTGGTGGAAGAATTTATTGCAGGGCGGGAGTTCACGATCGGCGTATTCAGACACAAGGGGGAGATCATTACACTACCCTTCACGGAAGTAAAGAGTAAAAGGGAGTTTTTCGATTTCGAGGCGAAGTATACGGCGGGGTTAAATGAGGAGATCACTCCTGCCCAGGTTGATGAAGCTATTGCGGCCAAGGTCAGGGCTACCGCCAAAAAGATCTATGCGGTGTTTAATTGCCGGGGCATTATCCGGATCGATTTTATTTACAATGAGGAGAAGGGGGAGCCATTCATGCTGGAAATCAATACGGTGCCGGGGCAAAGTGAGGCCAGTCTCGTTCCGCAGCAACTGAAGGTCCATGGCTGGACGCTGGAGCAGTTTTATTCGGCGCTGGTCGATGAGGCGCTGGGGGGCTAGAGACCGTCCGAGGGGGAGAGGACGTTCGAGGGAACGGCCGATCTTTGAAGCGGGAGCCTTATGCCAGGGTTGAAGGGGTATCGATCTTAGAAGCGGGAGCTCTGGGATTGGATTGGCAGGCGTAAGGCGAGTGCGGATAAAATTCTTTATCTTCGGCAATAACCAACGATCTTATTTTAAACTATTAAGGCGTGTTTAAATTTCTCACCACCAAACCCCTCTGGGTTAACATAGTAGCAGGTTTCGTCATTTTATTGTTGCTGTTGTTATTGTTCCTGGGCTCGCTGGCGCTGCTGACCCAGCATGGCAAGACGATGAAGATCCCGTCGGTCACGGGGATGTCGTTTGACGAGGCGAAGAAAACGCTGCAGGGGCAGGGATTTGAGGTGCAGATCCAGGATAGCAGCGTTTATTATGATACCATGCGTCCGATGCAGGTGGTCAAGCAGTTCCCGGAGGCGGATAATCTGGTCAAGATCAACCGTACGGTTTATCTGTCGATCAACCGGGCCTCGGCGCCTTTTATCCAGATGCCGAATCTGGTGAGTATGAGTTTCCGCAATGCCAAGACTGTACTGAGCCAATACGGGCTCAAACTGGGGGATACGATCTTCAAGCCCGACTTTGCCCGAAATTCGGTTTTGGATCAGCAATACAAGGGTGAGACCATCAAGCCCGGGACGACCATTCAGCAAGGGAGTTCCGTTACGCTGGTGCTGGGCAATGGCATTGGCGGCCAGGAGTTCATCGTGCCGGACCTTACCGGGCTGACCTATCAGCAGGGGAAGACACGGCTGGACTCGTTTGGTCTTTCATTGGGGGCTGTCGCTAAGGACCCGGATGTGAGAGATTCGGCTGAATCCTATATCTACTGGCAGTCTCCACCACAGTTCAACGACGGTGGCGGGGTCAATCATATTCGTCCCGGTCAGGCGATCGACATCAAACTAGGCGTACAGAAGCCGGTGCCCGGGGATTCTACGCATGCCTCGACCAACACCAATTAATCATTTTTATTTGTAAACTAATATCTAGCCATGCAAACTATTTCCGTCGAGGAGTTAAAAGCCCGGATAGACGCCGGTGAAACCCTGCATTTACTGGATGTCCGGGAGCCTTTTGAACACGAAGATTTCAATATTGGCGGTGTACTGCTGCCCCTGGGCAGGATCCAGACTTTACAGACGGACGAGATTGACGGCTGGAAGGACCAGGAGGTTATCTGTTATTGCCGTAGTGGCAATCGTAGCGGGCAAGCCTGTATGATACTGGAAGGGGCCGGGTTCACGAACCTGAAGAATCTCTCCGGGGGAATGAATGCCTGGCAGGACCGGATAAAATCTTAAGGCGGGGGTTGGAGGGATGTGGCGCGAGGGCTGAGGGGCAAGCAACATTTTCACCATGCGGGCGTCCTTATGGGAAACCTCCCGGGATATGTCAACCAAAATCTTTCCTTTCCTGTTCCGTCGCTGGCGAAAGAATAAAGCGTACAGTGTCCTTAATATTTTTGGGCTGGCGATGGGTATCGCCTGTGCAGGCCTGATTTTTTTATGGATCGAGGATGAACGCAGCTACGACAATTTCAACACAAAAAAAGACCGTCTCTACAAGATTGAGGTCAACATGGCTGTCGATGGAAACGTCTCGACCATCGGTTCTACGCCGCGGCCATTGATGGACGTGCTGAAAAAAGAGATCCCGGGTGTCAGGAATGCTGCACGCGCCTCGGATGAAAACAGGAAGATACTCCTTGGGTGGGGAGACCGGTCGTTGTATGCCACGGGTGGTTATGCAGATCCTTCGCTGTTCAGCATGTTCACGCTGCCTTTTGTTGCCGGAGACCCGAGGACGGCATTCAATCAAATATATTCCCTGGTACTAACGGAAACAGAAGCCCGCAAAATTTTCGGACCCGTTCCTGCTGCATCGCTGATTGGTAAGTCTTTGCATGTCGATAATATCCGGGACTATACGGTAACGGGCATTGTCAAAGACCTCCCTGCGAATAGCGGCCTGCAATTTGAATGGCTTGCTCCTTTCGCTATCGATATACTTCGCCAGGGCATTGACACCCTCCATCCGGATAGACCCCTTGTCTGGAACAGCTATGGCCCCATGACCTACGTTGAACTGGAGCCGGGTGTGGACCCACATACTGTCGATAAAGAAATGGCCGGACTCATTCATCGAAAAGATCCGCCGCGCAATCATCAGCTGTTTTTGTTCCCCATGAGGGACTGGCGACTGTATGATCAGTTCGAGAATGGCAAACAAACGGGCGGCGGCCGGATAGAATACGTCAATCTCTTGTCGCTGGTGGCGTGGATCATCCTGCTGATCGCATGCATCAATTTCATGAACCTGGCGACGGCGCGCAGCCAGCAAAGGGCCAGGGAGATCGGTGTCCGTAAGGTGTTGGGTGCAGGGAGAAAAGGGCTGGCGTTGAGGTTTCTGCTGGAGGCGCTGTATCTGTCGGCGGTGGCGGGGGTGCTGGCTGTGGGTATCATGGCTTTAGCCCTGCCGGCCTTCAATGCGCTGGTGGAAAAGCAACTTTTTCTTGCGCCCTTACGTCCGGACCATTGGCTGGGTCTGTTGAGTATCATTGTCTGTTGCGGGCTGGTGGCAGGCAGCTATCCTTCCTTCTATCTCTCGTCTTTCAAACCGATCATTGTATTGAAGGCGATGAAGCTACCGGCCGGGAGCGATGCCTGGATACGCAAAGGGCTGGTAGTCTTACAATTTTCGCTTTCGATTGTCTTTATCATTGCGACGATCATCATCTTCCGGCAAATTCAATATGTGAAGGAGCGCAACTTAGGTTTTCATAAAGACCAGCTGATCGAGATCGATATGCAGCATGCGATGGCAGGGGCCTTTGAGGGTATCAGACAGGAATTGCTGCAAACCGGTGCAGTGGCCTATGCCGCGATGGCCGACCACTCCATCCTGAAAGGAGGGAATACGCGTGATTACGATTGGCCTGGTAAGCCTGTCAACATGCAGGTTAATATCGCCCATAGGAATGTCTCGAACGACTTTATCCCGGCATCGGGTATGACACTGCTTGCAGGAAGTAATTTTGCATCGCCGACGGATTCTTCTCATGTACTTGTCACGGCGACTATGGCCCGGTTGATGAGCACGGAGAGCAAAGGAGAAGGCGGAGGGAAGGAAGGGGAAGGCATCAACTATGGCGATATACCGGGCAAGGTCATCCGATTTCCGATCAACGAAGAAAAGACGCGGTTCGAGTATTTTACAGTGGCGGGAGTAGTGAGTGATTATGTCTATGGCAGTCTTTATGGGGATCCCGGGCCGCTGATCTTGTTCTGCAAGGCTCCCGGCTACTGGGATGCAAATCTGATCTATGTCCGGATGAAGGAGACCCGGAATCCTTCACAGGCATTGGCGAAGATACAGGAGGTCATTCAGGGATATAATAAAGGGTATCCCTTTCAATACGCCTATGTCGACGACCAGTTCAATGCACAGTTTAAAACGGAAGCATTGATGGCTGACACAGCGAAGGCTTTTGCTATTCTTGCCATTCTGATTTCCTGCCTGGGGCTATTTGGGCTGGCTGCCTACAGTGCTGAACAAAGGACGCGGGAGATCGGCATCCGCAAAGTGCTGGGGGCGAGTGTGGCGGGGATCACGGGGCTCCTGTCGAAAGATTTTTTGCAGCTGGTTGCAATCTCGTGTCTGATTGCCTTTCCTGTTGCGGGTTGGCTGGCGCATAACTGGCTGCAGCAGTATACTTATCGCATTGCGCTGAGCGGGTGGATATTTGTGATGGCCGGGGTTCTGGCGCTGCTGATTGCCTGGGTCACGATTGCCAGTCAGGCTATCCGGGCGGCGCTGGCTAATCCGGTTGTCGCTTTGCGGAGTGAATAGGAGAGGACGCGCGAGGGCGCGGCCGAGCTTAGAAGCGGGAGCAAAGTGCGAGGCGTGGCAGAGATAACGCGCGGGGGCGGCCGGGGCTCACGGAGTGGGCGCGAGATATTTTCCGAACCAGGCCAGCCAGCGGTCGAAGCGGTCGCGTTGATAGGACGGAATGCTGATGCCGTGGAATTGACCGGGATAGACGATGAGTTCGGTAGGGATGCCCAGGGTGCGCAAAGCCTGGTACATCTGTTCGCTGCCAGCAGTGGGTACGTTAAAATCTTTTTCGCCGCTCATGAATAGTGTAGGCGTTTTGATCCGGTCGGCCTTCAGTAAGGGATAGCTGATCTTGAGGTAACGGTCGATGCTGGTCCATGGAGTGCCTAATTCATTATTATATTGATTGATGTATTGATCGACGCCATAGAGGGACAGGGTGAACCCGGTGCCGGCGCCGCTGCTGGCAGCCTTGAATCGGGTATCCGACGCAATCATGTAGTCTGTCAGGATGCCGCCGTAGCTCCAGCCGGCCACGCCCATGCGGTTCGGGTCGACAAAGCCCTGTTTGATCAGATAATCCACTGCCCCGTGCAGGTCGAGGACTTCTTTATTGCCCCAATCACCGGAGATGACTTTACTATAGGCGAGGCCACGGCCGCTGCTGCCGCGGTAATTGACGGCGGCGACGACATATCCTCCGGCTGCGAGCATTTGTCTTGACAGATCGAAGCTCATCGCATCCTGACCGACGGGGCCGCCATGAATGAATAAGATGAAGGGGTATTTTTTATCGGGTGATGCACCGGGCGGCAGGTAATAGATGCCGGAGACCAGGGTGCCGTCGCTGCTTTTTGATTGGAA
>JAMFSL010000140.1 GCA_026225275.1 Puia dinghuensis
GACCTTTGACCTAGCAAAAAATATCACATCACATAAAAAGCTCAATTTATGGCCTTAGAATTAACAGATACCAACTTTCAGGAAAAAGTGATTTCCTCCGATAAGCTCACCATAGTCGATTTCTGGGCAGAATGGTGCGGCCCCTGTCGCGCTATCGGACCCGTCATCGAAGAACTGTCCAAAGAATATGACGGCAAGATCAATGTAGGGAAAGTGAATGTAGACCATAACCCGCAATTATCGGTCAATTATGGCATCACCAGCATCCCCGCCATCCTGTTCATCAAGGGCGGCAAGGTTGTCGACAAATTGGTAGGCGCACAGCCGAAATCCAATTTCGTCAAAAAGATCGAATCGCATATCTAATCAATCTATTCAGGCTTGATGATACCCGACCCGCACTATCGTGCGGGTTTTTTTTGCGCCCGTTCGGCAAGTGACATATATTTAAGCGCAGCAGGCTCGTTACCCATTTGTCGATACGCCCGGGCGATTTTTTGCAGCACATCCGTTTGGGTTGAATCTTTCCCCACCTGATTTTCCAGTTGCATAATCTCCACGGCTCCCGTACGAATGGGCTGCAGGTTCATCCCACTGCTATTGTTGGCAATCGCATAGTCGAGATAAGGCAGCGCCTCTGTGGGTCTGTCAGCCTGCAGGCAAAGGACAAAAAGATAATGGGCCCGCTCAAAAGAAGGTTCAAGCCGGAAGGCCTCCCCAAAGTAGAGAATGGCATTGTCATTCTCCTTTAATTTGCCATACAACATGCCGGTCTTCTCATACAAGGCCGCTTCTGACGGATGCTCGAGGCATAGCGCCTCCATGACGATGGCCGCTTTAGCCCAGTCTTCCGTTTTGCTGTAAAAATCATATAACTGACCCGTCGCCTCTTCCCAGGAAAGATGCTCGAAAGCTACGGCATAAGCCAGGTCTTCTTCTTCCGTAGAAAGATGCAGGTCATCCCGGGAAGGCGGTCCTTTAACCCGCCCTGAATCATTGAACGGCCAGTTATTTTCCAGGTTCGCAATTTTGTAGGCGCCCGACAGCGAATCCACCCGCGTCAGCGGCATGTCGGCCAGCAGCTGGTTGAATGTCAACTCCCGATCTCTGGCTAAAGGGATAATCCCCTGCTGTTGAAGGGCATGATAAAAGACATCCGACATCAATGCATATCCTGTCAGGTTGGGGTGAACGTGTTCCAGCAACAATGACTTCCCAATGATCCCATGGTCGGATGCAGCTTCAAAAGCCGCCCTGGTATCAACAAGGTGTACATTGTCGTATTTCCGGCTGAAGCCGGCAATAATCTCATTCATCCGCTCGGGAGCACGAAACCGCAGCGCGTCCATTTCTTTGGCCCGGACGTAATCCCGTCTTGCTGTCACGTAGTCTCC
Source organism: Puia dinghuensis (assembly GCA_026225275.1). Lineage (GTDB taxonomy): Bacteria > Bacteroidota > Bacteroidia > Chitinophagales > Chitinophagaceae > Puia > Puia dinghuensis_B. The sequence continues at coordinate 1,395 of JAMFSL010000140.1, forward strand.
ACTGTCCCAGGACCGCCCGGCTTGCGCATAGTCATACTGAGCATTAGTGGTATCGCCGGCAGTAATGCTGACGAAAGGCCGCTGATCCCTGAGGTTCGACACGAGGTTGCTGATAAATACGGGTATCCCCCGTCGGTGAAAGACATTTAACGCCTCATCCATATTGGTTTCGAACTGTGTGATCCCGTTACTATACATAGGAGAACCGTAAGCGATCTGCTGATTGGCCACCATCAGCTGCATCCGCGTCTTACCGGCCTTGTCAGCATCGGAAGAGAAAATCCGCCCAACCTTTCCATATGCCTTTGTCAGTAATTGAACAGTCCGTAGCTTCCGCAGCCATAGCAGAAGATTGACCAGCCGGGGATTGTTGCCCAGCCTGTTGGTAGATCCCACCCCGAGCGCACCATAATATTCATTGTGTCCCGCATAGATGAGGATGACATCCGGCGCATAGTTGACGACTTCCCGCGCAAAGCCCAGCACAGTATAAGAATTGACGGCTGTAAGGGAAAGGTTGACGATCTCCAGTTTCTTGTCCGGAAAGGACCGCATGAGCCGGTATTGCAGCCACCGGTGAAAGGAGCCATTGTGAAAATAAGGGTAACCGATGGTAGTGGATTCTCCCAGCACAAAGATACGCAGCGTACCAGCCTCCTTGACCTTGCGGAAGGGCTCCCGGTTACCAGTAGTGGCATTCAGCTGATCGGTAAAATATCTCCTGGATGCGTCCGGATTGAAGCTCAGGTAATCTTTATTACCCGGATCTTCGATAAAGAGTGACGTTTCGTAGCCATAATGGAACAGCCGCAGGCTTAATTCCAGCAAACCTAACAGGAGGAAAGGCAGTAGAATAGCAATGATCCGAAAGATACTAGTTCTGGCCATGTAATACGCTTGATGGATGTGGAATGACCCGCAAGCTATCGTTCAGCCGGATATCTGCGGAGGAACTGCCGACCATGATGCTGAACTCGCCGGGTTCCACGACCTTTTTCATGTCCCGATTCCAGAGGGCTAGTTGATCGGGCCCCAGGCGGAAATGCAACGTGCGGCTTTCTCCGGGGTTGAGCATGACGCGCCCAAACCCCTTCAGCGCCAGCTGAGGAGTCGTCACGCTGCTGACCTGATCGCGGACATACAGCTGCGCCACCTCTGCCCCCGCCACCGCGCCCGCATTGGTAACGGTGACCTGAATATCTGCAGTGCCGCCCACAGGAATCGACGCCGGTGTTACTTTGAGGTCACTATAGTTGAAGTGAGTATAGCTGAGCCCAAAACCGAACGGGAATAAGGGACTGTCTTTTTCATCGACGTACCGATGAATCGAAGAGGGCTTGTGATTATAATAGAATGGGATCTGACCTTCGGAACGGGGAAAGGTCATCGGGAGCTTACCCGACGGATCGGTATGTCCCAGTAAAACGTCGGCGATGGCCAGGCCGCCCTGCTCCCCTGAAAACCAGGTCTCCACAATAGCAGGTACGTGAGCGGCTACCCAGTCGATGCATAATGGCCGGCCATTGGCCAGCAGCACGACGACAGGTTTTCCGATCGCACTAACGGCTTCAATCAGCCGCATCTGATGTTCGCCGAGCTCCAGGTGCGCACGGTCTTTCCCCTCCCCCACAATCGCAGGTTCTTCACCCAGCACTACAATGGAAACGTCGGATGCTTTGACGGCATCGATCGCGGCCGGCTGCAGGTCATTCGCGGCACTGTCGGTCGAATACCCCTGTTCATAACGGATGGACAGCGTATTGCCGGCCCGGCTCCGAAGGCCCTCCAGGATGGAGATGGCCTTGGCGGATGGATTGGAATATCCGCCGGGATAAGTGCTGGCCGCCAGCGGTCCGATAACGGCGATATGGTGCACGTCACTGTGCAACGGCAGGATATTCCCTTCATTCTTCAACAGGCAAATGCTTTCCGCAGCGGCTTTAAGAGCCAGTTCCTGGTGGGCAGGCGTATGAAACACCCTGGCGCTCAGGGTCGTGTCGGTATAAGGATGATCGAAGAGCCCCAGCAGGAATTTCACGCGCAAAACGTCCCCTACGGCACGGTCCAGCTGCCCCGTTGTCAAGAGACCCTGCCGCAGGGCTGTCTTCATCGCCGTCATGAATTCGTCGTGAGGCCAGTCGTAAAACTGCATATCGAGGCCCGCCTTTAAAGCCTGGGCCAGCGCGTCCGGCACTGATGCCGCGACATGATGAGTCTCCATGGACATTTTGATAGCGCCGAGATCGGACAGCACGAAACCCCTGAATCCCCACTCCTTGCGCAGCACATCGGTTAGCAGCCATTTGTTATCCACACAAGGGATGCCGTCCAGTTCGCTGTAGGCAGCCATCATCGACAGCGCACCACCTTCACGCACTGCCGCCTCGAAGACAGGCAAAAAGGAACTGCGGACCTCCCGCTCACCCATATTGACGGGGGCGGTATTGCTGCCCGCCTCGGGCACGCCATGAACGGCGAAATGCTTGGGCTCTGCAATGACGGCATCAGGCTGATCGACACTCTTACCCTGCATGCCCTTCACCATCGCAACCGCATTGCGGGCATCGAGCCAGGTATCCTCTCCATACGTCTCTTCCGTTCGCCCCCAGCGTGGATCGCGTGGCAGGCACAATACCGGCCCTAATAGCATGTCGGTGCCATGGGCCCGCGCCTCTGTCGCAATAGCACGACCGACATCATACAATAGCGTTGTATCCCAGGCGCCGGATAACTGCAGAGGAATGGGAAAGGAAGTGCTGCCCAGGCCACTATAGCCATGCAGCCCTTCTTCAATAAAGAGAATGGGAATACCCAATCGGGTCTTCTCCATGGCATAACGCTGAAGACTGTTGGCAATGCCGGCACTCAGCGGATAGAAGTCGTGCACAGAACCCGCCCCCAGGGTACCGAGACTCGCGGTAGTTTTCTCCTCGGACCAGGCCATAGCTTCATGGCCGTCGGCAGTATGGCTCCCCTCACCACGCACACCGCCCATCTCAGCCACTTGCTTGCCCCAATACATATCCAGCTGCCGGATCTTTTCCTCAACAGTCATCCGCGACAGCAGATCTTCAACCCGGCGGCCGATAGCCACATGAGGATCCTTATAAGGCGGCCGTTGATCGAATGCAATGGGTTGCAAAATCTTTTTGTAGTCAGGCACAGGCCGGGTGGTGGCGGTCAGCAACAGGAGAAGAACAGATAAAGCGCTTAGGCGACGGATGAGTAATGAACGTTTATTCACACAACAAGCATTTAATTGAGAAACTGTTACAAATAAACGATCCAAAGATTAACCAGGCGATTAATGTTCGATTAACGGCCGGGTTTTAGGCTATAATCTCCTGGAAAGACTTATCGAAGTCCGCACTGTAGATATCTTTATAATCTTTTACAAATTTCAGATAGGTATTGCTGGCCAGGTTATGCCGCTTAAGCAGGATGAGGCTCTTGCATTTGAAAGTAAGGGCATCCTCGTTCAACTGGTCGAAAAAGAAAATGCAATTGGCGATCTCGATGGTGAACTCGGGGTTTTCGGTGATATCGTGATGACTGAGATACCCCAGGCAACGATCAATGACACCGTTGGAGACCTCCGATTTGATATCGTCAAGCCAATTGTATTCGGTTTGCAGTAAGAAAGGCCCTCTTTTGATAATGTCGACCAGCGGATGCAGATGCCGGGCATCGGGAGTCGTCGTCTCCTGCAGCAACGTGACACACTGTTTATAGTCCACATAAGTATCGTCCAGCACCTGCAATTGCCAATACCCCGACTCCTTATTGATAATGCAGTTGCCGATCTTCTCCAGGATGGGTTTCAGCTTCGCCAGGTTGACGGAGCGGTTGTTCTTGGCATCCTTGTCTGCCTTATCATGCCAGAGGATCTCATTCAGCCCTTCGGAAGAAATTCCCCGCCCATTGCGAATAGTGTAAATGCTGATGATCAGGAATAATTCCCTTAACAGCGGCGTAAACAGCCGGGTGCTGTCATGCCCCTCTTTATCGAACACCTGAAAAGGACCAAAAAGATAAATAGCGGAGACCGACAGGCTGCCGGCATGGCTGACAGCCGGGACGGGTTGCAATGCAGGCGGCGGAGTCACAACAACAGGAGACGGTCCCCGGCCACCACGCAACCTGACCACTACGACGATCACCAGGATCACCACCAGGACTGCCAGGAGGATCAGCAGCCAGGGACTGCGCCGCGGAGACGCGGCTGCAACCGTCGCCGGAATAACCTCCGTGGGCTCCGGTGGAGAATTCAGCGTATAAATGCGGACCTGTGTATTGTGATCCTTATTATCTATTTTAGAATAGAACAAGGTTACGGCAATCAGTTTGTTGCTCTGTGGAGAATAATACAGATCGGCGAACGACTGGATATCATGAAAATTATAGGGAATAGTGTTACCGACAGGCCGGATAGCCGAGTCGATCAGCGATCCCTCTATCAGCTGCAGCTTGGAGTTGAAGGAATCGTTCGCAAACAGCAACCCATACCAGGCGTCAGGCATCGCACCAATGACAAGATGATTGGCAAAAGTGAACGGGTACGCCGATGGCTTCAGACTGTAAATTCTTTTGAACGATCGTTTGCGGATATCATAGCGGTACAGATCATCATAATTTCGGGGGTCCAGCATCTGGTCACCTGTCTGGCTGCCATAGCCGCCAACGATATACGCATATTTCCCCTGCGGATCAGTGCCCAGTGCAGCGAGATACCGGGGTGGCAGGTATTCTCCGGATGTCCGGATGGTATCCCATCGCCGGGAAGCAAAATGATACCGCTGAACCAGGTTCTTATATCGCAGCTGGCCGTATCCCCCGATAACATATAGTGAAGTGTCAGGAGCCGAAATGAATTTATTGGCATGCCAGTATTCGGTCAGTGGACCGCCGGGGTAAGGTTGACTCCACTGTTTATTAGCGAAGATAAAGTTCGCGACAGTCTTGCGGTCGATATTGACGTCGTACAGTTTGTCACTGATGGTATCATAAATACTCTGATGACCCAGCGGCATATCCATGTGACGACAGGGTATCCACTCCATCGCAAAACCGTCTTTGGTAAAGGTATAGCCGGCCAGTGAGTCTGAGCCCGTGATGAATAGCCGGTCCTGCGCGGGATTATAGGCTACTCCCGCATAACCGTTGATGTCAAACGATCCGACAAGATCCCATTGCTGATATTTCGGTTTTAACCATACAGGGTTCTTGATCCTGGCGGTTATGTGGCCAACCTTATCCATGGCCAGATCGCCGGCCGTCTCATCCAGCAACCAAGCGTATCCCGGCGAACCATTCCCTGTCAACCGGATATCCTTGATCTGCATGGGCGGAATATCCCGGGTCCTGAACTTCCTGAAATCGTTGGCGCCCCATAGGAATTTGAAGCAGTTGCCTGTCGCAGGAATGGAATTGGAACCTACTGACTTGCCATTGAGGTCGAGTTGCAGTAAATGTTTGTTGAGATCACAATGAAGAGCAATCCGGTTCCAGTCCCTGTAAAGCTTCGGACTGTCGACAGAAAAGCTGATCCCGGAAAAATTTTCGCCGATGATGATCCTGAAGGAAGCCGTACGCTGATTATAGATCAGGTCGATATTCTGATCGTTGCCGCCATTCCCGACGGCGATGATGCGAAAGATATAGCCAAAATAGATCTCGTGTCGTGGAAGAAAGCTTATATCGAACGACAGATCAAAATCCTTACCAAAACAAAGCGAGTCATCCGGGGATAGATCGAGAGCTGTCCTTTTTTCCTGTACAACTTCATGACTCCTGAAGACCAATCCGTAAGACTGGGCAAAATCGCTTGTGGGTATCGATAATATAGCAGCAATACAAAATAATAACCTCTTCATAAGCTATGGTAAAGATAGATTTTTTTACCATATCGTCAGGATGGTTTCCTCATCGCCCAGGCCCTCCGGTACGGCCGGACTCGGATTGTTAGCGTAATACCATCTTCTATGATCTAACGGCGAGGTCATGGTCCGGCTTCCGGGCATTTCAAGATGCGCGTTGGTATCCACCCGGTTGACCCAGTCCCAGGCATAGTGTAACCAGTCTCTGCGATAGGCCTGAGTTTGATGGGCAAACCAGGTGATCTCATCATAACCCCAGATCCAATCGAACCCGCCATGGCCCTGGCCGGATTGACCAGGACCTTTACTAACACCATAATTATCGAATTCCACGAGATAAGGAAGACTCTCACAGGTCCATCCGCTGGGGGTCATGCCACCTTTGCTCCTCCGATAAAGGCCGTCGGAGAATCCGAGTTCCAGTATCGCCGCCTGCGGAGTATCCGGCACTTCTTTTATCCGCAATGGAAAGGCATGGAAATCCAGCAGCAGCCTCCCATCTTTTATGAATCCCCCGCCGGGGGTATGGGCATCGCAAAGCAACATGTGCCGGCGGCCATGCACCCGGGCATAGGCGCGCGCCTGTGTAAATACCTGTGACCAATAGCTGAGGTCGGGATCGTTCTTGTTCATCAGTTCCACCTGACCGTAATGAATAGCCTCGAAGCCGAGGTCGATATAGGACGCAGCAAGGAAAAACATCCAAAGGCGCGTTTCCGGCCGGCTGACGTCGGGCACAGAGGCTTCTTTCCCCCATTGATCGCGAAAACGTCCGTCGGTATACAACATATCGGTATAACGGAAATTGCGCTGCTCTACAGGCATGCCCAAAGCACTAAAGGCCCATGCCGGTACCGGCACCTGTTCCACCTGAGCAGTGACGATCTCGAAAATACAGGCCTCCAGGATGCGGTCAGGATCATCGGCCAGTACCTTTGGAACCAGTACCCTCGCCCGGGCAAAATTATCCAACAGCTCCGCTTCCCTGCCCCATAGGCAGATACTCCGACCGATGAATTTCGCACCGATATGATCCAGCATCCGGATATTGTCGCCAAAATCACCCCGGCCGTTGAGGAGGCCCTCCATGGAAATCGACCGGGAAAGGTAATTGTCGAGTACCACGCGTGAGATCGTGGAATCAAAATGATAGTCGGGGGTTGCACCGGATCCCATGGCAATGGTCAGCAACGCAATAAAAATTATTCCGTAGGTATAGCAGCGGCAGCTCCCCATTGTTTATTCGGTTTAGGTCCCATTTGCAATTCAATCGTCCCTCCATCCATCAATTGCTTGTGCGTGAACCAGGGCGATGTCAGTTCCACGTTGTTGATACGCGCACTCTGAATATATTTGTTGACTACAGAACAGTTGTGGGCGATCAGGGTAAATTGTTTGCCGTTGTCCAGCGTGATGCTCACCCGGCTGAATACAGGACTGCCTATAGTATAGACAGGAATGCCTGGTGTTACCGGATAAAATCCCATGGAAGAAAAGACCACGAAGGCCGACATCCCGCCACCGTCTTCATCGCCCGGGATACCGAAGACATTGTCGGGGAACCACGTGGACAAGAGCAGCCGGACCATTTGCTGCGTCTTCCAGGGAGCGCCCGCATAATTATAAAGGTAAGGAATATGGAAGGAAGGTTCATTAGCCATGGAGAACTGTCCGACAAGCCCTGTGGCATCGGGGAATTTATTCCAAAACTCCTGCTTACTGCGCCCCAGTCCTTCCCGAAACAACTGATCGAGACGATTGACGAAGGCCTCACGACCTCCCATCAGGCCGATCAGACCGGGGATGTCCTCTTGTACCTGCCAGAGGTAAGTCCAGCCATTGTTTTCGTCATAATAGTTCCGCCCACCCGGACCTCCGTCGAACGCGGGATCGATGTCGATCCACTCTCCTTTCTCGTCCTTCGGAAGGAAGAATGCCTTCTGACTGTCCCAGAGGTTGACATAATTTCGTGCGCGGGAAGAAAAAGTCTGCGCATCTGCAGTTTTCCCGAGATCTTTGGCCAGCTGTGACAACGCCCAGTCATCGTAAGAGGCGCCCAGCGTAACGGCCACGGCCTGGCGGCTTTCAAAAGGATGTACCTCCGGCACGGTCTCTTTTTCTCCGGGCCGAAGAGCAGGAAAATAACCCTTGCTGCGATAAAAATCATCGAGAGAAGTAGCAGACCCATTGCGCCAGGGCAACAGTGTGGCATCGGTAGCGTTTTTTCGCATCCCTTCATAAGCACCTTGAATATCAAAATGCCGAAGCCCTTTACGCCAGGCATCGAGGAAGATGACGGAAGAATGAAACCCGTTCATACAGGCATAATCGCCGAACAGAACAGGAAAAGTTGGCATCCAGCCGGACTGTCGGTACATCCGCACATATGACTGCAGCATGTCTTCTTCTTGCGCGGGATGCAAGATCTCCCGCAGCGGATGCAACGCAAGGTAAGTATCCCACGACCAGTCGTCGACATAGAAGGGACGGGAGTCGGTCTCGACACGATGATCATAGCCGCTGTAATAACGTCCATCCTCGGTGATGTCGACCATCCGTTCGTGACAGCGGTACAGCGCAGTATAAAAAGACCTCCGCTGGGCTTCGGTACCACCCTCCACCCGGATCCTATCCATGACGCCGGACCACGCCGCCTCAGCATGCTGTTTCACTTCATCGAAGGATTTATTGTGGATTTCTTCATCGAAATTCTTTTTAGCCTGCTCCTGACTGATAAAACTGATGGCATATTTCATTCCGATAACCCGTGCACCTACCGGCCAGCTGATGACCATTCTTCGGTGACTGCTATCGGGAGCATTGGCTGCGCCTGCGCTGCTCAATTCCCCATACATATAGACCTTGATATTACCTTGCCAGGTTTCCATGCCTTCCAGCTGCGTCCCGGAAGTGAACCGCCACACCGACTCGCCATCATTGAACATATCCAGCAGGATCGAAGGCGCAGCGCGCGCCGGAAAGGTAAACCGATAATAGCCTGTCAGCCTTCCGGGGGTAAATTCGACAGTGATCTCCTGATCCGTCAGGTAAGTCGAATAGTACCAGGGCCTCGTAACCTCGAGATCATGATCGTAGGGCATCCGCCTGGTCCAGCTGTCGTCCCGGACCGGTCCGGTGGCGACCCGGATGGCAAATGCCTCTCCAAGCCGGTGCGATACTGCCGTCAGCGGCCAACAGGTGATCTCTCCATCTAAATAATCTTTCCGGATCGGATAGACGCGGACAGGCTGATTGGGTAAAGAAGCGGTCGGCCGGGTCGGCTCCAGCAGCGCACCCACGTTTCCGATAGTAGGGTCGATATAGGCGGCGGATTGGGCAGCGGCTTTCAGCCAGGTTACGGACAACAGGACGACGGCAATAACCGCCGTCCTGTTAAACATATATTGCTTCATGCAGAAATTATTTATTAATACCCCGCGTTCTGTACCCAGTTAGGGTCGGCATTTATATCAGCGACGGGTATCGGCGCCAGATAACGTGTAGCGAGCGGATTGGACGCATTGATGGGGTTTTCCAGCGGACTCCGGGCAGCAATGATCTGGGGCAGCATCTGCAGCCGGATAATATCGAACCAGCGAACACCGCTCTCGCCGGCAAATTCCCATGCCCGTTCCTGCACCACCGAATCACGGAAGGCCGCCTGTGAAAGACCGGGCGTCAGATTAGGCAGGCCGGCGCGGAACCGGACCAGGTTGACGGCGGCATAGTCTGCACCCGACGGACTTCCCGAGGCCATATCGTCCGCTTCGGCAAAGTCCAGCAGCACCATCGGGTACCGGATGAAATCCATCGCCTTATTGGTGCTGGGATTGATAGAGAGAATGGTGGTATCCGTTTCATTCACGCCGTCGCCGACACCATTCGTCACCAGCCCATGCCGGAATTTCTTATAGTAAGGATGGCCGGCATGTGTCAACGATGAGTTCCAGGGAACCAGGTTATATACCTTTGTGGTCGTATTCAGCAGTTTGATGGTATCGTAATAGGTACAATACGACCGGTAGCATTTCGGCGAATTGAGATAAAAATTGATCTCGGGATAATAATCGTCCCAACCACCCGAGCCATCGAGGCCCGATTCGTCCAGCGGTACGGAAGAGCTGCCATAGCTGCGCTCAGGATTGCCACCCGTTACATTGAACTGCAGGGCAAAAATGGACTCGGGACCATTGTTCGTCGTGAAGACGGTATTGAAATCAGGTTCCAGGGAATAAGTGCCGGAATTAATGACAGAATCGGCCTCGGCAGCGGCCGGCGCATAATACTGGGTCTCGTTCAAAGGCCAGCCTGCCATCGTCAGGTATACGTCAGCCAGCAGCGAGCGGGCAGCGCCGGAGGTAGCCCGGCCGGGTGCACCGCTCCAGGAGGGAGGTAGCCATGATGCGGCTATCGTCAGATCGCTGACAATGGTGCCATAGATCTTGGAGACGGAATCCCGCTGAGGTCGGTCGGTAGCAACGAGCGGTGTGGTGACATCAGGGAGCGGACCGAATGTCCGTACCAGGTAGAAATAAGAAAATGCCCTTAAGAAATATGCCTGCGCCGCATCTTGCTGCAACGCCGTGGTCGTCGATCCCGGGACATTCAGATAGTTGGCCAGCACGAAATTGGCCTGGTAGATGGCGGACCAGGGTCCCTGGTATTCACTCACCAAGCTGGAATTGGTGCTGGCGCCATTCAGCTCATCGAAAGCGCGATAATCACCCTTATTCAGGCCCGGGTCGGTCGTCAGATCGTCTGCGCCGAAACAGGCAGTCATGCGGGAGGTAAAGCCGAAGGAATAGTCTGGCGTCAGTTCGACATAAATAGAAGCGGTCGCCGCATCCAGATCGGATTGCGTTTTAAAGTAATTAGCAGCTGTAAGGGTCCCCTCGGGATCTTCTTTAAGTTTTTGGCAACCTGTCCCCAACAACACTATAATCGATGCGGTAGGAATGAAATATTTGAAGTTCATAAGTTAATCGTTTGAATAATAAGTTAATAATCAGAACCCGGCCCTGATGCCGAAAGTGTAAGATCTCGCGTTCGGAATGGTCGCCGTCTCCAGCCCCTGGGTGATACCGTTGGTCATGTTGCTGATCTCAGGATCGTAGCCGGGATATTTGGTGATGGTGAATACGTTCTGACCGCTGACATAGGCCTGAAGGTCCTTGATCGCAGTGCCGAACCAGCTCTTCGGGAAGTGATAGGTCAGCGCAATGTTCTTCAGCTTGATATAACTGCCGTCGTAGACCCAGCGGCTGCTGTTGATGATAATCGGCTCGGTCTTGCTCCAGTGTGGGATATTGGTCTGGTTCTGCGGCGTCCATACATCCAGGATACCGCGGTTGGTCGCATTGCGGGCATCACCCAGTCCGCCATACGTATAGGACAACGTACCAGTATAGATCTGGTTGCCATGCGTGCCGTAGAAAAGCATTGCCAGCGAGAAATTGCCGAAGGTGACGTTATTGTTCCACGAGAAAGAATATTTCGGGGCGCCGTTGCCGATCGGAAGTTGATCGTCGGTGGAATTGATCGTATGGGTGCCGAGCACGTCGAGATATCTCGAATCGCCCGGTACATTACCGTATAAAGTCGCCTCAGCCGCCTCATTGGTCTTCCAGGTGCCCAGCCATTTGTAGCCATAGAACTCGCCCAGGGGCTTGCCTACCTTCAAAAGGGATACCCCGGTCTGGGCCGAGCCTATATTACTGGTAACCACATTGTCCAGGCCGCTGAGACTTAGCAGTTTGTTGCGGTTGATGGAAAGAATGCCGGTGGTCGTCCATTTTACCTTCCGCGTGTTGACCGGCGTGACGCCAACGTCAAATTCCCATCCTCGGTTCATAAGGCTGCCGAGGTTGGCCTCGTAATTTTGGCCGCTGTTATAATCGGGGGCAGGTTCATTGTACAGCAGGTTGGTGACCTTCCGGTAATAGTAATCGCCGGTGAAAGTGACGATCCCGTTGAATAATGCGGCGTCGACACCGATGTCAGTCTGGTGGTCATCTTCCCATTTCAGACTGGTGGAGGTGGGGGCGCCGAGCGTGGTATAACCAGCAAAGCCTCCCCCCGCGCCATTGAAGGGATAGCCGGTGGAAGCATATTCTACATTATTTACCCCGAGCTGCGGAATGGAGGAATAGGCGCCCACAGTCTGGTTGCCCGTGATCCCATAGCCGCCGCGCAGCTTCAGGAAAGAGATCGTTTTGGACCCGGCCAGGAAATTTTCCTTGGACACGATCCATCCCACCGCACCGGAGGGAAATACGCTGTACTTCTGCGTCAGCACCGAACTGCCGTCATCGCGGATCGTTCCGTCCAGCAGATATCGGTCCTTGAACTTATATTCTACCCTGCCCATATAGGATTGCAGGGCTTGGGAACTATAGGCCAGCGCTCCTGAAGAGGCCGATGTAGTCTGATTCGAGCCCAGCGCCAGGTTCCAGTAACCGAGAGAATAGCTGGACAGGTTGGCCGACTTGCTCTGGTTGTTATAGGCGGTGCTTTGCGATTGTTCGTATAGCGCAGTCACGGTCAGCGCATGGTCCCCCCATTCACCCTTATAGGTAAAATAGTTACTGTTCTGGAAGCTATGACCAGAAGTCGAGATCTGCGCCGCGTAGCCATCGCTCGCGCTCGCCAGGTAGGCACTGGTACCCGGTCCGTACAACTGACGGTTTATATTAGAGGTGTTGGTATAACTGTTATTGGACGTGAAGGTCAGCCCTTTGAGGATGCGATAGGTCAGGATACCCACGCCGGTCGCACTGACACCGCTGTTGTCGTTGAGCCCGTTGGTCTCCTGTGCGATAGGATTGATGCCCAGCGCGGCATATGAAGATTCAAGAATGAAGCTGCCATTGGGGTTTTTGATCGGCGAGGTAGGGTCCCATTCGTAGGCCTCCGCAAAAGGATCCGTGATATCACCCTGGTACTGCGTATTGCGGTTCTGCGGCAGCGCAGCGGTGATGTTGAACTGGAGATTGAGCCGGTCGTTCGCCTTGATCTGGAAGTTCGCACGCGCAATGTTAGTACGGAACCATTGATTGAGGATGAGGCCCGGCTCATCAAGGTGTAAATAAGACACCATGTATTTCACATCGGGGGTGCCGCCGGATACGGAGATCTGGTAATTCTGCACCCATGGTTTATCCTGCAGGGCCTTTTGCCAGTCTGTACCCTTGTCAGTGGTCTGAAAGGCCTGGAGCTGCGCCTGTGAAAAGGCAGCCGGCGAACCGGTCGACGTATATTGGTTATTGGTGGCAATGCCGAACTGGTAAGCGTTCATGATCGGCAATTCCTTGGCGATCTCTTCTTTTTTCACCCAGGGATTGATATCGATGCGGGCCTTCCCTTCCTTCCCTATCTTGGTGGTAACGATCACCACGCCGGTCGACCCTCTCGACCCATAAATAGCAGTGGCCGAGGCATCTTTCAGCACCTCTATCGCCTCAATGTCATTCGGCGAAATCGTAGAGATGTCCCCGCCGATCTGCCCGTCGATCACATACAGTGGGTCATTGTTGTTATTGATGGAGGCGGTTCCCCGGATCCTTACAGCCAGACCCGCACCAGGCTGACCATTGACGCTCTCTACCGTGACGCCTGCCACCGTTCCCTGGAGAGCTTCTTCCACCCGGACGATAGGCTTGGCAACAATCTGCTCAGCCTTCACTTCGGACGTAGCTCCGGTGACATCCCGTTTACGCTGAACGCCATAACCAATGACGATGACGTCGCCCAGGGTCCTTGTATCCTGGGTGAGCTGGACGGTAAAGGACTTTCCTTTATAGGTGTAGTCCTGCGTTTCATAGCCGACAAAAGTAACGGTGATGACAGGTTTTAATACATTACCTGCCGAGAGCTGGAAATTTCCATTTTCATCAGTGGTGGTGCTGAGGTTGGTACCCTTGATGGTGACCGAGGCCCCGGCCAGAGGCTGGCCGTTCGGGCCGGTAACCTTTCCTCTGACAGTTTGATTCTGAGCGTGAGTTACCAGCACGCATAATGCTAGCACAAGCAGTAGCAGACATTTTTTCATACAAGCAATGTTTTAAATTATACTGCAAAAAAACGCGCGAACCATTAACAAAGCCTTTAATTATCCATTAACCGGGGAAATTAATCGCGCTTTATTCAGCTATTCAGGCTTTTTTTCTTCCCGAAGCTTTTCAGAACCCGCAGTTGGGCCCGCTAAATCGTTTTTGGGTAATGCAAATGCAATGTAATTTCCGCTGGTCTTCAAACCCCGGCCCCCACCTGCGGCAATCACGATATACTGAATGCCATCGACTTCATAAGTCACCGGCGTCGCAAAGCCGGCGGCAGGAAGATGATAGGACCACACAATCTTTCCCGTATTCTTGTCAAAGGCCCTGATGAGTTCATCCCGGGTGCCGGCAATAAAGATCAGGCCGCCGGCCGTAACGAGGGGACCGCCATACGACTCCATGCCGGTGACGGGTATTCCTTTTTTCGTCAACTCCGGAAACTCACCCAATGGCACCCGCCAGCGATAATCGCCGGTCGTCAGATCGATAGCATTGAGTGTCCCCCAGGGAGGCTTGATGCCGGGATATCCATCCGAGTCGGTCAGCTTGTCCCAGACCTTACTTACATAAGGTGGGATATAGGGGAACGGAGCCGCCTTCCCATCAGTATGTCTCCCGGATTTGGAAGTATCCCGATGCTCAGCCGCCACCATCGGGGCGGCTTTCCCGCCACTGACCAGCCAGCCGATGATAACGGTCCGCTGCTGATCGGACAATTGCTGCTGAAAGGAAGGCATCCGACCCTGGCCGTTCTTCAGGATCGAAGCGATCTCTTCTTTCTTTAGTCGGTGCCCGATATCAGCCAGGGCCGGGATCTCATGACCATTGCCTTTCCGGTCGGCGCCATGGCAGGCCGCACAATTGGCCATATACAGACCATAACCCTGAGACAGGCCGGCCATTTCCTTTTGTCTGTCCTTCATCGAGATCATTTGCAACAGCCAGGGCGCGTCATTGACATTCTGATAGAAGACGCCTTCGGAATCGATGGCGTTGCCCCCCCACTCTGCGCCACCGCTATACCCCACGAGCACGGTCCCGGCTATCGAAGGAGGCATGAATTTGTTTTTGGCTGCCGGGCTGGTCGCATCGAAGATCTTCTGCACATAGGCATGAGCGGCAGGAGAAAGATCGGTGATATCCGAATCTGTAATGGTCTGATGAGACATTGGCAACGGTTTTACCGGATATCGCTGGGTAGGCGAAGGATGTTCACCCGGCAGGCCCGGGACGGGTACGGGACGTTCCTCCACCGGGAAAAGAGAAGTACCGCTATCACGGTCAAGGACATAGACGAGACCGTCCTTCGTAGCCTGAACGACCACATCTGTCAGTTTGCCGTTGTGCCGGATAGTCGTAAGATTCGGCGGACAGGGAATATCCCTGTCCCACAAATCATGATGAATGATCTGGTAATACCACTTGACTTTCCCCGTAGCTGCATCTAGTGCCATGATGCAATTCGCGAACAGATTGTCACCGGCGCGGTCGCCGCCATAGAAATCGGATGAAGGACTTCCGGTACCGAAATAAATGGTTCCTCTTTTTTCATCCAGCACCAGGCCCGCCCAGTTGTTGGTGCCCCCTGCCCATTGATAAGCACCCTTCGGCCAGGTATCATAGCCCGGCTCACCCGGCTGCGGAATGGAGTGAAAGATCCAGGTCATTTTTCCAGTCAGCACATCGAAGCCACGGATATAACCAGGAGCCGCATCGCCGGATTCGGACACTGCGGACCCTATGATCAGCGTATTTTTGTAAACGATGCCCGGCGAAGTAGCCGTGACATAAAGGTGCTGTACATCATGGTTGAGGTCCAGCCCGGTGTACAGCGATACTCTTCCGCTATCGCCAAAGCCGGCAGCAGGCTGGCCCGTACCTGCATCCACTGCATAAAGATCGGACCCTGCGGCATAGAAAAGCCTTCGCTGTGTACCGTCGGTCCAATAAGTGACGCCACGGCATTGGTTAAAGCGAAAGCCGTGACCCTTGAAAGGATTGAATTTCCATAACTCTTCACCTGTGCCTGCCCGCAAGGCAAACAATTCCAGCGTTGGGCTGGTACCGTAAAGGATCCCGTCGACAATGATTGGCTGGCATTGAATTTCGTGCTGCTGGCTATGCCGTTTGCCTCCCGCGGTTACGGTATCGGCGGAGTTATAGATCCATGCCACCTGTAAGTCCTTTACATTATCGCGGTTGATCTGTCGCAGGTCAGCATACCGGTTGCCGCCCTCATTTCCTCCATACATCGGCCAGTCCCGTGATACTCCATGGCGCTGCCCGCAACTGACAAGCAGCAGCATGACGCCGGCAAGAAAACTGCCGGAAAAAAGTAGTGTACAAATTCTCATGCGTTTTGAATTATGGGGTGCTGGTAGAGTTTAACGTGTAGAACGTATAGTGGAATGTCCAGGTAAAGGTCTCACCCGGCGGCACAATGATATGTATATAGGGCTCGGGGCATAATACTTTCAGCGAGCCCCAGAACACCATCTTACTTAACGGCCTGTCTGCAGTGATCCGGACTGCCGCGCCACTGGTATGATCCTCGAGCCTGATATCATAATCTCCGGGGCTGTTATCATACCCGTGCAGTATTGCATAGACGGATTCCTTCGCCTGAAAAGGTCTCAGGACGGAGATCGAATCGCCTGCAATGGCCGACAGATCTCCCAGTCCCCGCGCTTCTTCAGCCGTCAGGGCGAATCTAAATTTCATCACCCGGCCTGGTCCAACGGACTGACTGTCGAGGAGAAAAAAATTATGATTGAATACATCGGTCTCTATCGCTTTCTGACCGGTATTTTTTAACGTGTGGACGATCACCATTTCAGGCTTCCCCTTCGTCAGGGTGATCTTTTTTATATAATCATAGCTGCACACGGTATCGGTCAGCCGATGCCGGAATTCGATCCCGTTGCGGGATCTCTTTACATCCCATGTTCCCGCATTCAAAATGGGATAATATTTAAAAGGAGAATAGGCGGCCGCATCCGGCCGGGATACTTTTCCCACGCCTATCACCACAAAAGTTCCCCCCGCGCCGGCCTGGTCATACCCCAGCGGCCAAAAAGATTCTACAGGCCCCATGATCGCATCGTTGATCGTCGGGTCGTATTTGGTGAACCACTGACCGAAATAGCTGTGCCCCTGGTATTTGAGTTGCGGTATGACCCCGGACCAGTCAAAACGGGTACTCCGGTAATAGCCCTTTTCGGCATCCGGAAGATAGATACGGGCTGTCACGATGCCATTGCTGATATCGGCCTGCGGGAAAGACGGTATTGCACCCGTCCCCTGCGCAAACCCGGATAGATGC
>JAMFSL010000141.1 GCA_026225275.1 Puia dinghuensis
ACCATGCCCGCAGCCAGCCCGATGATGTTGATCGCCGAATACAATTTGTTTTTCAGCAAAAGACGCCAGGCGATCACCCAATAACTTTTTATCATGCTGTTTATTTACCCGCATTCGCCTCCTGATAATGTTGTATCCCCTGCAGGATATCCCTGGCAATCGTTTCCTGGTTTTTCCCGTCGCTGATAAAGGCCCGGTCATCAGCATTATCGATATAGCCGCACTCCAGCAGCACGGCCGGCATGTCGGTTTGCCGCAACACATACACCCGTTGCAGCGGTTGTCCAAGGTCTTTGTATGCGGCATAATTTTGTTTCACCGCATCGATCAGTGCCGAACCCAATTGCATACACTGCATATAGTGAGCGTTGTCGGGCGATACAAATGCACCGAAGCCATGTAAAGCAGGCTTGCCGCCTGCATTGTTCACATGGATGGATACAAATAGGTCGGCCTTGTCCCTGTTCGCCAGGTCGGTACGATACTCCAGCGATTCGTGTATGGAGCTCTTGCCACCGGCCAGTTCATCGGTCTCCCTCGTCAGGATGACGTTCAAATGATACGCGGGGCTTAGTTCTTTGATCTTCAGGGCCAGCGCGAGATTAATATCCTTCTCTTTTGCATTGCCCGCTATGGCTCCTGCATCGATGCCGCCATGTCCGGGATCGATGACGACCGTGTAAGGCGGGATATCCACGGGCGCCATATCCGCGGGTAAAGAGGCCGAAGATACCACGGGCCTGCTAAGGCGGTTATTGGCGGCAAAAGCGCAAAACAATAAAAAAGCCAGTGGCATGACCATTGCCCGGCTCCAGTGGCCGGAATGTTTGGATGTTGATTGGGTCAGCATGGTGATACGTCGTTTAATGGGTGATTGAAAAAAGGGATGCATTAAAGAGGGCGGTCGGTCATAGATATTATGCCAGACCAATAATTCGGCATATTCATAGCGGTCGCCACCGGAGACGGCATGGCGATCCGCAAGGAATTCATGGATCGTCCGGATCTCCCGGTAGATCAGGTAAAAGAAAGGATTGAACCAGAACACGATCATGACGGCTTTCAGCCACAGCAGATCCAGCGTATGCCGCTGATGGATATGGTACCATTCGTGCCGGAAGACCTGTCTCCCTTTCTCGCTGTAGATGTCGATCTCTTCATTCCAGAACAGCGCATTAAAAAAGGAGAACGGCGTCCCCGGCTCCCGGGTCATGAAGAAATCGATCGTGCCCATCTTCTCCCGCCGGTATTTTCCGGGCAGCCGCCGGATATACGCCAGCTGCCGGAAGAAAGTATATAACAGGGCAACCACGACTAGTAAGTAGATGACCAGAACCACGACAGGGCCGTTCAGCAAGGTTAAAGACATCCCGGTACCCCGCATCGTTTCCGCCGGCTCGTTCCAGACAGCGGGAGTCATCGCATGGAGCGTGACACTCACGACGGGAGTATGTGCTATCGCCTGAAGAGGATATGCCGAAGGCAGCGGCAACACCGGCAGCAGCAGAGATAGCAGCGTAATGCCCAGCAGGTAACCGCGGTTGTACTGATGGAAAAATTTATTGCGAAGGAATAGCCGGTAATAACCGAACAACAGACCGGAGATCAGCATCACTTTGATGAGGTATGCCCCGGCGCCGGGAATCGAAAAGTAATTCATGGCTTGGATTTTTTGGCTGATTTAATCTGTTGAAGCAGCGCCTCCAGTTCCTGCAGACTCAGCGTTTTGTCGCTCACCAGCTGCGAGACCAGCTTGGCGGCAGAGCCTTCGAAATAACCTTTGACCAGTTGATTGGCGCTCGATTTCCCGTAATCCGTTTTGCTGACCAATGGACGATAGCAATTATTGCGACCCTGTACGTCGAATTCCACAAACCCCTTTTCCACCAGGATCTTTAACAGCGTAGCAATCGTATTGGGATGCGGTCTGGGCTCAGGAGTCAGTTCCACGACGTCTTTCAGAAAACCCTTCCCCAATTTCCAGAGGACAATCATGACCTGCTCCTCCGCTTTTGTCAATGGCTTCATCTTATGACTAAGTTTTTAGTTATATAAATCTATAACTAATTTTTTAGTCATACAAAACTTTTCGCCAAATTATTTTTGAAAGCAACTCACGAGGGATGATCGCCGACACCGGTCGACCGATGATTATTACATCAAAAAAGGTTTTTACCCGGCAAATATAACCCAAGCATATTTCTACTACCTTTAAAACATGATTAAAGGAATCTGTATTATTATGCCCGGTTTAGTTCTTTGGACGATCGGCTTGTCGGCTCAGCAGGTAGCCCTTCCCGCGAATCTCAATGTTCCCGCAGGTAACCAGCTTTTCCTGCATGTGTATGCGAAAGGATTGCAGGCTTACCGCTGTACGCAGGACAAAAATGATACAAGTAAATATGTATGGACTTTTGTCGAACCCGACGCTGATTTATTTACAACCGCAGACTATAGCGTTCCTACCGGTAAACACTATGCCGGCCCAACCTGGGAGAGCAATGACGGCAGCAAGGTGAAAGGGAAAAAACTGCAACAGGCGGATGCCGCGGATCCAACTTCGGTACCCTGGCTGCTGCTGAGCGCGGCGGAAGTTTCAGGCTCCGGCATTTTTTCATCGACTACTTTCATTCAACGGGTGAACACACACGGCGGAAATGCACCACCGATACCGGCAGGCAAGGCGCAGTTGGGTACAGAGGTCGATGTTTCCTATACCGCGGAATATTTGTTTTATCGCAAAGCTATTTAACCCCTTTACCGAAGTCCCATACAGTTATAACTTCCCTTCTACCTTAAGTGCCACCACGACGTCAGGATCGTCGGCGGTAGGAGAAGGCGCCCCATCGATCCGCAACATGCCGTCATCCGTCAGCGTCACATGATAAGGCGAACCGGGTCTGCTGTTGAGCAGCCAGGCCGAATCCAGTTTTTTGTAGGGGAAATGTTCCAGGACGACAGTTCCTGCATCAGGTTGTAAAATATGTACATATACCTTTCCATCCCGTTCCGTCAGACAACCCCATTTCTGTGGCCGCAGATATCCACCTTTGGTGTCATAAATGCTTTTCCCATATTTTGTCAGCCAATGACCCATCCAGTGCAGCCGGTCCACAAACTCAGGCTGTATCTCGCCATTCGGCATGGGGCCGATATTCAATAAAAGATTGCCGCCATTACCCGCTGACTTCACCAGCAGAGCGACGATCTGCGCCGGCGTCTTGTAAGTGGTATCGGTGATATTAAAACCCCAGGAGTTATTGGTGGTGGCACAGGTCTCCAGCGGCAGGTTTGAAATCTTTTGAAAACTCAGCCCGCTGGTATTCTCCCCGGGTACGTCCTGTTCGAACATTTGAAAATCTTCGCCGGGCAGCGGTGTCATATGATGGTTGTTGCCGATCAGGCATTGTGGCTGCAACCGGTGGATCAGATCGTATATTTCCCGGATATGCCAGTCCACCCGGACATCGTTTTCTTTCCGGGACTTGCTTTCTTCATCCATCTGGTCCCAATAGCCGTCAAACCAGATGCCGCCGATCTCGCCATAATGGGTCAGCAGCTCAGTCAGCTGGTTTTTCATGAATTGAATATAATCTTCCCAACGACCATGTATGGTCCTGCCTGTCCCGTGACCGGTCCGTCCCGTCCACCAGGAATAGTCGTCCCTGCGCCAATCCAACAACGAATAATACAGGAACAGTTTGATGCCCTGCCGGTGACATTCATCAGCCATCAATTTTACAATGTCCTTCTTATAAGGAGTGTTCATGATGTTGAAACTGGAATATTGGGTATTCCACATACTGAAGCCGTCGTGATGCCGGGTGATCAAAGTGATATATTTCATTCCGGCCGCTTTAGCCAGGCTTACCCAGGTACGGGCGTCGAATTCGATGGGGTTGAAAAACTTTTCCAACCGGGTATAATTCTTTACGGTAATGTTCCGGTTGTTCATCACCCATTCGCCGTCGCCGGGGATACTAAACGGACCCCAGTGGATGAAGAGGCCGAATTTGGCATCGGCAAACCATTCTCTCGCTTTTTCGTTTTGCGGCGATGGGGTATAAGTGATGGTTTGCGCCTGCGCAAAGGCGCCAAGGGTCAGTAATGCCCCGAGAAGACAAGCACTTAATTGTTTCATATCCCGAATGTAGCCATTTTCTCCGCCGCCTAAAACTACCCATTTACCTTGGTTCAAGGCCAAAATTCCGGTTAATCGATTAAAATACAATTCCCTGGCTATCATTTTCGTTCTATAAAGGCAAGAAAAACCCTTAATTGGGAAAAATCCGCTCATCCCGGTTACGTCTCACTACCGGTAGATTACTAATATATGAAAGTCGCAGGAAAATTTAGTGATGCAGAACTGATAGCTGCCATTGGTGAAAAAGAAAGTCTGAATCAGGCTATTCTATTCCTCTATCAGCAGTATTCCCAGTCGACAAGCTCTTTTATTATCAATTATGGCGGCAGCGAACAGGATGCCGAAGATGTGTTCCAGGAGACAGTCCTGGCCTTTATCGGCATCGTGAAAAAAGGCAATTACCGGGGTGAGGCCAGCATCAAGACCTTCCTGGTATCGATCGCTAAGAACATCTGGCGCAACGAGCTAAAGAAAAAACAGCGCTCGGGTGTCCGCGAGAAAAAATTCGAACTAGGCCGCGATCAACAGGAAAGCGACGTCGGCTCGCTGATAGCCAGCCTGGAAGAAAAGAAGCAGTTGCGTGAAGTGGTCGGTAAACTGGGCGAGCCTTGCAGAAAGCTGCTGCACCTCTTTTACTACGAGAACCTGTCTATGAAAGAAATTGTCGAACACCTGCCTTATGAAAATGAACAGGTGGTCCGCAATAAAAAATATAAATGCCTGCAGCAATTGATCGCTATCATTAAAGAGAACCCTTCGATTGCCCTGCAATTGAGCGAAATAGTTAAATAATATCCGCATGTCTATGAACCATGAACAACTTGTCGATCAATTCGACAAAACCTTTACAGATAAGAGCTCCGGCGAACAGGCCCCCCAGTTCCTGTCGGATGCTGAAGCAGCCCGGGAGTGGAGTTATCTCCGGATGGCAGTAGATGGTGTGCAGGAGACAGGTCTGTACGAACAGGTCGCCTCCGTCAAGACCCAGTGGATGGCCCAGCAGGCCACCGCTGCTACATCGCAGTCCGGGGCTGTCGTCTGGCATATGTCCCGGATCGTGATGCGGGTCGCCGCCTGTATCCTGATCCTGGCGGGAGGAACAGCCGTCTATAAGTATATGTCGGCCAGCGCCAATCATCTCTATGCTGACTATAGCCAGCCCTATGACTTGAATACAAGCCGTGGTGCAGCCACCCGGGATGAGATGGACGAAGCATACAGGAATAAGAACTGGGCCGGCGTTACCGAACTGTTCAAGACAAAGAAAGACAAAACCAACAAAACGTATTTCTTAGCAGGCATGGCCGCCCTCGAGTCTAAACATTATGACGACGCCATTGGCATGTTCCAGCAGGTCATCGCCGCCAATACCCAATCCGGCAGCGATTATTTCGAAGATGAAGCAGAATTCTATTTGGCCATGAGCTGGCTGGCCAGGAACGAGGTGAAGGAAGCGATGCCGCTGCTGGATAAGATCCGGGCCGATAAGAATCACTTGTACCATGATGTGGTGGTAAGGATGTCAACGCTTGACCTTCGGATTGCGCAATATAAAGAACTTAAATAGGAACACGCACAATACACACAACAACGTAACGGCCAGAATCCCCCATAAGAGGGGATTTTTTTTATGGTACAGAGGCGCCGTATCACCGATCAGCACCAGGTGTGCCCAATAACCCGGACTTTTATGGATGGTTCCGCTCGCCAGGTAGTCGAGCTTGGCCCGGCGCAAGGCCAGTGGCTTGGTATAACCTTTTTGCAAATAGACATAAAATCGTTGCAGGATAAAGGAAGTCGCCTGATCATCGGCCTTCCAGAGACTGCTGAGCGAACTTGCACAGCCGGCATAGGCGAAAGCCCGCGCCAGCGAAATAACTCCCTCATTACTGACGACTTCGCCCTGTCCGGTTTCACAGGCGCTGATGACCACCAGTTGGGTCGCATGCATGTCAAGACCATATAGCTCTTCGAGGTACAGGTTATCCTCCAATGCCGACTCTATCTGTGGATAGAAGGCTACATAGGAGCCTGCGGCATTCTGGATGGACGAAACGGCGTGCGTGGCCAGGTGGACGATAGGATATTGATTGAGTGCCGCCAAAAAGGCCGATTTAGTTGCCTGACTGTCGATGTATTGTCTGCCCGGCAGGCCCGCAATTTCCTGCCTCGAGGCAGATAGGGCAGGAAAGAGGTCATGCCCGTGATCCGCAAACGGTGCAAAAGCCAGCACCCCGGCGGAGGCTGCATCGCCAGGTGCCCCACCCGGATTGTCCGGCCCCCCGTGGGCATCGTCCGGCGAAACGATCAACCGGGCGGCGAACTGATAGCTGATCGTTGTCGTTGTCAGCAAAGGGTCGGAGTGTTGACCGGAAGGCAGGGATTCAAAAGGAAGAAAATATAAAAACCCGTCCGGCACAATGATCCATTCTTCCTTGCCGCCGGCGAGAGCCTGTATCGGTTTGATCAGTAATTGGCTAAGTCGGTCTCCCAGCGCCGTTGCATTGAACTTCCTGCCGTTTTCCGTCGTCTTGAGCTGTGTCAGCCAATCGTTGGTGGCTGACTCCAGGGCAGCCAGGGAATCGATCCTGGTATAGGCGAACGTCGACGAGGTCAAAACAAAAATGTGTACCGCTGCCTGCGTGACATAGCAGCTGATCAATGCCTGATGGCCGTCCAGGTGCCGCTGCAATTCACGGATACCCGGAGTGGAGTCTTCATACTTCAGTTTATAGTAGGCGCCATTCTGCTCCAGTTCCTTTTGTAAACGCGACAATTGGATCTCGTAACCGCTCTTTTCAGCTGCAAGGCTGTCCAGGTCTTTTTTGCCGCTTGCCCCTTCCAGCTTGACATTCAGGCGGGCGATATTGTATTTGAGATTGTCTTCCTGTTGTAACAATCCGCCCCGTACCCCGGCCACCTGCTGCGAGTTCCTTTCCTGCAGGTTAGCGGTGATCACCGAAGCCTTGCTCCTTTCGCCGATCAGGAAAGCCTGTTCGAGATAGGGATAGTCGGCGCCGGGATGCAGCCGGTAAAGCTGCAGGCAGACGGACAAGGCGCCCTGGCTGACGGTGCTGTTACGCTTCTTTAAGAACAGCTTGGCATCATCGGTATCGAAGTTTTTCTCGATGTAGCGCAGCATGGATAAAGCCGTTTTATAGGCCGCATAGGCAGCGACCAGGTATTGTTCCTTAGGATCTGTTTTATACAATTCTTCAAACAACGTAGCTTTTCTGAAGATGGCGTCGAACAGCCGGTAACTGGCGAATGCTCCCGTAAAATTTGCCGGATTGGCATAAATATCGGGGTTGTTGAAGGTGCGGGAGAAGATGATGATGGCCTGTTGCAGCTGTTGCAGGGCGGGGAGATATTGCCGGCCGTCCGCCAGCAGATGGGCCCGGTACAGGTTATTCGTTCCCAGATCCAGTTCATTCAGCTTCAGCGCAGACGCATGGGATTGCAGCTGATCAAGCCACCAGGCGGCAGAATCGGGCCGGTGCAATTGCAGCTGCGCATACCCCATTTCATTCAGGACGTTAGGCTCTTTCCGGGAATCCACTTTGCGGTAGCAACTAATGGCTTCCTTGTAACTTCCCAGGGCGGCGTATGCCTGACCCATATTCAGGTAGACAGGGTCATCCATACCATGCCAGGCAAGGATCTGGTGATAGATCTCCAGCGATTCCCGGAAAAGCCCGAGGTGATAATAAGAGGTGGCGATATTCGTCTCCAGGAAGGTGGCGGATACGGTGTCGAAAGGCCGCTTGCCTTTGACCAGGTCCAGGGCCCGGTCGAAGTAATTCTTTCCCTGCTTATAATTCCCGTTATCATGATAAAGGACCCCCAGGATATTATACAGGCGGACTTCATCATCGGGATCCTTGTAAAGGTAGGCGTGCGATTCGGCGTCGAGCAGAAAATACCGGGCGGAATCGAAATCGTCCAGGTTGTAATAGCAGGTGCCGACATAAATATGCGTGACATACGTCAGGCTGTCGGATAGCCAATGACAGCTCAGCGCCTGGCAATAGGCCGATTTGGCGCCCACAAAATCATACCGGCCATCGAGCAGGATGCCTTTCTTCAGATAAGATCCCGATAGGAGGGTATCTTTCCCACCGCCGGCGGGAACGCTCGGGAGCTCTTCGAGCACCTGCAGAAAACCGGTCAGGGCCTGGCTGTCAGTGGCAGGGGTATTGTTAGTCAGACGGAACAGGGAATCGGCATGGCGGTACAGCCTGGTGATCCGGGCCAGCGGATCGCCGTTCCCGTAGCCCAGGAAGGCAGGCACGAGAAAAACCGCTGCCAGGAGGATGCCTTTGCCATACATGCAACCATAAACGGTTTCCCTTACATCTTAATTGTGTCGGATCTGGCCTCCGGGGAGAGTCACCACCCTCGCTTATAAAGACCTTACGATGACCACCAGTGGCGGCCGGGGGTTGGCAGAGTTGTCGATCAGGTGACCGCTCAGCAGGTTATCCAGCTTTAAGAGCACGGTACTCAGTAGGCCCGAGTTGATCAGGGATGGCTGGTCGTAGTAAACCAGCTGTACCTGGATATTCTCCAGGGCATAATTACTCGGGTCATTCAGCTTATAATAGATAGTGGCGGTAACAGTAGATCCGTTCTGGGGCAAAAGACCGAATGCGCCACCCAGGCCCAGCAGGGCGCCATTCAGCGTTTGCTGGAGATTGATGGCCCCGGTGGAAGTATTGACGACCACACCCATGTTGGCCGCGGAGCCCGTTACGTCAAATTTGCAACCATTGCCGGTCGCACAGGTATTGATCAGGTTCGGATTCGCCTCGAAATAGGGAAGGGCGGTAGTTTGGCCTTGTGCGATATAATATACGCTGTCCTCATAGGAAGCGCCCCCGATGACCAGCGTCTGCAGACAGGTATCCGTCGTGCCGTTTTTGACAAAGCCCATGGCATACTGTAAACCCGTCTGGCTTGCGGTTACATCGATAGCTCCCGAGACGGAGTCCAGGACCATCCCTACAGGCCAGGAAAGGTATTTCCCCGCTCCCGGGCTGTTGACGACATTCATGATATAATCGGAGCCATTCGTCGGCTGGGGATAAATGATAGTGTCACCGTATATCGGCGCTAATAAACATGCATTCAGCGGCGCCTGTGGAAACGGCGCCTTGGGCAGAGCCGGAGGTATATACTGGCTGTCACTGCTGATGATGGCGAGATGCGCCGTATCATAACTCGTATGAATGTGGTCTGCTGAAAGCGAGGAAGGATAACTAACGGCTGTTTTCTGGCAGGCCCAAAAAAAGAGCACCAGGATGAGCGCGAAGGCAGGATATAGACGGATCTGCTTCTTCATGGGTAAAGGACGGTTAAGTGGTTTCGCTTACAAAATAGTAAAAGGTATCGAAAAATTCAAATACCCGACCCGTAAAGGACCAGGTATATATTAGTGGCCGCACGGGACAGAAATGTAACCACCGTCGTTTGCTAAACTTTAGCCCACTTTCTGGCTTCTTCTTTCGACCATGATAAGATCCCGCCAGACACCATTCGTCTGGCCAATCCTTTCCCGGTAGCCTACCAATCGGAATCCGATATTGGCATGCATCTTCAGGATGGCGTCATATTCGAAAAAGATGTTCGCCTGGAGTGTCCATATATTGTTCATTTCACTGCTGTCGATGAGGGCTTTCAGGAGGATTTCGCCGGCTTTCTGCCCCGGATAGCCCGTGGCGATATAAATATTGACTTCGGCGACACCGGCATAGATACTGCGGTTGGAAACGGGGGCCAGCGCAGCCCAGCCGATGATCCGTTGGCCCTCAATGACCACCAGGCGGCTATGCGAGAGGTAATGACTGTCCCACTCGGGCCAGTCGGCAGGAAAAGCCTGAAAACCGGCGTGTCCGGTAACGATGCCCTCATAGATGCTTTTTATATCGGGCCAATGTTCAGCCAACAGGTTTCTGATTTCCATAATAGTTGATTAACGCCTTACTAATCTTCTGAATATAAATATAATCGATTGGGGGAAAAACGAAAACCCCAACATAATATTTTAGCAATACTTCCTCCTGGCACGATTTTTTTACCGGTCCCTGTCTATGTGTAATCTTACAGGGGCCGGACGACTCATTCCACTGCTGATTATCAACTTCTCTTTTTGGCTCCTGTCCGGCGAATCCGCCCATGCACAGGACGGAAAGAACCTTTTTCAGACGAATTGCGCCCAATGTCACAATCCCATCAAAGTGGTCACCGGACCTGCTCTGAAAGGAGTCACCTCAAGGGTCACTGATACGAGCCTGCTGCATGCCTGGATCCACAACAATTCCAAAGTTCTGGCCTCGGGAAATGCCTATTTCAACAACCTTTTCAACCAATACGGCCGCGCGCCGATGAACGTCTTTCCGAACCTGAGCGACGACGAGATTGACGCTATCCTGCGCTACGTAGAGTCTTATGCCGCACCAATGGCAAAGACGAACACTTCCACTGAACAGAGTGTTCCCGAGGAAGACCATACGGTACTGTATGGTATTGTCACCTTCATCCTTGCCGTTTTTGTGTTCGGTTTATACCTGGTCAATAATAATCTCAAAAGACTGGCAGACGAGAAAAAGGGTCTGATCCCAACAACGCCGGTGCCTGCATATAGAAACAAACGTTATATCGCACTACTATCGCTGATCCTGTTCTTTGCTTTTGGCTGGTGGCTGACGGATGCGGGCATTCACCTGGGCAGACAGAAAAATTACCAGCCGCAGCAGCCCATCTTTTTCTCCCATCGCGTCCACGCCGGTCTCAACCAGATCAGCTGCCTGTTATGTCATGGCAATGCGTGGGAGAGCAGACACGCGACTGTCCCATCCCTCAATGTATGTATGAACTGCCATATGGCTATCAACGACTATCATGGTGAAAGGCTGCAGCGCGCAGATGGCACCCCCGTCGACCCGCAGGGGGAGATCGATAAATTATACAGCTATACGGGATACGACCCGCAAAAAGGAAAATACACGCGGCCGGGACATCCCATCGAATGGGTAAAGATCCATAACCTCCCCGACCTGGTCTACTTCAATCACTCCCAGCATGTACGGGCAGGAAACGTCCAATGCCAGACCTGTCACGGCCCGATCCAAAGCATGGACGAGGTCAAACAATTCGCCGATCTCAGCATGTCCTGGTGCATCAACTGCCATCGCACAACGAAGGTCGATTTTCCAGATAGTGCCAATAACTGGCAAGGCAATAAGTTTTATAGCATTTATGCTCACTTCACCGAGAAGCTACGATCCGGTCAGATGGATTCGGTCACCGTCGGAGATATCGGCGGCACGGAATGCCAGAAATGTCATTATTAGGGCTCCCCAACCGGTTCGGGCACAGGCGCCGGATATGGAGCACCCGGCGGCTCATCCTGCGGATGAAAATCCCGCCCGTCTTTTGCATATTCATAAGGGCCTCTGAATACCTCCGGGATATTACCCGGCCAGTTCCCATGCCCCACTTCTATCGGTGTCGTCCATTCCAGCGTGTTAGCCTGCCAGGGATTTTTTTCCGTCACCTTTTCACCCCTGAAGATGGATCGGAAGAAGTTCACCACGAATACGATCTGCACGGCAAACGATACCATGGCGACGGAAGAAATGAATACATTCAACCCGGTGAACTGGTTAAAGCTGCTCCAGTTCGAATAATCATAATACCGCCGCGGCAGCCCGGCCAGTCCTTCATAATACATGGGCCAGAAGATCAGGTAGGCCGCCGTCAGCGTGATCCAGAAATGAACATAGCCGAGAACGGGACTCATGAATCGCCCGAACATTTTAGGGAACCAGTGGTAGATGCCGGCAAACATGCCGAACATGGCTGAGATACCCATCACGAGGTGGAAATGCGCGACCACAAAATAGGTGTCGTGTAATTGGATGTCGATGGTGGAGTCCCCCAGAAAAACCCCCGTCAGGCCGCCGGAGATAAAGGTGCTGACAAAGCCGATAGCGAATAGCATGGCCGGCGTAAAACGGATATTTCCCCGAAATAAGGTAGTGATCCAGTTGAATACTTTAATGGCGGATGGGACGGCGATCAGCAGCGTCAGCAGGACGAATATGGATCCCAGGAAAGGGTTCAGCCCGGTGACAAACATATGATGGGCCCATACAAGGAAAGACAAAGATAGGATAGCGAACATCGAAGCCACCATGGCCGTATAGCCAAAAATAGGCTTCCGCGAATTGACGCTCATGATCTCGGAGACGATGCCGAAGGCCGGGAAGATAACGATATAGACTTCCGGATGTCCGAGGAACCAGAAGAGATGCTGGTACAGGATCGCGCTGCCTCCTTCATACGGCAACGCCTTAGACGTAGAGGTCAGAAAAACATCCGATATGTAGAAGCTGGTCCCGGCATGACGGTCGCACAGCAGCAGCACAAAGGCGGACAACAGCACAGGGAATGACAACAACCCCATGATCGCGGTGAACAATAACCCCCAGATGCTGAGGGGCAACCTGTTCATGGCCATACCTTTGGTGCGCATATTTAAAATCGTGGTAATATAATTGATCCCGCCCATCAACGTAGAGACGATAAAAAAGATGAGGCTGAGCAACCATAGGTCCAATCCCGTTCCGCTGCCGGAATCCGCGTCAGGAAGTGCACTGAGCGGCGCATAGGCCGTCCATCCCACCCCCGAAGGGCCGCCGTGCACGAAAAAAGAGGCCAGCATGATGACGCTGGCTACAAAAAAGGCCCAATAGGACAGCATATTGACAAAAGGCGAAGCCATATCTCTTGCACCGACCTGCAGCGGAATGAGAAAATTGGCGAAGGTGCCGCTGAGTCCCGCGGTCAGCACAAAAAAGACCATAATGGTCCCGTGCATGGTCATCATCTGGTAGTAGGCGTCGGGCTGTATCTTCCCCACGGCAAACCAGTGACCAGTCAATTTTTGTAAAACGGGGAATGTCGAATTGGGAAAACCCAGCTGCAGACGCATCAGTACGGAAAGAAAGCCGCCAAGGATAGCCCATATCATCCCTGTGATGAGGAATTGTTTGGCGATTACCTTATGGTCGGTGCTGAATACATAGCGGGTGATGAACGATGTCTTTTCCATTGTGTGGGCCACCCGAAAAGACTTCAAAGATTATACCTCCGGGCATGATTGATTTTACCGCTATCCCCGGATGTGCCCCCGCACCCTCGTGCGCCCTCTTGTGAAGAAATTTCCCCACGCGCAAAAATTTCCCCAGCGCATTACCGTCAGTGTGAGGCGTCATCGATTATGGTGAGGCGTCATTGATTATGCGCGCCGGGTCCGGCGGATGGATAGACGGTCGTGATGTGATACTTGTCTTCGAATTCCCACAGCCTGGCGCCGCCCTTGATCGCATCCTTATTAGTAAAAAGATGAATGTTTTCATCCAGCTGAATCGTCAGTTTGCCGGCGTTGCCTCCGCCCAGGTATAACCGGTCGTAATTGAAAATGTCTTTGAGTATGCCCAGTACTTTCGCTACCCGTTCGTTCCATTTCTCTTTGCCCTTTTTTTCCAGCGCTGCAGCCCCGATATATTGGTCGTAATCCACGTCCTTCCGGATAGGATGGTGGGCTAATTCCATATGCGGCAGCAGGGCGCCATCCATCAAAATGGCTGTACCGACGCCGGTGCCCAATGTCACCGCCAACTCATAGCCTTTGCCGCTGACAACGCCCAGGCCCAGTTGATCGGCGTCGTTCACCAGCCTGACAGGCCTTTGCAACAGGTTGCTGATCTGTTGCCCGAGGTCGATGTTTTTCCAATGGGAATTGCCCAGATTGGGCGCGGTATAAACGATACTGTTCCTGACATACCCGGGAAATCCTACCGAGATCTTTCCATAATTCGGCATGCCCTTGACCAGTTCGCTGATGGTTTGGATCACGGTTTCCGGGGTAGCGGGGTTGGGTGTGTCGAGGCTTTTGTATTCGATCTGCCACTCTCCCTTCGTATTCAGGATGGTCCCTTTGATATGCGAACCGCCAATGTCCAATGCAAGGATATCGTCATGTGAATCTGCCATAGTTGATCTTTTCGATCCGTCGAAAATACAAATAACAGGCCGCATCCCGCCCGGAATCCCATCAATCTTTTAATTAACCCTCCCCAGGCAAGCTCGCTTGCCGGGAATAATAAAATGAGGCCGTCTACTTTTCAGTAAGACGGCCTTGGCAACAACGGGAATGTCGCATCTTTTCGATGTATACTGGGTAGAGGGGTGAACACGTCGTGCAGCAGCAATGATTTTAAAAGTGGGGTTCAGAGAGGACAAGTAGTAAAGAGGTGTGAGCACCGTAAAGATGACTGTTTTCAACGGGAAAAACAAGAGATTATTGGTGTTCAGGCTTTCATAGGGACGAAACGCCAAATGGGATGTACGAATTCAATGACAATTTGGATGTTCATAGGTTAGCTAAAATATTTTTACCGTAACTTTTGTAGTAAACACGCCATATGAATCGGAAGTCCTTCCTCAAAACGACGGGGATCGTCGCCCTGGGTCTGTCATTGGCCGAAAAAGCCGCGCTGGCTGCATCGACTGGCGTCGCCTCGACTGCCGCCGCCTCAACCGCCGCCACAAAAAATCAACTGCCGCCCTGGAGAGGATTCAACCTAACCGATTTTTATAGCCCCGGTCCGAACCCTACCCCAAAACCTACGACCGAAGATCAGTTCAGGTGGATGCGGGACTGGGGATTTGATTTCATCCGGGTTCCAATGGCCTATCCTCACTACCTGAAATTTGACCGGAGTAAAGCAATTACCCCTGAGGAGGTCTATTCCATCGATGAACAAAAAGTAGAAGAGATCGAAGCCTTTATCACCCTGGCGCATAAATATGGTATGCATGTATGTCTTAACCTGCATCGCGCACCTGGTTATTGCGTCAATGCCGGTTTTCAGGAACCGTTTAACCTGTGGCGGGATAAGGCGGCGCAGGATGCGATGTATTTTCATTGGAATATGTGGGCCAAACGGTGTAAGAACATGTCCCGGCGCCAGATCAGCTTCGACTTGCTGAACGAGCCTTGTCTCCGGGAAGATATGAACGACCAGCACTCTGCCAAAAGTCCTGTTCCCGGTGATTTGTACCGCAAAGTGGCATCGGGCGCGCTGGAAGCCATCCGCCGCGAGAACAGCCGTCATCTCGTCATCGCGGATGGCAACAATGTGGGCAACCTGGTCATCCCGGAGATCATGGACCTGGATATTGCCCAGAGTTGCCGCGGGTATTATCCGCTGGAGATTTCTCATTACAAGGCTTCCTGGGTGTACAAGGATACCGCTAACTTACCCGACCCGAAATGGCCGGGGCAGATGGGGGATAAAATGATGAGCCGCGAGATGCTTGAAAAATATTATCAGCCATGGATCGATCTTGCCCAAAACAGCAAGGCCGGAGTTCATTGCGGGGAGTGCGGGGCTTACAATAAGACGCCTCATGACATATTCCTTACCTGGTTCCGGGATGTGCGCGATATCCTTTCCTCGCACCAGATCGGTATGGCCGCCTGGAACTTCATCGGCGATTTCGGCATCCTGGACTCGGGGCGGACGGATGTGGCCTATGAAAACTGGCACGGACATCAACTCGACAGGCAATTCCTGGATCTGCTCCGCCCATCGGTATAAACAATTTTTCCCTCCATCTGTAGTATTAAATTGTACTAAAAAACCAGAGGTATGGAAAACGAAAAGAAATCCCGTGCGGTAAGATTCGACAAATATGGCGGTATCGATGTGCTGCAGGTGGTAGAAGTGGATCGGCCTGTGCCCGGCAAGGGACAGGTGCTGGTCAAAGTAAAGGCTGCCGGGATCAATCCCGGTGAAGGATCTATCCGTGAAGGAAAGTTCGCCGAGCAATGGCCCACCACCTTTCCATCAGGGGAGGGCAGTGATCTCGCGGGTATCGTCGTCGAGATCGGCGCGGGAGTAAAAAATGTGGCTGCCGGTGATGAAGTCATTGGATTCACCGACAACCGGGCGAGCCATGCCGATTATGTCGTGGCGGATGCGGATCATGTCGTGCCTCGTCCGGCCAAAGTTTCGTGGGAACAGGCAGGCGCCTTGTTTGTGGTGGGCACGACGGCTTATGCCGCTGTGAAGGCCGTGAACCTGAAGAAGGGTGATATACTCGTTGTATCCGGCGCCGCAGGCGGGGTAGGCTCTATCGTTTGTCAGTTAGCCATCAATGCGGGGGCCACCGTTATCGGATTAGCCAGTATACCGAATCATCAATGGCTGTCCGACCATGGAGTGATCCCTGTGGCATATGGTGAAGGCTTGCAAGCGGGGATCCACGAAGCATCCGGAGACCACGTAGATGCATTTATCGATACGGTCGGCAACGGCTATGTCGAACTGGCGATCCGGTTGGGCATTCCCGTTAATAGGATCAATACGATCATCGATTTTGCCGCAGCCCAAAAATATGGGGTTAAGACCGATGGCAACAGCAAGGCCGCCAAAGCCGAGGTGTTGTCGGAACTGGCCGGCCTTATCGCAGCAGGCAGCCTGGAGATTCCCATCGCTAAGACGTATCATTTGGATGAGGTTCGCGACGCTTATACCGAATTGGAGAAGGGGCATACCCATGGCAAGATCGTGCTGGTCCCCTGAAATTATTCAAAAAATGGTTTTCGCCCCCATTTTACCGCTATCGGTGAACCCTCCGCCAGCATGACGCTTGACGGCTCGCGATCCTGGAGACCGGCGAAATCCGGGCCGAACATACCGGAGAAATCGCACTGAACGGAAAAGGTACTCACCGGATGGACGAGCCAGCTGGGATGATCAATGCGGTACTCTTCGGTTGCAGGATGTGCGGCGCGATCTCGTAATTCGCCATGATCAGGTTGCTCCACCGGGCGGTCAGAAAATTCATAAATTTGATCAAAATTAAACAAGATAGCCGGATCACGGAGGTAATATATGATCATCTACAGCAGGACCAATTCAGACAATCCCGATTTTCAGCAGCTGGTGACTCAACTCGATGCAGACTTGGCTATTCGCGACGGTGACCAGCATGATTTTTACCACCAGTTCAACAAGACCGCTGGCTTAAAATACGTCATAGTCGCCTATGACGGGCAGTCACCCGTTGGTTGCGGCGCTATCAAGGAGTATGCTGCTGGCGTGATGGAGGTCAAGCGGATGTATGTACTACCGGAGCGCAGGGGCCAGGGAATCGCCACTGCCATTTTGAAGAGGCTGGAAGAATGGGCTGCGGAGATGGATCACCAAAAATGCCTGCTGGAGACGGGAAAGAACCAACCAGAGGCTTTGGCCCTCTACCAAAAGAACGGGTATACCATTACCGCCAATTACGGGCAATATAAAAATGTCGATAACAGTGTTTGTTTCGAAAAAATATTAAAGTAGGCTGTCCGGACAAACCGTCCCTCCCAATCCGATCATAACCGACTCGTGAAATAATCCCTTACAAAAGCATGCTGCTCATTTTGGGTCATCTTATCGGAATCTTTCGTTTCAAGCTTTATTTTTTCAAATTGATGGTCGGCCCTCAAAAGATTCAATAATTCGATCTTGGCATTCGTGGGGCCAAAGAGCACGACATCCTGGTAGTTGCGGATAATATCTCCCAGTTTTTTGTAGTACTCATGCTGGGACTGTTGCTGCTTGTTATGCATGCTTTCCTCACTCTTACCCAGGCTATGCTCTTTTTCCCGATGAGAGTAAGCATTGGAGATAATATCTGTCGTGATGGGATCCGTAGTGAATTCCATTAAATGCGCGTTCGCATGGTCCATCCATATACCCAGATTTTTGGTTTTGGCATAAGTCGCTAAAAGATCCGAATTTTTGAGAGTTGTCATAGCATATAGAATGCAATATCCCTGCCACAAGCCGTTTTGGCGGAATGCGTGAAAGTTCGCAAGTGTGAATTGTATAATGATCGCACAGGTATGTATAATAGTGCCGGTTGGAAAATAGGGACCTTTATGCGGCCGGGGAAAAGGCGATAGGTGATATTGGAGAATTAAAAGATCATTTCGATGAAAGCGATAAACTGTTTGCTGATCACTACCTCGAATTTCCAGCTGGGCGATACGCTGAAAAAGACAGGTGTCTGGCTGGAAAGCCTTGCTACGCCTTATTTTGTATTCAGGGATGCTGGGGAATATGTCACGATCGCCTCGCCGAAGGGGGGACAGATCCCCCTTGATCCGGTCTGCCGGTCTAAAGATGAGGAGACCGGGGACACGAAACGGTTTCAGGAGGATGCGAAAGCCATGTATAATTTCTCTCATTCCCTCCCGCTGAATGAGCTGAGTGCGGAGCATTTCGATCTGGTGCTTGTCGCCGGCGGATACGGCGCGATGTGGGATTTTCCGCAGAATGAAGAGCTTAAACGCCTGCTGGACGATTTTATTGGTCGGGGTAAACCGGTCGGGTTGGTGGGTCATGCAGTGGTAGCACTGATCGGGCTGACGGCAAAGAACGGAGATCCTTTGGTAAAGGGAAGGGCTATAACAGGCTTTAGTAACAGGGAAGAGAAATTGATGGGTGTAGGGGAGGATCCTCCTTTTCTGCTGGAAACGAAACTGCTTTCCCTGGGCGCGCATTTCCGTTCGGGCACTGAATTCTCCAGCTATGTAGTCGTTGATCAGAATATCATCACAGGTCAGAACCCTGACTCGGCGCTCGAAACGGCCACCCGATTGCTGGAATGGGTGCATAGCCGGGAAGTAGTACAGAAAACTTAATCATTACGGGAGGTTTATCATGAAAAGTAAAAACGTTTTTGGGGGATTTGTCTTTGCCATTTTATTTGGTCTTGGCCTGATAGGGGCGTATGTCGTCGATAATCCTGCCGACAGGACAGGAAGTATCATCATCGGCGTCGGTAGTTTTCTACTGGCCCTGTTGGTATCTTCCTCGATCAAAATAGCCGATCCCTGGGACAGATCGGTAGTATTGCGGCTAGGCCATTTTCACTCTCTTCGGGGGCCGGGTCTGTTCTTCATCATTCCTATTCTGGATACCATTCCCTATTGGATCGATACCCGGGTGATCACAACGGCCTTTAAAGCGGAAAAGACGCTGACCAAAGACACCGTTCCGGTGGATGTGGACGCGGTGTTGTTCTGGAAGGTGATGGACCCTAAAAAAGCGGCGCTCGAAGTGGCGGATTACCTCAGCGCGATCAGCTGGGCTGCGCAGACAGCCTTACGTGATGTGATCGGTAAAACGATGTTGTCGGACATGCTCGAAGGACGGGATAAGATCAGCAGTGTGCTGCAGACAATCATTGACGAACGCACCGAACCCTGGGGTATTCATGTTAATTCCGTGGAAGTAAAGGATGTGCTGATACCGCCCGCATTAGAGAATGCTATGTCTATGCAGGCACAGGCGGAAAGGGAACGGCAGGCAAGGGTGATCCTTGGGGATTCCGAACGGCAGGTAGCCGAGAAGTTCGGTGAAGCCGCGTTGACCTATGCCAACAATCCCGTTGCCTTGCATTTGCGGGCAATGAATATGCTTTACGAAGGGTTGAAACAAAATGCGACTATTGTCATCGTACCTAGTTCCGCCGTGGAAACCATGGGCTTAGGTGGCATGGCGGGGTTGACGGCACTGACGATGGGCATCGGGCAGGACAAAGAGAATAAGATAAATGAGACGATTGCGAAAGCGTCCGCTGAGTGATTAAACCTGCACTTAAAATGAAAAATAAATTACATTAATGAAAAAAATATTTATCCATGGGTTGTTGTCCGCCATGTTACTATGCGCCGCCACGGCGATATCTTTCGGACAAGTGAGCGACCTGGAAACTGACCAGGGCATCGATGCTTCTATCGCTCCGTATAACGCAGACGTCCGGGAAGCAATTTTGCAAGTAAGTCAATACCCCCAGGTCTTATCCCAGCTTCAAAAAGATCAGATTCAAACAGTGGAGTCATTTCATGATATTGTCGGCGGATTTGATAGAAAGAAACAAGAGTGGTTTTATACCATCACCAGATATCCGGATTTGATGCATGCATTGGCGACTTTGCCTGATAAATCGGATAAAGGAGCGGTTTATCAATTGTTGCCGAACCAGGATGCTGATCTGAAGGAAGCGGCCTGGCAATTGTATCATTCGAAGAAGAAAGATTTGATCAGACTGGACAATAACAATATCGCCGCCAGGCAGGATTTTGATAAAACAATCCAAAGCCTCGGTGCGCCTGCTGAAGCTGCGTTCCAAAAGCTATATAACATGCCGGACGTGCTCACTTTGCTGACAAATAATATTGATTTAACGACAAGATTGGGAGAACACTATAAAGGAAATCCAACAGCACTCAATGACCGTTTGGCGTCTATTCATGACAGCTTGAATGTGCAGGACCAATATGAGATAGATGCCTATAAAAAGCAAATGGCAGAAGACCCTAAGGCGCAGGATGAACTGAGCCAGGCGGCAAAAGATTATGCAAAGGATAACGGCTATGACGTTCCGACGCAACAATACGATGATGCAGATAATGAAAGTTATTATGCCAATCCTTATTCGTATTGGTATGGTTATCCGGAGTGGTATTCGTCCCCGCTGTGGTATCCGGGCAGTTTTTGGTTTGATACCGGTTTATACTTTGGCACCGGGGGATTTGGGATCTGGGGCATGCCGGGGTACGGCTTTTCCAACTGGTTCTTTGGTGGCGGCCACTATAACCAATATCCCAACTTATATCGTCAATTTGGTAATTATTACCGGAACAATATTGCCGAAAACCGGGTAATGGGTTCAAACAATCGCGGTTTTATGGGAGTGGCCGATACACACTTTAATGCACGGGTCGGTAATCAACCGAACCGGCAAACTTCCCGATCTACCTACAGTCATGGAAACCGGCCATCCGGTCAGATAAACCGGAGCAATGCAACCCGTGGAAATGCCAATTCATATCATGCTCAGGCCTGGGGTTCATTTGGCGGCAGGGGCAATGCTGTCCGTAGTAGCGGGGGCGGCGGCGGAATCCGCGGAGGCGGCGGTGGCGCTCGCGGGGGTGGTGGAGGCGGTGGCCGGCATTAAAGCCAGGGCTTCGAAAATGTAAAATGAAAATCGTGACCGGTTATACACTAGATGATGTAAAAAGCGTGGGTACAGTGGAGGCGGCGAAAAAGCAGGCCTTGCCGTCGAAAGGCCTTACAAGTGAGGAGGCCCGCGTACGGCTGACGAAATTTGGCGCAAACGCCATGCCGGACACCACCGCGCACCCCCTTCGCATGGCACTTGAAAAATTTTGGGCGCCCGTTCCCTGGATGCTGGAAGCAGCAATTGTGCTCGAGCTGGTCCTTGGCAAATATGTCGAGGCGTCAATTATTGCGACCCTCCTGGTTTTTAACGCCATTCTCGGCTGGTTTCAGGAGAGCCGGGCCCAGGCTACGCTCACTGCGTTGAAATCCCGTCTAGCACTGACCGCATCCGCCCTGCGCGACGGGTTGTGGAAAACCGTGGCGGCATCGGAACTGGTGCCGGGCGACGTGGTTAAGCTCTCGCTTGGGGGCGTAGTAGCGGCCGACGTAAAGCTGACGGGCGGAGAGATCTTGCTCGACCAATCCATGCTCACCGGCGAATCCGTACCCATTGAAGCCGGCGTCGGCATCCAAGCTTATGCCGGAGCCTTGATCCGCAGGGGCGAAGCAGAGGCCGAAGTCACCGCAACCGGCGCTCGTACCAAATTTGGCCGTACGGCGGAGTTGGTCCGTACTGCCCATGTAGTGAGTACTCAACAGAAAGCAGTCCTGCGCGTAGTGCGCAACTTAGCCATCTTCAATGGCGTCATGATCATCATCCTGGCAGCTTATTCATGGCATCTGAAGATGTCCGTCGCCGACATTGTTCCACTTATCCTGACA
This sequence comes from Puia dinghuensis, assembly GCA_026225275.1. Classification (GTDB taxonomy): domain Bacteria; phylum Bacteroidota; class Bacteroidia; order Chitinophagales; family Chitinophagaceae; genus Puia; species Puia dinghuensis_B. The sequence continues at coordinate 22,060 of JAMFSL010000141.1, forward strand.
GCCGTCCTGGCATCGATACCGGTAGCATTGCCCGCCACGTTCACCCTGGCTTCGGCGATCGGCGCCCGCGCACTGGCTAAACTGGGTGTCCTGCCGACCCGCCTCTCGGCGGTGGACGAAGCGGCATCGATGGTTGTCCTGTGCGCCGACAAGACCGGCACATTAACCCGAAATGCGCTGACAGTGACGGCGGTTCGTCCGATGCCAGGCTTCGATGAAGCGCATATCCTGGTATTGGCTGCCCTCGCAAGTTCGGATGGCGGACAAGATCCGGTGGACGAGGCTATTCATAAGGCGGCGGCAAGGAGGAATGTCACCGACGCGCCCAAACTGGTCGTCTTCACTCCCTTCGATCCGGCGAAAAAGATGGCAGAGGCAACCGCGACGGATTCGACCGGGAGTCTGCAACATATTTTAAAGGGGGCTTTTGCGACGATCGCTGGCCTCACTCAACCATCGACGGATGCGGCGGCGGCGGCAATGGAACTGGAAGGCCGGGGTTTTCGTGTCATGGCGGTTGCGGCCGGCCTGCCGGCGGCGATGAAGCTGGCAGGGCTTATCGCGCTTAGTGATCCGCCGCGCAATGACTCGGCGGCGCTTGTCTCCGAATTGCATGGGCTCGGCGTACGAACGGTGATGGTCACGGGCGATGCGCCTGCAACGGCGGCTATCGTGGCAAAGGCGGTAGGCCTGGACGGCGCTATTTGCCCGCCGGGACCGATTCCGGACCCGGTCCACCCGGAGCAATACGCAGTCTTTGCAGGGGTGCTGCCGGAAGATAAGTACAAACTCGTCAAGGCGTTTCAAAACGGCGGTCATACGGTCGGGATGTGCGGTGACGGCGCCAACGATGCACCTGCATTGCGTCAGGCGCAAATGGGAATTGCTGTCTCGACGGCAACTGATGTAGCTAAATCGGCCGCCGGTATGGTGCTGACGCAACCCGGATTGAAAGGCATTGTGGCCGCGGTCAGGGAAGGCAGGATCACATTCCAGCGCATTTTAAGCTACACATTGAACTCCATTACCAAGAAGTCCTTCCAGGTGCTGTTCCTGACCATCGGCCTGGTTATGACAGGTCATGCGATTCTGTCGCCTTTGCTCATGGTGCTCATCATGATCACCGGTGACTTTCTTGGAATGTCATTGACAACGGATAACGTCCGGCCGTCTCCCGCTCCGAATGCCTGGCACATCGGTAATCTGACGATTGCAGGCGTCATCATGGGCATCGCAGAGCTGGCATTCTGTGTATCAGTTCTGGCTTTCGGCATTTACCGGATGCACCTGGGTATCGAAACGCTTCAGACCCTTGCTTTTGTCGTCATCGTATTCGGCAACCAGGCGACGACCTACACCAACCGCGAACGCCGGCACCTGTGGTCGTCCCGGCCGAGTCCCTGGCTGATCGTTTCCTCTTTCGCGGACCTGCTCATCGCCTCGACATTGGCTATCGTGGGAATAGCCATGAAACCTCTACCAGCCTTGACGGTAGCGGGAGTGCTTGCCACTGCAGTAGTGTTTGCCTTTTTACTCGATTGGATAAAGGTGCCGGTTCTTCGTCGCCTTGACATTACCTGAATACTTCCTACTTCCCGGCCTCGGTAATAACCTCCTGGTTCATCCGCGCATACTCGTCACTCTTAGCCTCTTTGGCGGCTTTTATTCCTTCCTGTGCGGTAGCTACGGCGGCATCTTTGTCTCCTTTCTTTAAAAGAACGCGGGCTGTCCAAAGCTTGGCGACCATAGGAGGCATACCGGGTATGCTGCCCAGCTGGTTGGCCCATTCCAATGCCTTATTCATGTCCTTATTGTTATTCCAATAGTAGATGACTGCATCGTAATAAGGCTTTTTGTCCGTTTGCATGGCCGAGTCGATCCTGGCCATGACTTTGGCGTCGATATCACAGGTCATATGAATCATCAGGAAAGTATTCTCCCATAGCAGATGCAGCTCCCCGCTCGTCGGAAACATATTTTCGAACGCCAGAGTAAGGGTCTCCACAGGTCGCGGCAATTTTACCGGCGTGACGGCAAAGCGCAGAAAATCATCCGCTTCACTGTAGGAATAGGCTCCCCATTGTTTTGGCTTTTTACTCAAAATGATCGTCCATTCTTTTTCTCCGGGTATACTGAATAGGCCGTATTCCCCCGCCGGCACCGGATGGCCTTCTATGACGACGTCGTCGCTGAATCGGATGGTGGTCGCCGAATTGGCTCCCATACGCCATACTTTGTTATACGGTTCGACATAGCCAAAGATCTTGCGCCCTTTCACGTTGGGCCTGGAATAAGTCAGTGTGATGGTGCCTAAGCCAAACTGCTGGGTCATCGTCTGGGTCGAGCTGGGCTGTGGCGTGAGCTGGCCGTAGCTATTCAGGGCCAGGAGAATAATAGCAATCGTCAAAAGGAAAGAGGGCTTCATGTTTTGGTGTTTAAGTGCAAGGTATTAAAATTATATTTACAGAGCCGGTACCCACTTTCAGGAACCTCGACCAGAGCATCGTCCCTTGCTCTGGCCTCATTCGGAACCTTCGGAAACCTTGGTTCCCTTTCAACGACAATGACGCACAAGATCAGGATAAATGATTGGATGACGATGTCGGACCCGCCGCCCGTTTTGGATGTCCGGACGCCGGCTGAGTTCAGCCATGGACACGTCCCGGGGGCTATGAACATGCCACTGTTCAGTAATGAGGAAAGAGTGCTGGTAGGCACGACGTATAAGCAGGTGGGCCGGGAGGCAGCTATTTTACAGGGTTTTGATCTGACAGGCGCCAAATGGGCAGGCTTTATCCGGCAGGCGCTGGACATAGCGCCACATAAAAAGATAGCAGTACATTGCTGGCGAGGCGGGATGAGGAGCGCGGCCATCGCCTGGGCGCTGGATCTGTATGGGTTCGAGGTCTATCTCATAGAAAATGGATACAAAGCCTATCGGCGCTGGGTACAGCGCCAATTTGAGGCGACAAGAAATTTACGGGTGATCGGCGGGATGACGGGGTCGGGTAAAACCCGGCTATTGCAGGCGCTGCAGGCAAAGGGCGAACAGATGATCGACCTTGAAGACCTGGCGCAGCACCAGGGTTCTGCTTATGGCTCGCTCAACTCGCGTATCCAGCCTTCGCAGGAACAGTTCGAAAACAACCTCGCCGAAGAATTGTACAGGCTGGATGACAGCAGGCGGGTATGGGTAGAGGATGAAAGCATGGCGATTGGCAGGTGCCTGGTGCCCCGGTTTTTTTGGGATCAGATGCAGGCGGCGGTATTGTTTGATCTACAGGTTTCGGAGGACCGGCGTGTTTGCGCCCTGGTGCAGGAATATGGCCAGCTGGATAAGGAATTCCTGGTGTCATGTACACTGCGGATCAGCAAGCGATTGGGAACGGAACGGGCTAAGCATGCGATTGCGGCTATCCGGAGAGACGATATGGTTGAGTTTATCCGCCAGGTGCTGGTCTATTACGATAAGCTGTACCGCAAAGGGTTGGATAACAGACCCGGGCGTTGCATTTTTCGTGTAAGGTTAAAGAATGGAAACAACTAACATAAAACTGACGCAATATTCTCACGGGGCGGGTTGCGGCTGCAAGATCAGCCCCGCACTGCTGGACAGGATACTGCATAGTCCGCTGTCTTTCCCGGCCGATCCCCGGCTGCTGGTCGGCAATGATAAACGGGATGACGCGGCAGTGCTTGACCTGGGCAATGGGACAGCACTGATTTCTACGACAGATTTCTTCATGCCTATAGTCGATGATGCATACGACTTTGGACGTATTGCTTCGGCCAATGCTATCAGTGATGTGTATGCGATGGGTGGCCGGCCGGTACTGGCCATCGCGATCCTGGGCTGGCCTGTCGACAAACTGCCGCCGGAGTCGGCACAACGGGTATTAGAGGGCGCACGGGCCATCTGTGCCGAGGCGGGGATCACGCTGGCGGGCGGACATAGCATCGATTGCCCTGAGCCGATATTCGGGTTGGCGGTGAACGGGTTGGTGAATATCCCCCGGTTGAAACAAAATTCGACGGCGACGCCAGGCTGCCGGTTATATCTGACGAAGGCATTGGGAGTAGGCATCCTTTCTACCGCACAGAAAAAAGGAGTGTTACGTCCGGAGGATGCGGCGATAGCATTGCAAAGCATGGTAACATTGAATAAAGGCGGTGAACTGTTCGGTACGCTGGAGGCTGTCAGGGCCATGACGGATGTGACGGGCTTTGGGCTGCTGGGGCACCTCACGGAGATGTGTGAAGGCAGCGGTTTATCCGCGGTCATTGAATATAATAAGGTTCCGGTAATGAAGGATCTGTCCTATTACCTGAGGCTGGGCTGTTATCCGGGCGGTACCCAGCGCAATTGGGACAGCTATGGGCACAAGGTCAGTGCATTACCGGCCGAATGGCGCCATGTGCTGGCAGATCCGCAAACCAGCGGAGGACTGTTGGTGGCGGTGCAGGAAGAAGGCGCTGAAGCGTTTGAAAAGTTGTTGCGGAAGCAGGGTTTCCCAAAGGAATCGTACAGGTCATTTGGTCGATTTGAGTCACGGACGGAAGGTCCGTTGATTTCGGTTGTAAGTTAAAAATAAGTGATATTTAGATCATGGGTTTTATCGGCGGCGCCTTTGTAAGTAACTTTGAATCATCATGTTAACACGCATATTTTTCGTTTTGGTTGTCGGCTGGCTGACATTTATCCCTAACGCCAGGGCCGAAAAAGCCGCAGCACCCGTAGCCGCCAAAGCCGCGGCGGTCATCCCCGGACGCCAGGACACCGCAACATTTGCCATGGGTTGCTTTTGGTGTACCCAGGCCCAGTTTCAATTATTAAAGGGAGTAAAAAAGGTCGTCGCCGGTTATACTGGCGGACACGCCGTCCACCCCTCTTATCGCGATGTATGTACCGGCACGACGGGGCATGCCGAAGCCTGTAATATCATTTATGATCCTTCGGTGATCACCTATGACGAATTGTTGGCTGCATTTTTTACCGCCCATAACCCGACCTTGCTGAATCGACAGGGTAATGATGTCGGAACCCAATACCGGTCGGCTATTTTTTATCGCAATGCCGTACAAAAGAAAAAGGCGCAGTATTATATCGAAAGGCTCAATACCGAAAAAGCATATAAAGCACCCATCGTAACAGAGGTGACACCTTTCACCGTATTTTATATGGCAGAAACGGACGAACAGGATTTTTACAATAAAAATCCCAGTCAGCACTATTGTCAGTTTGTTATCCAGCCCGAGATGGAAAAATTTAAAAAGGTATTCAAGGATAAACTGAACAATCCGTATTATTCGACGACGGATACGGCAAAACTAAACGTCAGCAATGCAGTCTGGAAGAAGATACTGTCCCCTGACCTGTATGCTGTTTCCCGCCTGCAGGCGACAGAGAAACCTTTTACGGGGAAGTATTTGAATAACCAAACGAAGGGAACGTATTTCTGCGCCGTTTGCGGCAACGTATTGTTCAGATCCAATGCCAAGTTTGCAAGCACCTGCGGGTGGCCAAGTTTCTTTCAGCCCATCAGGAAGAATAGCGTTATCTACAAAACGGATAATTCTTACAATATGAACCGGACAGAGGTCATTTGCGCCAGGTGCGGATCGCATCTGGGGCACATTTTTAATGATGGTCCGCCGCCTACGTATAAAAGGTTTTGCATGAATTCAGTCTCCCTGAATTTTACCCCGGATGCCCCGGTGAAATAGACATTTTCAAAATGTTTACCTAACCGATCTTTCTAGCAGACTTTTGATTAACTTAGATTTTTACAGTTGCTGCCCAACCATAATTATCTGTTTATATAACTCGTTTAGCCTGATGAACTTTACAAAGCTTACTGTTGCAGGGTTTCTGCTGGTCCTGATCGGTTTGTCGTGGAATTGCGCCCGTTTAAAATCTATACCTTCTGACGCCGTTAATGACGGTCTTTTTTTGCCTGATGGCTTCCAGGCCATGGTCGTCGTCGATAGCTTAAAGGGACAAGCCAGGCATATCGCGGTTAATTCAAATGGCGATATTTATGTAAAAGCCAGAAGCCCTTATCTCAACGATGGCTATGGTAATGTTGCGCTAAGAGATACCAATGGCGATGGGAAGGCGGATCTGATCATCCCTTTCGGTAAATATGACGGCCACACCTATGGAACAGCTATGCGGGTCCATGACGGTTACCTTTATTTCAGCTCAGAACTGATGGTCTACCGGATGCGGCTCACCCCGGGTCAATTGGTTCCGGATAGCCAGATGGATACGGTTGTTATCGATGAGCCGCCCTATCACGAACATCAGACGAAACCGATCGCCTTTGATGACAAAGGACATATGTTCGTAGGGTGGGGGGCAGGGTCTAATGCAGGCCAGGTCAATAACCGCGAACCCGGTTCTCCCGGCGTGGGTACTCCGGGATCGGTTGACAGTGCCAACCCCTGGCTGAAAGACCATGGCGGTATCTGGATGTTTGATGTCAATAAAACCAACCAGCATCAATGGGATGGGGTAAAATATGCGACAGGTTTACGTAGTATCGTTGCCATGGAGTGGAACCCGGAGAATAAATCGCTTTATACAGTGGCTCATGGCCGGGACGATTTCCGGCTGCTATGGCCCGATCTTTATTCACCCTGGCAAAGCGCCATGGAACCTGCTGAGGAGTTTTTCAAAGTCGGCGAAGGTCTTGACGGTGGCTGGCCTTATTACTATTACGATGAGCTCAAGGGTAAAAAGCTGCTCAACCCCGAGTTTGGCGGCGACGGCGTTAAAGAAGGAGATGGAGCAAAACTAACAAAGCCGCTCATTGGTTTTCCCGCGCATTTTGCGCCGAATGACCTGTTGTTCTATCACGGAAGTCAATTCCCGGCCCATTATCAGAATGGCGCTTTTATTGCCTTTCACGGTTCTACAGACCGGGCGCCCTATCCGCAGGCTGGCTTCATCGTCGTATTTGTTCCGTTTAAAGATGGCCAGCCCGCAGGCCCCTGGGAAGTCTTCGCAGATGGCTTTGCCAGAGTCGACCCTATCGTCAACGTCAGTAACGCCGTATTTCGCCCGATGGGTTTGGCCGAAGGACCCGATGGCTCTTTGTATGTCAGCGAGACCGAGCACGGAAGGATCTGGCGTATTACGTATAAAGGTGACAAAAAAGCTTTCGGGAAAGAACAGCTGGCGGCCATGGAAAACCGGCGACAGACTGCATCCAATATCAGAACGCCCGATTCGATCCAGGATAACCTGTTTAAAAATATGCCGACCACATCGGCAGTATACAATACGTATTGCGCGGCATGCCACCAGCATGATGGTAAAGGCGACGGAAATCGTTTTCCTCCGCTGGCGCAATCAGAATGGGTCAACTATAATAAACAGAGATTGATCAGGGTCGTGCTCAACGGATTGAAGGGACCCATACAGGTAAAAGGGCTTTCTTATAATGAGATCATGCCCCCTCATGCCGGCACCCTATCAGACGACCAGATAGCCGAAGTGCTGACCTACATCAAATCCAGTTTCCGGAATACCCCGGAGATCGTGACACCGGAAGACGTTAAAGCAGTAAGAAATAACACCCAAAATAACACTCACTAAAACTTAACAAACGATGGAAAAGAGAAGATCCGTTTTGAAAAAGATGCTGGCTTCCGTAGCCGGACTGTCTTTATTAGGGGTAAGTAAAAATGCCGCGGCAGCACCCGCCGCCCCCCCCACGGACGAAAAAATCGTCGGCGATGTCACTACCTTCCAGCAAATACCTTTGTTTTCCTCTTTTACCAAACTGGGTAATATGGTTTTTATCGCCGGTGTGGGAGCGCATGTTGAACCCTTCGAAATCAAGGCCCACACCGAGATCGTTTTGAAGGAGCTCGAAAAACAACTGATAAAGGCCGGCTCCTCCATGGAAAAAGTGCTGAAGGTAAACGTGTACCTGGACGATATCGCAAACTGGCCGGCCATGAACGAGGTCTATGGGGGTCGCTTTGGTAAAAACCCGCCTGTGCGTACGACCGTTGCCGTAGCCAAAGGCGGCGTACCCGGTAACTCGCTGGTAGAAATGGATTGTATCGCTTACATTTAAATACATATTGATATGAAACGTAGGAATATATTAAAGGGCCTGACACTGTTGCCACTGGCCAGCGGCCTGGTAGGCAAAGCCGCAGCCGCGTCCCTTGATGAAGTGGCCTCGGGCGAAGCGTCTCCTGGCAAGACCGGCCCGGGCCCGGGAGTGACAGAGCGTGATCTGTTTAAGGAACTCGGTGTCACACCGGTCATCAACGCATCGGTGACGATGACCTTTTTGTCCGGGTCGCTCATGCTCCCCGAAGTATTGGCCGCGATTAATTCGACATCGCACGATTTCGCCGATATGTACGAACTGCAGGATAAAGTGGGCGCTAAGATCGCCGAGATGCTGCAGGTGGAATCAGCCATGGTTACATCCGGCGCTTCCTGTGCCATATTGCTCAGCACCGCCGCCTGCATCACCGGTCTCGATCCGGAAAAGATCCGGCAATTGCCCAACCTGCCCGGACCCAGAGCGGAAGTCATTATGCAAAAGACCCACCGCTACCTTTTTGACCAGGCTGTAACCACCACCGGCGCTAAGATCATCGAGGTGGAAGGGGCCGACGAAATGGAAAAAGCCATTAATGAAAGGACGGTCATGGCCTTGTTCTTTAATGCCGCAGGTAAGAGTA
>JAMFSL010000142.1 GCA_026225275.1 Puia dinghuensis
CGGATATTGTCCTCATCGATCTCTACTCCACCCGTAGGGATGAACAGCTGACCGGGGAAAAGATCGCGGATCGAATGAACGAATTCCGGTCCCAGCATATTCGCAGGAAACAGCTTGATGATCTCCGCCTTGTGCTGCTGCGCCAGGAATATCTCCGTCGGCGTCATACACCCCGGCATCCACAACAACCCTGCCTCCGCAGCCACCGCCGCTACCGCCGGATTGACGATAGGCGCAATGATAAAATCGGCCCCGGCTTTGACAAATGCCATGGCTTCCGCCGGCGTCTTCACCGTACCGATACCCAGATAAAGATCCGGCGCTTCCACCGCCAACACTTTCTTCATCATCGCAAAATTATCCAGCGCCGCCGCACCACGGTTGGTGTATTCCACCGCCCTGATGCCCGCCTTGTATAAGGTCTGTACGACCTTCAGACTCACCGTAGGGCTGTCATAATAGAACAGCGGCAGCACGCCCTGCGCCAATATACTTTGTACAATCACTTTCTTATCGTGCATATGATGTCATAAATTTTTGAATCTCTTCCACGCGCTGATCGGTCGCATCGCTGGGAATAAATAATTTTTGAAAAGCCGCCGCCGTCGCAAACTCAAGTGTCTCGACAACCTGTCCTCCCATGAATAATCCTCTGATCAGCCCAGCCATGAAACAATCTCCGCTGCCCACCTTGTCTACTATCTTATCGGAGAAATATTCCCTGGAGGAGTATAATCGATTCCCGGCGTCATCGCCCGCTCCCACAGCACCACCACGCGAGCCCGCATAAAAAGCCGTATAATACTGTATCCCCCCTTGCCCCCGGTCAAACCGAAACGTCTTCGCCACCTGCTTCACCCGCGGAAACTTCGCCAGAATAGCTTCGCTGCTGATACGCGCATGCTCCAGATAATCCTCCTTTCGATCCGTGCCAGTCAATGCAGTATCCACCGGAATGCCCAGCATCTTCTCCGCCGCCCACAGGTTGCCCATCACGAGGTCACAATATTGCACCAGCCCCGGCATCACCGCCGTAGGCGCCACCCCATATTGCCACAGCTTAGGCCGGTAATTCAGGTCCACCGAAATGGTGATCCCCTTCTTATCCATCGCCGCCTGCAACATCTCCCCGCACAGGTCAGCTACGGTCTGATTCAACGCCGGCGAAATAGCACTGAAATGCAACCACCCCACATCCGCCAGCACCGCATCCCAATCGATTGTCCCCGGCTTTAAAGCCGAAAAAGAAGAATGGTCGCGGTCATAGATCACCCCCGCATTCTTCACATCCTTTCCCTTAGGAAGAAAATACAACCCCAGCCGCTCGCCCTGGTACAACACCCGCGACATATCAACACCCTTCTCCTCGAGATACTCAGCAACCTGATGAGCCAGCAGGTTGTCCGGCAAAGCACTCAGATAGGCTGACGGTATCCCCCACAAGGCCAGCGCCGTAGCCACATTAGCCTCGGCCCCACCGACATAAAACGGCAAACTATTCTCCTTCAGCCAGCCCCCGCCGGCATCCGGGCATATCCGTAATAACAATTCCCCGAAAGACAATACTTTTTTTGTCACTATATAAACTTGTTTTATTTTTTTGCTATCGCCCCCTATCCACAATCTCCTTGATCGTACCCCGCTAGTCCTTTTCCACCATCGCCTTGATCACCCCATTAGCTGGATCCAGCCAGCCGGCAAACTCCGCCTTCACCTCGTCAAATCCAACCCGATGCGTAATATAAGTCGTAGGATCGATCAGCCCGCGCCCCATCGAATCCATGACGAACTCAAAATCAGCCCGCGTCGCATTCCGGCTGCTCATCAACGTACCCTCCCGTTTGTGAAACTCCGGATGACTAAATCTTATCTCCCCCTTCTGCAATCCCACCAACACATAACGCGCCCCATGAGCCATATACTGAAAAGCATTTTCAATCGCCCTCAGACTCCCCGTCGCATCGATCACCACCGTCGGCATATCCCCGCGGGTAATATGCTTCAGCGCCTCCATCGGCCCCGCCATCGCATTCACCGTATGCAACACCCCCAGCTTCTCCCTGCAAAAGCGCAGCCTATCCTCATTGATATCCATCGCAATCACCTCTCCACCCGCAATCCTCGCCGCCTCCATAGTCCCCAGCCCGATAGGCCCCGCTCCCACCACCAACACAAATTCACCGGGCTGTATTCCCGCCCGCCTTACCGCATGCGCGCCGATGGCCAAAGGCTCGACGAGCGCCAATTGATCATAACCAAGGCCACCACCATGCACCAACGCCGCCGAAGGCACCACAAGATAATCCACCATCCCCCCGTCAATATGCACGCCACATACCTTCAATGTCGTACAACAATTCGGCTTGCCGTTACGACAGGCAACACAGACCCCGCAGTTGAAATAAGGGATCACCGTCACCGCCTCACCCGGCACAAAGCCCGGCGCCTTGTCGGCCTCCACCAGATCACCCGCCAACTCATGACCTAATATCCGCGGGTAATTAAAGTAAGGCTGCGTACCTTCGAAAGCATGCAGATCAGTACCGCAAATCCCAATGCGCCGTATCCTGATGATCGCCTGCCCCGGACCAGCCAAAGGCGCATCGATATCCCTGTACTCGAATTCGCCCGGTTGTATACAAACTAATGCTTTCATGTCTCATTGATTATTTCCGGCCCCTTGTCCGCCCTCTGGCCCGCAACCCCGCTTCCCGCGCCCTTATGCATTCGCCAGCGCCCTATCCAGATGCACATACCCCCCATCCACATGGATCAGCTGCCCCGTCGTATGGCTCGACCGCTGTGATAACAAAAACACCGTCATATTCGCAATCTCTTCCGCCGTCGTCATCCGGTTCTCCAACGGGATCTTCTTCACGATCTCCTCCAGCTTCGCCTTCGGATCAGGCAACGTTTCGATCCATTTCTCATACAACGGCGTCCAGCACTCCGCAACGACGATGGCATTGACCCTGATCCCATATTTTAATAACTCTACTGCCCACTCGCGCGTCAAAGCATTCCGCCCGCCATTGGCTGCCGCATACGCCGAAGTCCCGCCCTGCCCTGTCTCGGCGGTCTTGGAAGTAATATTCACGATCGCCCCCTTGGAAGCCTTCAACGCAGGCAACGCATAGTGCGCCAGCAAATAGTAGTGCACCACATTCTTATGTAACGAAGCCATAAAAGCCTCATAATTCCCTGACTCCAATCCCACCCCGTCATTGACACCCGCATTGTTGACCAGCCCGTCGATCCTCCCGCAACGTTCCAGCACGGTCTTCACCGCCGCTTCGCTCGCAGCCGGTTCCGTCAATTCAGCTACGGTCTGGTACGCTCTCCCGTCCGCCGCTTCGACAGCCGATACGGTCGCCTGATTATCCGCCTCATTGCGACCCACGATAAAAGGAATAGCCCCTTCCCGCGCCAGCACCTTCACGATCCCCTCGCCGATTCCCTTGGCGCCACCCGATACGATGATCACCTTGTCCTTTAAATTCAAATCCATATAAACAGCTTTATAAATGATAAAATTTGATCGCATTCCCGCCAAAAAACGCATCCTGCTCCGCCAAAGAAAAGGTCGAAAAATAATCCTTCACGATCTGCGCCACCTGCTGATAACTCGCCGCCACCAGACAGACGGGCCAGTCTGACCCATACACCAGCCTGTCGACACCAAACGCCTCCACCACCGTATCCAGGTATGGCTTCAGGTGCTCCGGCTTCCAATGATACCAATCCGCTTCCGTCACCACTCCTGATATCTTGCACCAGACATTCCTATAGGCAGCAACAGCGCGGATAGCATCCTTCCATTCTTCCGTAATAAACCGGTCCTTGATATGTGGCTTGGCAATATGATCGATGATAAAAGGCTGGTCCGGAAAGGCAGCCACAAATTCCCGGACATATCCTAACTGGTCGGGATAGATCAGGATGTCATACGTATACCCGAATTGGTGAAGCAACCCAATGCCCCGCTTAAAAGCAGGACTCAGCATCAGCGCCCTGTTCCGCTCGCCTTGCAATACATGCCGGAATCCCTTCATCTTCGGCCACCGCTGGTACCAGGCCAACCGGTCTTCAACTCCCGGATCCTGCAGATCGACCCATCCCACAACACCTCTGATAAAATCATGCTGTGCCGCATTCGATAGCTGAAATTCATTCTCCTCTTCGGACGAATCTGATTGCACTGTCACACAACCGTCTATCCCCGCCGCCTGCAACAACGGCAGCAGATCGGCCGGAAAAAAATCCTTCTGGATCACCTTCATATCCGACCCTATCCAACTGTCCCGCACGGCGTCGTATTTCCAGAAATGCTGATGGGCATCGATCCTTGAAATCGCCCCACCCGATAGTGCACTCCCCCCCGGCAGCGCAGATTCAAGATTTGGCATACGCTTTTATATTTTGCCTGGCCTGACCCAGATGATCGATTCCCAATTCTACCACATCGCCCGGTTTCAGATAGACATTCGGCTTCATCCCCAACCCCACACCCGCCGGCGTACCGGTGGAAATCACATCCCCCGGCAGCAAGGTCATAAACTGACTCGTATACGCGATCAGAAAAGGAATATTGAAAATAAGATTGGCAGTCGTTCCATCCTGCATGGTCTTTCCATTCACGGTCAGCCATAACCGGAGATGATGGATATCCCCCATCTCGTCGGGCGTAGCGAGCCAGGGGCCAAGTGGCGCAAACGTATCGCAGCCCTTCCCCTTATCCCACGTACCACTTCGCTCGATCTGGAACTCCCGCTCGGAAACGTCATTGTGCAGCACATAGCCCGCCACATAATCCAACGCATTCGCTTCATCGACATAACTCGCCCGCTTCCCCATCACCACCGCCAGCTCGACTTCCCAGTCGGTCTTCACTGACCCCTTCGGGATCATAATATCATCATTCGGTCCGCACAATGCAGTCGTCGACTTCAAAAAGATCACCGGCTCCGGCGGCGGCGTGGCGCCCGTCTCTTTCGCATGGTCCACGTAATTAAGTCCGATACACACAATCTTGGAAGGGCGCCCCACCGGAGACCCCAACCTGACACCCGCAGGTAACGCCTTCAGCACACCCTTGTTCGCCGCTACCCACGACTTCAACTTCTCCAATCCGCCACTCTCAAAAAATTGTTCGTTGTAGTCTTCGCCAAATGCAGAGACATCATAGGATGTATCCTCCAGTATAATGCCTGGCTTTTCCTTATTTAACTCGCCGTGCCTGATCAGTTTCATATAAAATATTAGTTATTCAGTTTAGTAAATCCACCGTCAATGGGGTAATCGCAACCGGTAATGAAAGACGCCTCGTCACTCGCCAGGTACAGCACCAGCGCGGCAATCTCTTCCGGCCTGGCCATCCGGCCGATGGGCTGCGTCCTGGATAATTTCTCAAACATCTCCTGTTCCTTGCCCGGGTAATTCTTGGCCAGAAACCCGTCTACAAAAGGCGTATGCACCCGCGCCGGAGAAATACAGTTGCAGCGGATCTTATCCTTCAGATAATCCTTGGCGACCGACAAGGTCATGGAATAGACCGCCCCCTTAGTCATCGAATAGGCAAAACGATCCGGTATCCCCACAGTAGCCGCAATGGAACAAACATTAATGATGACGCTGCCTCCCTGCCTCTTCATCACCGGAATACCCGCATGCAAACAATTATAAACCCCCTTCACATTCACCTTATACAATCGGTCAAAATCCGCTTCCGATGTAGATTCAGCCGTCCCGATATGTGACACCCCCGCGCTATTCACCAGGATATCCAGTGACGACAACCCGGCAAATGCCGCATCCACCTTTCCCTGATCCGAAACATCCATCGCCACAGCCGCAGCCTTCCCCCCTGCCCCTTCTATCTCCCTGACCACCGCCGCCGCGTCGGCTTCATTGATATCCATGATCGTGACATGCGCACCCTGCCGCGCCAGCACCAGCGCTACGGCCTTGCCGATGCCACTCCCGGAACCGGTCACTACTGCATTTTTATTCGTTAAACTAAACATCCGTTATATTCATTTAGTCAGTGAAAAGATCCTCTCCATTAACCGCCATTTCTCTCCTGGTTTTCCTCCCGGTATCGCCAGCTGGTATTTCCACATCAGCTCTTCCCAGCGTTGCACCTCCTCATTGGCCCCATCCATTGCCGCCTTTTTTTGAAAGCTGAAATCCTCACCCGTCTCCATGATCATGAACAGTCGGTTCTCCAACCGGTAGATCTCCATGTTCCCGATCCCACTGTCGAGAATGCTCGCCCTGATGCCCGGCCAGATGGCCCGATGCCACGATTCATATTCGGCGATCAACATCGGATCCTGCTGCAAATCAAGCGCCAGACAATATCTCATGCGATGGCCGGTTGAGTGTTAGTGATTCGGTGTCCCCGCAGCCCAAAATACAGGATGAAAGCCATACACACCACCGGCATAATATACGCTATCTGAATGCTGCCCGTCCTGTCGGAAATGAGGCCCATCATCAATGGGGTGAACGCCCCGCCGATGATCGACATCACCAGGAAAGAAGAAGCCAGTTTCGTCTCTTCGCCAAGATCCTTTATACCTAAGGCAAATATGGTGGGGAACATGATCGACAAAAAGAATGGAATGGCCATCATCGCATACACAGCAATTTCGCCATGTGCTAACAAAGCGATCAGCAGCAGCCCTATATTGATAGTCGCATACAGACTCAGCAGTCTCGCCGGCCGGATATAACGCATGAAGAAAGTGCCGAGGAACCGTCCCGCCATAAAACCGATCATGGCTTTCGCCAGCATATCACCCGCCTCTCTTTCAGGAATCCCTGCGGTGTATCGGGCAAATCGTACGAAGAAACTCGTCACTCCCACCTGCGCGCCCACATAGAAGAACTCGGCAACGACTGCCCAGCGAACATGCGGGATGCGAAACACCTTGAACGAAAATTCCGATCCATGCGCATCGGCACTCGACCCAGTCACCTCCGGTAATTTGGTAAAGATAAAAATGATCGCCACCAGGATCAGCACACCCGCAATGATCAGGTAAGGCCCTTTCAATGAGTTCGCTTCCTGTTGCAGATAGGCCCCCAGTTCACCGTGCGCCTTCATCGCATCCAGCTCCGCCGGCGAATGCTCGATGCCCGATAAGATAAAATGAGTGCCGATCAGTGGCGCTACCACCGCACCCAGCCCATTGAAAGATTGCGCAAAATTCAACCGCTGCTCCGAATTTTCCGGTGGCCCCATAATGGCGGCATACGGATTCGCTACAGTCTCCAGGAAGGTGGCCCCGCTGGCTGCCACGAACAACGCCACTAAAAAAAGAATGAAATTCCGTTCGCTGGCTGCCGGGAAAAATAGCAGCGCCCCCAGCGCAAAAAGGAAAAGCCCGCATAAAATGCCCTTCTTATAGCCAAACCGGTGCGAAAACAGCCCCGCCGGAATGGCAATCACAAAATACCCGAAATAGACGGCGAAATCGATGAGGGAAGATTGAGTATCAGTCAACTGGCAAACCTTCTTCAGATGCGGAATCAATATCCCATTGATATTGTGCAGGAAAGCCCACAGGAAGAACAATGTGCAGATCAGGATGAAAGGAAATAAAAGTTTGTTCTTTGGCATGTCTGATAATTCGTATGGTTAAGCAACGAATATCAAAGAAAGCACATTTTGGCCCAGGAAGATCGTCAAATGTTATCTGACTATTAAGTTATTTTAACATTAATTACCCCAATTTAGGGCAAATTGATGAATATATTAGAAGAAACCCAATTCCAGCCTGGCTTCTTCACTCATCATCTCCTTATTCCAGGCCGGGTCAAAGGTGAGTTGGACATGACAATCCATCACCCCCCCGATCTCCTCCACCTTCATCTGCACGTCATGCACGATCTCGCCGGCCGCAGGACACGCAGGCGCCGTCAGCGTCATGGTGATCTTAACATTACCATTGTCCTCTATCTTAGTGTCATACACCAGCCCCAGGTCAAAAATATTGACAGGGATCTCCGGGTCGAAGACGGTACGAAGCGCCGCCTCGATCTTATCCCGCATCGCCAATTCCGTCCCGCCAGCAGCTTCCGCCCCGGTCGCACCCGACTCCGCTCCACCGGCGCCACCTGCCCCCGACTCACCCGGAGCTTCCGCCCCCGTCGCCCCCGACTCCGCCCCGCCGCCCATCTGCGGCTCCGTGATATCGCTTAAGTTCATGACTTTGATTGAAGAGATTTTGCCTGGTAAGCCAGGGCATATAATTTAATTTGTTTGAGCATAGACAGCAGCCCGTTGGACCGCGTCGAAGAAAGGTGATTGCGAAGCCCGATCGCATCGATAAAGTAGATCTCCGAATTGGTGATCTGCTCAGGCGTATGACCGGACAACACCTGGATCACCATACTCACCAACCCTTTGGTAATCGCCGCATCACTGTCAGCCGTAAAATATAATTTGCCGTCCCGGTACTCCGCATGCAGCCATACCTTGGACTGGCATCCCTTGATCAGATTGTCTTCGGTCTTGTATTGTGAGTCGATTATGGGCAGTTCCTTACCCAGTTGGATAATGTGCTCATATTTATCCATCCAGTCGCCGAATACCTCGAAGTCGCCGATAATCTCGTCCTGTGATTCCTGAATAGTCATATTGCTAATTAAACACTTGCCCGCGGCAAACGGTTCACACGCCGTGCGGAAGATCGCCACCCTCTTACCCCAACAAAGTAACGGCTTTGCGGATACCCGCCGCCAACCTGTCCATCTCGGCCGGCGTATTATACACTGCCAGCGAAGCCCGCACCGTCCCCGGAATACAATACCGGTCCATGATCGGCTGCGCACAGTGATGACCCGTCCGTACCGCTATCCCCTGCTGGTCGAGTATCTCACCCATGTCGAAAGGATGGATATTACCGACCAGGAAAGAAATGACCCCGGCACGATGCTCCGCATCCCCATTTCCGATCAGCCGAAATCCCTTTATTTCCCGGAGTACATCCAAGGCATATGTCATCAATTCGTTTTCGGCGTGTTGAATATTGGCCAACCCCAGCTCCTGTACATAACGTACCGCCGCGCCCAGACCAATCATCCCCGCCATATCAGGCGTACCCGCCTCAAACTTAAAAGGCAGATCATTGTAAGTCGTCTTTTCAAAGGTCACGGTCTTGATCATTTCCCCGCCACCCTGGTAGGGAGGCAGCTGATTCAGCCATTCCTCTTTACCGTAGAGGATGCCGATGCCCGTGGGACCGTATAATTTATGGCTCGAAAAAGCCAGGAAGTCCACATCCAGATCCTGCACATCCACTTCCATATGTTGTATCGCCTGCGCCGCATCCAGCAATACGGGGATACCGTACCGGTGAGCAGCCGCAATGATCTCTTTGGCCGGATTAATCGTCCCCAGCGCATTGCTGACATAGTTGAACGCCACCAGCTTCACCCCGCTTTTTAACATCGCATCCAGCCCGCCCAGGATCAGCTCGCCATTCTCATCGATAGGAATCACCTTCAGCGTTGCCTTCTTTTCTTCACAGATCATCTGCCAGGGCACGATATTGGAATGATGTTCCATCCCCGACACCAATATGCTGTCACCTTCCTGCAGGAACTTCTTTCCAAAACAGGCGGCAATGAGGTTGATGCTCTCCGTAGTGCCACGGGTGAAGATCACCTCGTAAGCATGCCGCGCATTGATAAAATCGGCTACCGTGACGCGGGACGCCTCACAGGCGTCAGTGGCCCGCTGGCTCAGGTAATGAACGCCGCGGTGTACATTGGCGTTAATAGTCTTGTAATATTCGTCCATGGCTGTCAGCACCGCCAATGGCTTCTGCGTAGTCGCCGCATTGTCCAGGTACACCAACGGATAGCCATATACCGTCGTCCCCAGGATAGGAAAATCTCTCCGGATCTCTTCGATATCCAGCCGCCGGCCTTCGCCATTAGCCGACCGACCCTCGCCACTCGTCGACCGGCCTTCGCCGCTTCTGTGATCTCCACCCGCAGACCGGCCTTCGCCGTTCGCTCCCCGGCCTTCTCCTATGATCGCTGTATCATGCATGGCTGACTGGAATATGTTGATTGATCAACTGATTGACATGGGCTTCTACAGCCGGGGTCTTGATTTTTTCTGTCACATCGAACGCAAACGCATTGATCAACAAACCCTTTGCCGTTTCCTCTCCGATCCCCCGGGCCCGCAGATAGAACAGTGCTTCTTCGCTGAACTGCCCCACCGTACTGCCGTGACTGCATTTGACATCATCGGCAAAGATTTCCAGTTCGGGCTTCGAGTCGATCGTCGCCTTCTTGCTGATGACCAGGTTATTGTTCTGCTGAAAGGCATTCGTCTTCTGCGCATCCCGGTGCACATACACCTTCCCGTTAAAGACGCCGGTGGATTGCTCCAGCAGGACACCCTTGTACAGCTCGTTGCTGAAACAGGCCGGCTTCTGATGATCTACCAGCGTATGGTTGTCCACCAGTTGCTGACCCGCCGCCAGGTATAATCCGTATAAATGCGTTTCCGTATGATCTTCTTCCAGCCGGATCTGCAGGTCGTTCCTCACCAGATCCGAGCCGGGGAAAGTAAAATTGTAATTGTTGTAAAGACTCTGCCGCTTCTGCCGCACCGTCGTATGCTGTACCAGCCGTGTCCCTTCACCGGGTGTCTGTATGACGGTATGATCTACCTTGGCGTCGGTATGCACAATGATCTCCGTTAAGCTATTGACCCAGATCTTGGCGTTGCCACCCGCAGCCACCCCATCGCCCGTCTCGCCCGCCGAAGCCTCGGCGTAGGCGGGAGTCACAACGGACTCGATCACCTTCAGCTCAGCTTGTCGGTTCACTACCCACACATGCCTCGGTTGAACCAGCAGGTTCCGATCACCCGTAAACACATGAATAATATGTAGCGGTTTCTCCGGCAACGCACTGGCATCTACCCGGATGAAAAGCCCGTCCGAAAACAACGCCGTATTCAATGCAGTAAAATATCGTTCCTTTCCATCTGTCGGCCGTTCAAAATAGACCGACAAAGCCGGATCCTGCCTCGCCTCCGCCACCGTCAACAACTCTACACCGGCCGGTATCGCGCCCGCTACAGCCCCGACCCCGGCATCCTTCTGCCAGACGCCATTCACCAATAAAACAATATAGGCATCCAACTCCGCAACCCGCGACCGCTCTGCAGCAGCCCGCACATTCTCGTCCATCACTTTCGCATCCGCCCCACCGGCCGCAGCCCCACCGGGCAGCCCCCCCAACGCATACTCTTCCTTCAGCCAACGCGCGATATTCGTGTACTTCCAGTCTTCATTCTTGATCGTAGGAAATCCCGATTCCCGGAATCTCTCAAACGCCGATTGCCGCGTCTTCCGCAGGTCACTGCTTTCCCGCCCCAAGGCGTCGGCAGCCGACAACCGGTTAAAGCCATTGACGACTTCTTCGTATAAAGGTATATCCTGTGGTGTCATATGGTGGCGGCATTTTCATGAGCTTCTTCCTTCAGCCAGTCGTATCCTTTGTCTTCCAGCTCCAGGGCCAGCTCTTTGGTGCCCGATTTAACGATCCGTCCGTTGTACAATACATGCACGAAATCAGGCACGATATATTCCAACAGCCGTTGATAGTGAGTGATAATAATAAAAGCGTTATTGGAAGAACGAAGCTTGTTCACGCCCTTCGAGACAATCCTCAGCGCATCGATATCCAGCCCGGAATCCGTCTCGTCAAGTATCGACAGCGCCGGCTCCAGCATAGCCAGCTGGAAGATCTCATTCCGCTTCTTCTCGCCGCCCGAAAACCCTTCGTTCAAAGACCGGTTCACAAGTTTGGCATCGAACTCCACCAGCTTCTGCTTTTCCTTCGACTGCCGGAGAAATTCCTTGGCATCCAGCGGCGGAAGACCTTTATACGTCCTGATCTCGGCCAGCGCCGTCTTCAGAAAATTGATATTGGAAACCCCCGGGATTTCGATCGGGTATTGAAAAGCCAGGAATACACCTTCCCTCGCCCGTACTTCCGGCGACATGTCCAGCAGGTTCTTGCCCTGGAAGATCACCTCTCCCTCCGTGACGTCATAATTCTCTTTTCCGGCCAGCACCGAGGCCAGTGAACTCTTGCCCGATCCGTTGGGCCCCATGATCGCATGCACTTCCCCCGCCCCTACGGTCAGGTTAATACCTTTCAGGATCTGCTTGCCTTCGACTCCAGCATGTAAATTTTTAATGATCAGCATCTCTATTATTGGTCTTAATGATAACTTTTGATCCGCTCGCCGCCTTATCCGCCGGCGGCTCCTAGCCAACGCTACCCTCCAGCGTAATGGACAATAACTTCTGCGCTTCCACGGCAAACTCCATCGGCAGCTGGTTCAGCACCTCCCGGGCATAGCCGTTGATGATCAGCGCTACAGCCTTTTCCGAGTCGATCCCGCGTTGGTTGAGATAGAAGATCTGGTCTTCCCCGATCTTGGAGGTCGTCGCCTCATGCTCTACAGTGGCGGTATTATTCTTCGATTCGATATACGGGAATGTATGAGCGCCGCACCGGTCCCCAATCAGCAGGGAATCACACTGGGTAAAATTCCTCGCTTGGTCCGCCTTCGGCCCGATCTGCACCAGCCCACGGTAACTATTTTGTCCCTCCCCCGCAGAGATCCCCTTGGAAATGATCCGGCTGCGCGTATTGCGGCCGATATGGTACATCTTCGTACCCGTATCCGCGACCTGCTTGTTGCGGGTCACCGCGACGGAATAAAACTCGCCGGTAGAATTGTCGCCCTGCAGGATCACACTGGGATACTTCCACGTAATGGCGCTCCCCGTCTCCACCTGCGTCCACGAGATCTTCGCATTCGCCCCTTTGCAGATCCCTCTCTTCGTCACGAAATTATAGATCCCGCCTTTCCCATTCTTATCGCCGGGATACCAGTTCTGGACGGTAGAATATTTTATTTCCGCATTCTCCATGGCTATCAGCTCGACGACGGCAGCATGCAGTTGATTCTCATCCCGCATGGGCGCCGTACAGCCTTCCAGGTAGCTGACATAGCTGCCTTCATCCGCAATGATCAGCGTCCTTTCGAACTGACCCGTATTCTCCGTATTGATCCGGAAATAGGTAGACAGCTCCATCGGGCAACGTACCCCCTTCGGTATATAAACAAACGAGCCATCGGAGAAGGCCGCCGTATTCAGCGATGCAAAAATATTATCGGAATGAGGCACCACAGAGCCTACATACTTCCGGACCAGTTCCGGATGTTCCCTGACCGCTTCGCCGAACGAGCAGAAGATGATCCCCAACTCCTTCAGCTTCTCTTTATAGGTCGTCGTAACAGATACACTGTCGAATACCACATCTACCGCAACCCCCGCCAATGTCTTTTGCTCCGATAAAGGAATTCCCAGTTTCGCGAAGGTAGCCAGCAACTCCGGATCGACCTGGTCGAGACTGTCGTACTTCTTCTTGCTCTTGGGAGCCGCATAATAAGAGATCTTCTGGAAATCGATCTTCGGTAAAGGGAAGTTTTGCCATTCCGGCAGTTTTGTCCTGCTAAAAGCCTGCAGCCCTTTCAACCGCCAGTCCAGCAGCCATTCGGGCTCGTTCTTTTTGGCCGAAATATACCGTATCGTCTCCTCACTCAATCCAGCCGGCGCAACGTCCATTTCGATATCCGTGACGAATCCAAACTCGTACTCCTTATTGGCTATATTGTCGATTATTTCGTTGTCGTTGGCCATGGTTAGATCCTTGTATTTGATTAGACTGAAAAACTTTCGCCGCAACTACAGGTCCGGGATGCATTGGGATTATTGAAAGTCAATCCCTTACCATTTAATCCGCCCGAATAATCCAGCTCCGTGCCGTAAAGATACAGCAGGCTCTTCATATCCACGACCACCTTTACTCCCTTGTCCTCGAACACCTGGTCACCTTCCTTTTCCACGGTGTCGAAATCCAGCTTGTATTCCAGCCCCGAACAACCGCCACTCTTCACTCCCACCCGCACAAATGCCTCCGGAGTACCCTGGTCGACCATCAACCGTGAAATATAGTCCTTCGCATTGGATGATACTGTAATCATACTTTTGTTATTTTTTATTAAAAACAACCCAACAGCCCAAAGAGTTGTCCTTTTTCCGGGGGACTCCCCCCTTTTAAAAAAGTTGCCCTTTCCGTCTGCAAAAGTCCGTTAATTAGGCGGAACTTCCATGCTATTATCCTCTTTTTCCGCATCGCGACAAGCATTTTACCCCCTTTAGACACACTTTCCCATCATCTATCATCGTTTTCGCCTAAATTGAATACCCGCTACGACCACCATCGGCTTCAACCTGCCATAGTGACAGAATTGAAGCATTGCCAAATGCGTTAATTTTGCGGGGCAGAGTCAACATTTTAATAATTTGGTAATATGGCAGATATCTTTGAAAAATTGATCAAACACAATGGCCCCATCGGCCAGCACAGAGAGCGGGCGCATGGCTACTTTGCCTTCCCAAAACTGGAAGGAGAGATCGGTAGCCGGATGCTTTTCCGCGGAAAGGAAAAAATAGTATGGAGCCTGAACAACTACCTCGGCCTCGCTAATCACCCGGAAGTCCGCAAAATCGATGCCGAAGCCGCCGCACGCTTCGGAATGGCGGCCCCCATGGGTGCCAGGATGATGAGCGGTAATAGCAATTATCACGAGCAATTGGAGCGCGAATTAGCCGCTTTCGAAGGCAAAGAGGATGCTACCCTCTTCAATTACGGCTACCAGGGTATCATGAGCGCTATTGACTGCATTTGTGCTCGTCACGATGTCATCGTCTATGACGCCGAAAGCCATGCCTGCATCATCGACGGACTGCGTCTCCACCCCGGCCATCGCTATGTATTCAAACATAACGATATCGAAGATTGCGAAAAGCAATTGCAGCGAGCCACCGCCCTCATAGAAAAACAGAATGCCGGCGGTATCCTCGTCATCACCGAAGGAGTCTTCGGCATGGCCGGCGACCAGGGGAAATTGAAAGAGATCGCAGCGCTGAAAAACACCTACAACTTCCGGCTGCTCGTTGACGACGCCCATGGCTTCGGAACCCTCGGCAAAACCGGCGCCGGCGCCGGCGAAGAACAAGGCGTACAGGACCAGATCGATCTGTATTTTTCGACTTTCGCCAAATCCATGGCTTCTATCGGCGCATTCATGGCCGGAGACCATGCTATTGTCGATTATATCCGGTACAACACCCGCTCGCAGATCTTCGCCAAAAGCCTGCCCATGCCCATCACCATCGGCAACCTGAAAAGACTCGATCTCCTGCGGACCCAGCCGGAATTACGGAAGAAACTGTGGAATGTCGTCAATAAATTGCAAAAAGGCCTTAAAGATAGCGGCTTCGACATCGGTAAGACCGATTCTCCCGTCACCCCGATATATATGAAAGGAGATATACCCGAAGCAACGGCCATGGTTATGGACCTTCGCGAAAATCACAACATCTTCTGCTCGATCGTCGTCTATCCCGTCATTCCAAAGGGTCATATCATCTATCGCCTCGTGCCGACAGCCGTTCACACCGATGAAGACATCCAAAAGACCCTGGAAGCCTTCCGCGCAACTAAAAAACGGCTCGATGCAGGAGACTATAAAGTACAGGCTATACCCGATATGGCGGAAGTAAACGCTTAGTAAAAATATTTTTCACTTAATTTTCGCATAGCCCCGGACGCCAAAAGCCCCGGGGCTTTTTTTCTTCTTTCACCCGTCTATACGTACTTCTACGCCCCTATCACCTCCCACCCCACAGGGCATCCCCAATGCCTCAAAAACGAAAAAAGCCTCACCCAATGAGGCAGAGGCCCATAAAAAAAGCCCCGCCTAAGCGGGGCTGCACTAATCAAATACCATTAACCATTAAACCTTATCCTATGAAAAAACAAAGATAGGGTGTTCGCATTGAAAGCGAAGACGTAAAGCGGCATTTTTTTTACCCAGTTACCATTAAATTGATTCAGATCAAGCCAATACAGTATACGTAATCCTTTAGAGGCATTCATCCGGCCTCTAAGAGCTAAAACGTTATAGTAAATAAGGAGATACGCTGACCGTGGCACGCTACCAACTGGCCTTAAAGCGTTTTTGGTAATCATCGAACGATGTCGTCTTATACGTACCCTCGCCAAAATACTTAACCAGCAATTCCAGGTCCTTGGGTTCCAAAAAGCCGGGTATGGCCTGCGGCTCTCCGCCAGGCACGATAATGATCGTAGTCGGAAATTCCAGCCGCCCATGCGTCAGGTACATCGCAAATTCATTGGACCGGTACTGCGGATTGAATTGATAGGTCCGCCCTCCCCAGGTGATCGCAGCATGAGTCTCCGCATCAACCCTCACCGGGTAAAATTTATCCTGTAAATATTCAGCCACCTTCTTGTTGGAATAAGTCCTCTTATCCATCTGTTTGCACCACCCACACCACGTCGTATACAGATCGATCAGCACAGGCCGTTGCTCTTGCTGCAACTTGCCCGCAGTCTCTTCCACACTCATCCACGGGATCGGCGTCGCAGCCGTCCACACATTGCCAGCCTTCACCGCCCCATCGCCCGCCGTCAACGTCTCCGGCTTACGCCCGCTCAGGCACACTAAGACCAAAGCGGCCACCAACAATCCCGGCCACACAAACGGAGTTTTGAAGTACTTTCGCTGCTGCATCATCTAAAATTAACGAATTAACATGCATAAAATTGTCGTCGCCATCACCGGCGCCAGCGGCTCAATCTACGCCCGGCTGCTGCTGGATAAACTCGCTGCACTCCACCAGCAATGGGAGGCCGTCAGCGTAGTCATGACAGAAAACGCCAAAGAAGTCTGGCAAACCGAACTCGCCAATCGATCCTATAACGGATCGTATTCCTTCCCCTTCTTCACCCAGCAGGATTTTAAAGCCCCCTTTGCATCAGGCTCGGGAAAGTACAATACAATGATCATCGTCCCCTGTTCAATGGGCACCCTCGGCCGCATCGCAGGCGGTATCTCTTCGGACCTGATCACCAGAGCCGCAGATGTCATCCTGAAAGAAAGAAGGAAATTGATTTGTGTAGTAAGGGATACCCCTTATAACCTCGTGCATATCCGCAACATGGAGACCGTAACGCTGGCCGGAGGTGTCATCTGCCCCGCCACTCCATCCTTTTATAGCCGCCCCACCACTATCGAAGAGGTGGCCGCAACTGTCGTCGATCGCGTGCTGGACCTCGCCGGACTCGACATCTCGACATTCCGCTGGGGCTCTTAATTCCTCAGATCCACCTCTTCCGCACCGGGAAACTTCGCCTTATTATACGCGACCTGAGCATCAGTAAAAGTCGCATTGCCATTGAATTTGCTGGCATCTATCGTATAGCGGTTGCCGCTCTTGTCAAACCATTTGATACTGACCAGCGTATGCGCGGTCTTGTCGATATATAGCAGCGCCTTGAAAAAAGACTTGGTCTTATCCAGCGGAGTCAATTCCACTTCCTCGACCGTACGCGTGCCCAACTTGTCTTCCCCATTGAGCTTGTACAGATAATCCTTATCATAAAAATCCGAAAACAACTTATCCGGAGAAATGGTCTGCGTAGTAGGATCGTTTTTGGTAATAGTTACCTCGTTGGAAGCCTTGTCATAGGTCCAGATGTCCTTCCCGTCGGAATAGATTTCCTGCCCGCCGACAACAGTGATATGATAATGATTTCCCTTCAAAAAGATCGTCCCGCTCCTACTGCCCTGCAATTTACCCTTCGCATCTTCCACCTTCAGCGCAAAAGCAGCCTGTACAGCCTTGTAGGATTTCAGTTTCGCACTCAATGCATCCAACACCACTTTAGCATCCGGATCATTCTTTCCAAGACTGTTATTCTGCGCCCGAGCAACAAAACAACCACACACCATCAACAGGAAAAAAAGGATCGAAACTCGTCTATATACGTTCATACTCAATGTTTAAGTCAATTAAGAGCCGCAAAGATATCAGAAAAGCTGCACCGCAGGCCACCATTCAGCAATTTTAATCACCCCTCATCCCGCTACAATCCGCCATCCACCGAGATCCCCATCCCCGCAATGGCCCGCGTCCCCCGCGAACACACCATAGCCTGCGGTCCATCCTATGGATTCAGATAATGCTCCAATTCCATCTCCGACTTGATCAGCACATCCCTGGGCTTGCTGCCCATACCGGGCCCCACCACTCCGGCCGCTTCCAACTGATCCATCAACCGCCCCGCCCGGTTATAACCCAACTTCATCTTACGCTGGATCAGCGAAGTAGACCCCAATTGATTCATCACGATCAGCCGCGCCGCTTCTTCAAACAGCGGATCCCGGTCAGCCACATCGAAATCCTTGCCCTCCATCTCCTTCTCATCCACATATTCCGGCAATTTGTATGCCTCAGGATACCCCCGCTGACGCCCGATGAACTCGGTGATCTTTTCTACTTCTGGCGTATCTACAAAAGCGCATTGCAACCGAGTTATCTCCCCATTATACGAAATCAACATATCCCCTTTCCCAATCAGCTGATCCGCTCCCCCCGCATCCAGGATCGTCCTCGAGTCGATCTTGCTCGACACCTTAAAACCGATACGGGCCGGGAAGTTGGCTTTTATCGTACCCGTAATGATATTGACCGACGGACGCTGCGTCGCAATGATCAGGTGGATACCCACGGCCCGGGCCAGCTGCGCCAGACGCGCTATCGGCATCTCGACCTCCTTGCCGGCCGTCATGATCAGATCGGCAAACTCATCCACCACCAGCACGATAAAAGGCAGGTATTGATGCCCCTTCTGCGGATTCAGCCGCCGCTTAATGAACTTTTCATTGTATTCTTTGATATTCCGGGCATTCGCCTCCTTTAGCAGGTCATAGCGGTTGTCCATCTCTATGCACAACGCATTCAGCGTGTGGATCACCTTCTTGGTGTCGGTGATGATGGACTCCTCCTCCCCCGGCAGCTTCGCCAGGAAATGCTTCTCGATCACCCGGTAAATACTCAGCTCCACCTTTTTCGGATCCACCAGCACCAGCTTCAGCTGAGATGGATGTTTCTTATACAGGAGCGAAACCAGGATAGCATTCAGCCCGACAGATTTACCCTGACCCGTGGCCCCGGCCATCAGCAGATGCGGCATCGCTGCCAGATCGACGATAAAGTTCTCATTGTCTATCTTCTTCCCGATAGCGATCGGCAGATTGAAATTGCTGTGCTGGAATTTATCGGAAGACAGCAACGTACGCATACTCACGACGGTCTTCTTCACATTCGGCACCTCGATCCCGATGGTACCCTTCCCCGGTATGGGGGCAATGATACGGATACCCAATGCCGCCAGGCTCAACGCTATATCATCTTCCAGGTTCTTGATCCGGGATATCCTGACGCCTGCGGCGGGCACGATCTCGTACAACGTCACCGTAGGACCGACGGTAGCACTGATCTTCGAAATGGTGATATCGTAATTCTTCAGCGTGTTGATGATCTGGTTCTTGTTCGCTTCCAGCTCCGAAGCATCCTGTACGATCTTTTCGCTGCCATGGGCTTCCAACAGATCCAGCGTGGGATATTTATAATCCCGCAGATCCAGCGTAGGCTCATAATCGGGCAGATTCTCCGGCAACAGCGACTCGACTATCGGCTCTTCTGTGGGCGCCACTTCCGGAACGGTCTTGATCTCCAGTTCCAATTCACCACGCCTTGGCGGCGTCTTGATTGGCGGGATCACCAGCGGAGGTGGCTCTTCAGCAGGCTCTTCATCAAAATCGTCTTCCTCCTCGTCGATCCCCGACCCATTCGGCCGCGCTATCTCAAAAGGTGCCTCTTCCTCTTCCAACTCTTTCTCAGTCACCGTGAATTCGATCTCCCGCGCTTCTTCCATCACCGGGGATATGGCGACTACCCCACTATCGTCTTTCAGGAGGTTGCCCTTACCCTGGCTGAATTCCTCATCCACAAACAATTTCGCCCCTGCCCCTTTCTTCTCTTTCCCCGCCTTTCCCCCTTTCCTGCTTTCAGACTCCTCAGGCTGCTCCACCTCCACCGGCTCAGGTACATTCCCCTTTTCCCTGACAGGCAGCTTCGGCACTTTAAAGACAGGGTTGAACCGCCAGATGAAATAGGCCAGCCCGGCCACCAGCAACAACGCCGCAGTCCCCAGCCAGCCGAGAAAACGGGTCAGCCAATCGCACATCATATCTCCCACCGCCCCACCCCAGGGAAAACCACTGCCGCGGGTGACAAAAGCTGCCGCCACGGAAAAATACAGCAGCCCCGTCAATACATACCGCACATTGCGCGCAATAGAAAAAATGCGCCGCGCAAACAACAAATTCACCCCTAGGATAAAAAAGAAACTGGAAAATAAATACGAAGCGACCCCAAACCCCTTATAAAAGAACTCGTGCGAGATCAACGCACCAAGATTCCCCAACAGATTGGTCACTTTCACGTTGGAAGACGGCATCAAAATAGACGCGCCATGAAATACCTTATCCTGGTCCTCTTTCCAGGTAAAGAGATAGGAAGTAAATGCAACGAACAAAAAGGCCGCCACCAGGAGAAAGACGGCCCCGGTGATCTTGTGGGTACGTTCATCCTTGACAATCTCCCTCGCTGTCACCCGGGATTCCTGTTCAGGCTTCAATTTGCCTGCGGCAGGCTTCTGTCCCTTCTTTGACTTCAGTCGGTTTGCCATGTCCACAAAGATAAGCGACCCGTTTTTATAATTATTTACTTTACCTTTAAAAAAACTCCTGTTAAAGGCCATGCCAGGCTTTCCGCTAACTCGACTAATTGTCTATTGTAGAGTAGGTTTGCTCGCCATGCTGCTGTCGGCCCTGTACACTAATGCCCATGCACAGGACACTGGCCGCCGCTCACCTTCACCGACATCCCAAACCCCTCATTCGCTTTCCCCGGCATCGCAAACCCCTCTTTCGGCTACCCCCCCCCTTGACCGGCACCCCATCGTCGACCTCGCCCGGACAGGCCTGCTGGACAATCTTGTCGATAGCGTCGGACTGTATTTCTACCCCGACAAAAAATTGAACCCCGACCAGCTGCCAGCCCTACTTTTTAGTCAAAACGCTCACCATTACGAACACTTCCTTCCTCCCGTCCGCGTCAACGGACTGACTATCCTCCGATTCACCCTGACAAACAGTGCCGACACCCCGGTCAGCGCCTTCTTCTGCCCCGGCTTTCTCATCGATGACATCCGGCTCTACCGGTACTCCTCCAACCTCCCGCACGGAGCTGGCGCACCCCGCATTGACCCACCATCGGTCGAACCCGTCCCGCGAGTGCTACCCGACGATCCTGACAGTCTCGGCTACCGGAAAATCACCCTGGGACCTCACGATACCAGCACCTTTTTTGCCGTCCTTTCTTTCATCAAGGCATCCAGCAACTCCATCAACACCACCATCACCCGGACCAACCTGATACATCAGGCAATACTGATCAACCACAAGGACAAAACAGTTATCGATATCATCACCAACCTCTTCGCCGGCATCATGCTGATGATGATCTTCTATGCGACCAGCGAATACCTGCAGACCGGCAAGCCTGAATTTCTATATTATGTCGGCTATTCCGTCTGCATCAGCCTGCTATTATTTCTCAAGTCGACGCTCACCCAGGTCGCCACCTCCTTCAACTTTTTCTTTGAAAGCTTTCTCGATAATATCATTTTTAACGTCGGGTATATCTTTTATATCATCTTCCACCGAAAATTTCTGAATACAAAAAGGGATTTCCGATCACTCGATAAATATCTTTTATGGGGTTCCTGGGCCATCGCCGGGCTGATGGTCTTCTACATCGTTTTCTATTGGCTATCCCCCGATTTCAGGATTGCCAACACCATTGAAAACAGCACAAAGATCCTCCTGCTTGTGATCTCTGTGATCTTCATCGTTAAAGGCCTGACCTATCGGGACCGGCTGATGAACTATATCGTCATGGGAAATATTTCCCTATGCCTCTTGTCCGCGCTGTCACAAACGATCATCTCCACGAACCTCCATCTGTTCAAAGGCACTACCGTACTGAACCAGGCCCTTTTCTACTATGAAGCAGGTATCACCATCGAATTGCTTTTCTTCCTGTTTGCCCTCACGTTCAAGAATAAGATGGAAATCATTTCCAGCATCCAGAAGGAAGAAAAGCTCAAGCTGGAGGGCGAACGAAAAGAGATGGAAAAACAAGTAGCCGTGCTCGCCGCCAAACAGGACGAACGCAACAGGATCTCCGTCGATATGCACGATGAACTGGGCTCCGGGGTAACTGCCATCCGGCTGATGAGCGAGATTGTCAAAAGCAAGATGAAAGACGAAACCCTCCCTGAAATCGAAAAGATCTCCCATTCCGCCAATGAGCTGCTCAATAAAATGAACACGATCATCTGGACCATGACCAGTTCTAACGATACTGTGGAGAACATGATTGCATACATCCGTTCCTATGCCGTCGAATTCTTCGAGAACACCTCCATCGACTGCATCTTCAGTATGCCGGATATTATCCCTTCCCATGAGATCAGCGGCGAGAAACGCCGGAATATCTTCCTCTCTGTCAAGGAAGCCCTCAACAACGTTCTCAAGCATTCTCAAAGCCAGGTGGTGAAGATTAATGTTACCGTGCAGGAGACGCTCATCATAGAGATCCGGGACGACGGCATCGGCATTAACTTGGAAAAACTGCGAAAATTCGGCAATGGTCTCAACAATATGAAGAAGAGAATGAACTCCATCGACGGCGAGTTCAATATCGAAAACCACCAGGGCACGATCACTACCTTTTATTTAACCCTATAACCCATGCACAGCGCTCCGCTTCTAAGATCGGCCGTTCCCTCGAACGTCCTCTCCTCGCGCGTCCTCTCCTCTCACTTCTTCGTCACCCCGATCCATAGGAATAACCACCCCGCAATAAAGAACACACCCCCCACCGGCGTAGCAATCCCTATCAGCGTCAGATGCGTATTCTCCGCCACCTTCAGCGCCGTCAGCGCATACAGCGACCCGCAGAAAAAGACGATCCCCATAATAAAGCAGTTCCCCGCCCAGATCATCCACTTGTTGGAGATCCTTTCCGATACCAACGCCACGAACAACAGCGCAAAAACATGGTAAAACTGATATCTCACCCCCGTTTCGAAGACGGCTACCGCTTCAGGACTGACGATCTCCTTCAGCTTGTGAGCGGCGAAAGCCCCCAGCGCTACAGACAACGCTCCCAACAGGGCCGCCACAGAAAGAAAATTCCTATTCATAAGCAATGCATCTTAATATTTATATTTCCTCCTTCATCCTGTCCGCCTGCTCATTCGAAAACAACAGCCGGATCAACTCCTCCAGCGTCACACTCTCCTCATTGACAGTCACATCCGCCTGCTGATAATACATCCGCCGCTCACTCAGCTTGCGGACAATATAGCGGGTCAGATCCCCATCCGCCACCTCCCTGATCAATGGCCGCGTCATCCGCTCGCGAAGCAGCCGCTCTTGCAAAGCCTCTATCGAAGTATTCAGCCAAATCACCTTGCCGCTCTTCTTCATGAACTCGATATTATTAAAAAAGCAAGGAGTCCCACCCCCGCAGGATAAAATGAAGCCTTCCTTGCCCTCCACCAACTCCTCCAGCGTTTCCTTTTCCTGGTACCGGAAATACTCCTCTCCCTTTTGCGCAAAGATATCCGCGACAGATTTCTTCTCCTTTTCAACGATCACCGTATCCAGGTCATGGAAAGCCAGTCCCAGCTTGGCAGACAGCTGACGACCCCAGTGCGTCTTCCCCGACCCCATAAAGCCTATTAAAAATATTTTCATTGAATCATTTAAAAGCATTCAACCCCGTAATATCCATCCCCGTGATCAGCAGGTGCACATCATGCGTCCCCTCGTAGGTAATGACACTCTCGAGATTCATCATGTGCCGCATGATCGAATATTCCCCCGTGATTCCCATCCCGCCAAGCATCTGCCTGGCATCCCGGGTGATCTGAGCGGCGATTTCACAACCATTACGCTTGGCCATGGATACCTGGGCTGGCGTTGCCCGACCTTCACTCATCAGGACACCCAGACGCCAGTTCAGCAGCTGAGCCTTCGTGATCTCGGTCAGCATCTCAGCCAGTTTCTTCTGCTGCAGCTGGAACCCCCCGATGGGCCGGCCAAACTGCACCCGCTCTTTACTATACCGCAACGCCGTATCATAACAATCCATAGCCGCCCCCACGACACCCCACGCGATGCCATAACGCGCCTTGGTCAGACAGCCCAGAGGCCCCTTCAGCCCACTGACGTTGGGCAGGATATTTTCTTTAGGCACTTTGACATGATCGAAGACAAGTTCGCCCGTAGCGGATGCCCGCAAACTCCACTTTCCATGCGTCGTCGGCGTGGAAAACCCTTCCATCCCTCTTTCAACGATCAACCCCCGGACCACTCCGGCCTCATCCTTCGCCCAGACGACTGCCACCTGTGAAAAGGGAGCGTTACTGATCCACATTTTACTTCCATTGAGGACAACATGATCCCCAGCATCCTCGAAATGGGTCAGCATCCCCCCGGGATCGCTGCCGTGATTAGGCTCGGTCAGGCCAAAACAGCCCAGCCATTCGCCGCTGGCTAGCTTGGGCAGGTATTTCCGGCGCTGCTCCTCATTACCATATTCGTAAATAGGGAACATGACCAGCGACCCCTGGACAGAAGCCGTGCTCCGGACCCCGCTGTCGCCCCGCTCTAACTCCTGCATCATCAAACCATAGCTGATATAGTCCAACCCGCCCCCGCCATAGGTCTCAGGTACGGTAGGGCCAAAACATCCCAGTTCCCCCAGCTGACGGACAATATGCTGCGGGAATTCTGCTTTTTGTGCATATTCCTCGATGAAAGGGGAAATCTCCTTTTTGACATAGCTCCTGACGGAATCGCGGATGAGTTTATGCTCTTCAGTCAATAATTCATCCAGCTGGAAATAGTCCGGACTTTGAAAAACATCTACCTTTAAATTCGACGTAGCAGCCATGGCGAGCGGTTTAATAATATGGAAATCCGCCCTTGCCCCGGCAAGAGCCCGATCATAACCTCCGGTTACCTCCGGCCCTGCGAATGTAAGAAAAAGGCGCGCTTAAGCCCCTTTTCACCCTCCTTCGGCACAAAAAAAGAGTTTTTTCACCCCTTAAATGCAACATGGGACAAAAGATGGTGTACTTAATATAGGAAGGAAGTAGGAACCGCCTCTTTCCGCAAGAAAAATGCCGGGCATGTGCTACCCAAAAAAAATAGCACACACCCGGCATAAGGCTAAAGTCGGTCCTTACGGACAATCCGCCTCCGGCGGCTTAACAAGCTAAAACGATCTAATTGGAATTATCCGAACCAATATTACAGGACGAACTGGTGGAACGATGCAAACTGGGAGATTCCCGGGGTTTTGCGGAGCTGTACCGGAAATATGCGAAGGCGATGTATAATACCAGCCTGCGTATCGTCAACAATACGGGTGATGCGGAAGATGTGGTGCAGGAAGCGTTCACAGATGCATTCCGGTCCCTGGATGATTTTCATTATAAATCCACTTTCGGGGCCTGGCTGAAAAGGATCGTGATCAATAAATCGATCAACTACCTGCGCAAACGGAAAATGGACATGATCGATATAGAAAAGACCAATATCGGCCACATCCCCGAGGAAGACACGACAGATGAACAGGAGATACAATTGAAGGTGGAAGATATAAAAAGAGCAGTGGGGTTGCTGCCCAATGGGTACCGGACGGTCCTGACCCTCTACCTCTTCGAGGGGTATGACCAGGAAGAGATAGCAGAGATTTTGCAGGTATCCCACGCAACCGTACGAACGCAGTATATGCGGGCTAAACAAAAATTAGTACAACATATTAAACAAGGAGCACTATCATGAACAGCCGGTTAGAACAATTTATCCGGGATCACCGCGAAGAATTCGATGCTGACGAGCTCGACCCCAAAGTGTGGGATGCGATTCAGCAGGACATGAAATTCGTGGATCCTGAGAAAAAAAAACAGGCCAAAGTGGTTCGGTTTTACCGGACCCGATGGAGTGTGGCCGCCGCCGTCCTCCTCCTGATAGCGGGAACGACCTGGTATTTTAGCACCCGCCATAACAGCAGCGGTAATGACGTTCCCGCTGTAGCAGGGAATACCACCCCCGCCACTCAGCAGCCAACCCAGCCGTCGACCCGGCCCACCAGCCCGGCCCCCACCGATTCCCTAAAATCACCTGACACCCATTCCCTGGCCACCACTAGCGGAAATGACAACGGCGCCAACGACACCAGGACCAATGGCCAAAGCAGCCCTGAGATGAATTCGGAAATGAACGAAGAAATGTACCATTATGCCAAGATCGTGGAGATCAAGCACAAAGAACTGAAAACCATAGAAAAAGATGAGCCTTTGCTTTACCGCCAGTTCTCATCCGACGTCAGCAAATTAGACAGCGTCTACCATGGTTTACAGCATGAATTGCCCAAAAACCCCAATCGCGAACAAATACTCGAAGCCATGATCCAGAACTTACAACTGCAGATGGAACTCCTGAATCATCAGCTCGACATCATCAAACAAATCAATCATTCTAAAAAAACAGCATATGACAAAGCATATAAGACTGCTTAGTGCGCTATCTCTCTCCCTTGTCTTATCTGCTCCCCTATTGAGTAAGGCCGCAGGTGGCAACGAGGATATAAAGAAGCAGAAACTGATCAACAGATCCTACGACGTCACCTCAGCGGACAAACTGAAAATAGATAACCAGTTCGGCAACGTAACCGTCAGTACCTGGGATAAAGAGCAGATCACCGTGGACATAGAAATCAGCGCCCGTGCAGCGACAGACGAAAAGGCTCAAAACATCATGGACCGTATCGAAGTCCACGACAAACAGGATGGCCATCAGATCTCCTTCAAGACAGATGTCAATGACGTCAATAACAACAATGATGACCATCACAGGGGTGAAGAAGGCAACAGATCCTTTTATATCGATTATGTCATCCACATGCCCGCCGCCAACGCCCTGCGGATCGAAAACAGCTTCGGCAAGACCGTCGTGCCTGACATGTCGGGATTGGTCAACCTGACCTCCAAGTTCGGCGGCCTGACCGCCGGCAAACTGGACCAAGTAGAAGCCATCGACGTAGAATTCGGGACGGTCTCCATCGCGGAGATCACCAATGGAAAGGTTGATCTGAAGTTCGACAAACAATCCAAAATCGGTAAGATCAGCGGCAACGTCAAGATCTCCAGCGAATTCTCTCACAACGTGCAATTCGGCGTAGCAGATGATATTGAAGACCTCTCGGTATTCGAATCCTACTCTGGTATCCACATGGTCATCGACAAAAGCCTGTCGGCCGATATCCAGGTTCATACCAGCTTTGGCAATTTTCACAACGAAAGTGATGTCAACATCAATGAACACAAGGAAGACGAAGGCGACTACGGCCCCCATTTTGACAAAGATTACAGCGGGAAAGCCGGTGACGGAAAGGCGAAGATCAAGATCAAAAGCAGCTTTGGCAGCGTAAGACTGTCCTATACCTCCGGCGGCAATGACAATGACGACGACGATGATAAGGACAAGAATAAGGATAAGGATAAGGAAAAAAATCGGTCCAGATCATCATCCAGCACCAGCGTATCGATATCCTAAACCGGCCGAAGATCCGCAACTGAAATGCCGCGCGGTCCTTATCTTGCATCCAAATAAATCAGCGATGCAACCGCCATTCGAACCTACATTATTATTCGCTCAGCAAAAAGACCGGGAGGACGAGCTTCACAGCTTTCGCTCCCGGTTTTTCATTCCGGCCCTGCCCTCCCCCGCGTCCGATCGCCCCGACAGCCCCACCCCCGATCTCGCCGTATCCCCCTTTCCCACGTCCCGCGACTCAATATATTTCTGCGGCAACTCCCTCGGCCTCCAACCCCGCCAGGCCGCCGACTTCATCCGCCAGGAACTCGAAGACTGGCAGCAACTGGCCATCGGCGGCTACCTCCACGCCAAAAACCCCTGGCTGACCTATGCACAGCCACTCCGGCAACCCCTGGCCCGCATGCTCGGCTGCCTGGAATCGGAAGTCACCGTCATGAACGCCCTTACCGTCAACCTTCACCTTTTATTGCTGTCCTTCTACCGCCCGCAGTCCTCGTCTTCGCTCTCACCCTCCGCTCACCTGCAGTCCCCCCGCTATAAGATCCTCATGGAAGCCGGCGCCTTCCCTTCCGACCAATACGCAGTAGAAACCCAAACCCGCTGGCATGGCTATGACCCTAACGATGCCATCATAGAGATCGCTCCCCGCGAAGGCGAAAAAACACTCCGCGAAGAAGACATCCTGCAGGCAATTGATCAACATAAAGACCAACTAGCTCTCGTCCTGTTCGGCGGCATCAACTACTATACCGGCCAATTATTCGACATGGCTGCTATTACCGCAGCAGCCCATCGTGCCGGAGCACTGGCCGGCTTCGACCTTGCCCACGTCACCGGTAACGTCCCCTTGCAATTGCACG
This sequence comes from Puia dinghuensis, assembly GCA_026225275.1. Lineage (GTDB taxonomy): Bacteria > Bacteroidota > Bacteroidia > Chitinophagales > Chitinophagaceae > Puia > Puia dinghuensis_B. The sequence continues at coordinate 28,612 of JAMFSL010000142.1, forward strand.
ACTGGAACGTTGACTTCGCCGTCTGGTGCTCCTATAAATACCTCAACGGCGGCCCCGGCGCCGTCGGCGGAGCGTATCTCCACGAACGCCACGCCCACAACAAACACATGATCCGGCTCGGCGGCTGGTGGGGCAATGAAGAATCGACCCGCTTCCGGATGGAAAAAGGATTCCTTCCCAAACCCAACGCCGAAGGCTGGGCTATGAGCACCGCCCAGGTTTTTAATATGGTATGCCTCAAAGCTTCCCTCACTTTGTTTGAAGAGGCCGGCATCGACAGGCTCCGGGCCAAAAGCATTCAGCTCACCACCTATCTCCAATCCCTCCTCGAAACCCTGGACAATAAGAAAATCAGCTTTAATATCATTACCCCCCCAGAACCCCATCGGCGCGGCGCCCAGCTGTCCCTTTATTTCGAAGAGCAGGGAAAGGAAATCCACCGGCAGATGACCGCCGCCGGTATTATCGTCGATTACCGCGAGCCCGGCGTCATCCGCGTAGCCCCGGCCCCGCTATATAATTCATTTGAAGAGGTATTCCGGTTTTACCATATATTGAGGCAATTTCAGTAAGGCCCATGAATGCCCCATCTTCTTTTGACCAGAATCGTCCATCTTCTCTCCAACGGACCACCACATGGTTGTCCCGGCATCTCACGCTGCTGACATTTATCGCACTCATCGTTGCAGTGATCGTCGGGCAGTTCGCACCCGCATTTGCCGTGAAAATGGAGCCTCTCGGGACACAATTTGTCAACCTTATCAAGTTGTTCATCCCCTTCATCATCTTCCTGACGATCGTCTCGGGCATCAGTGGCATGAGCAACCTTAGAAAGGTAGGCCGCATCGGCGTCAAAGCCCTGGTCTATTTCGAAGTCGTTACCACGGTATCCCTGGCCATCGGCATCCTGCTGGCCTACCTCGTCAAGCCCGGTCGCATCGACAAGACAGGATTGCCGATTGGCGACGCTTCAAAATACACCCACGCGGGCGCGGCAGGCTTTGATTGGAGCCATTTCTTCGCGACTAACCTCACCTTGCAGGTATTGATACTCGCTATTATCGTCGGGATCATCGTCAGCGTCCACCCCAAACGTGAGATCATCCAGGGCTGGCTGAAACCCGCTACTCATTGGGTATTCGTCGCGCTGCGATACGTCATGTACCTCGCGCCGGTCGGCGCCTTCGGCGGTATGGCCTTTACCATTGGAAAATTCGGCATCCGGACCCTCAAGCCACTCGCCATGCTCATGGCTACGATGTATGGCACCATGCTCATCTTCATCTTTGTCGTGCTGGGTCTCATCCTTCGCTATTTCAAACTCAACATCTGGACCTACCTGAAGAATATCCGCGAAGAAATATTGATCGTGCTAGGCACCTCTTCTTCCGAAGCAGCCCTGCCTTCCCTGATGGCTAAACTGGAAAAGATGGGTTGCAGCCAGCCCGTTGTCGGACTCGTCGTACCGACAGGCTATTCCTTCAACCTCGACGGCACGTCGATCTACCTATCCATGTCCGTGATTTTCCTCGCCCAGTTATATAATGTGCCCCTCAGCATAGGAGAGTTGCTGAGTATCTTGGCGATCCTGATGATCACCTCCAAAGGCGCGGCAGGCGTAACCGGCAGCGGCTTCATCGTCCTGGCCTCCACGCTGACCGCTATCCAGAAGATCCCCGTAGAAGGCCTGGCCTTCCTGCTGGCCGTCGACAAGTTCATGAGCGAAGCCCGCGCCATCACCAACATCATCGGCAACGGCGTAGCCACCCTGGTCATAGCAAAAAGTGAGCATGAATTTACCCCAAATATCCCTTCATCTCCTCATGATACCCCGCCGCCACCCGCATAGCCGCCTCCGCAAAATCTTCCTTCGAAGATGCAAAGATCACCGCCCTGCTGGCATTCACCAGCAATCCCACATCTTTATTCATCGCTTTCGCAGAAATCTCCTGCAGGCTTCCACCCTGTGCCCCCACACCAGGAACAAGATAAAAATGATCCGGCGTCAGCTGCCGGATGGCCGTAAAACTGTCAGCCTGCGTAGCGCCCACCACAAACATGAGGTTATCGGGCGTTCCCCATCTGGCCGCTGTCGTCAGCACTTTCTCATACAGAAACCCCTCAACCGTCGGGCGCGGAAGCTCCGTCGAAGGCGCCATCCGTTGTAATTCGAAATCCTTCGCTCCCGGATTAGACGTCAACCCCAGCAGAATCGTCCATTTGTCTGTAAATTCAAGGAAAGGCCGCACACTGTCTTCCCCCATATATGGCGCCACAGTGACGGCATCGAAGGCCAGCGTCTCGAAAAAAGCCTTCGCATAATGCGCGGAAGTATTGCCGATATCACCACGTTTGGCATCCGCAACTTTGAAATGAGTAGCAGGAATATAGTCGACCGTCTTTTCCATCGTCTCCCAGCCCTTCGCCCCTGACGACTCATAAAAAGCGGTATTGATCTTGTAAGCTATACAGTGATCTTTCGTGGCGTCTATGATCTGCCGGTTGAATTCGTAGACGGGATCGGCATGTGATTGAAGGTGGGCGGGAATCTTAGTGATATCTGTATCGAGACCGACGCAGAGATACGTCCCCGTCGCCCGTATCCTCGCTATTAGCTGCTGGCGTGTCATGACCGCAAAAATACATACATTTTGGCGATCCCCGCTACTCCGTCCCCTCTGACGCGCCCCCGAACAA
>JAMFSL010000143.1 GCA_026225275.1 Puia dinghuensis
GTAAAAGGGCCAGCTAAATCGCCGACCCCTTACTTACTAACCCATTAAATTCTTGCACTAAATTACAAATTAGCGCCACATAACAAAATAAATTTTTGGGGGTGTGAATAACTTCAGAGCCCTACAGCCATATACGTCATTTAGGCCATTTTGTGGCCATAAGTTATTGTAAAACAATTAATTATGATTTTTGCTTACCCCTGCCGGGCCACGCTAAAATATTGAATACTAAGCCCCGGCAAAGTCAAAAGCCGCCAAAAAAATAAATTAGAATCGAGGTTTTTTTTCGTCCTTGAAAAGGAGCTGAAAATTCCGAATAAACGCATATAGTAAAGAAAATATGTGATAGCATAAGTGTTTTTTCGAGAATTTTTATTTTTTTTTCAGGGGAAATGAAAATATATTTATAATACTAATGCCTTAACATTGGGTTGTTGTCAGCTCATTTTGTCAAGCTTTTTCCCTTGATGGATGACTCAGACCACCCGACGGGTTGTTTTACGTTCTTTACCGTCCAGACCGTGATATTATGATTTTTGACATACTGTGAGATCACTGTCGTTCTATTGCTGGTCTGATAATTTTTTTTCAAAAAAGAGTTCTTTATATTAAAAAATCTCGAAAAAAACGTTAACTCTGAGTTAAATTAAGATTAAAATCATAATTTAATCGTCCAAAACAAGATGTGGTTCAGCGAAAGCCTCATCTACTATGGTTCTAACGATTCGACTGCCGTTGGAAAACTTTGATTCACCAACAATAACCAACTACTACTTCACATGAGAAAACTTCGTCAATTCCTGACGGGCATCCTACTGCTCGTTTGCGTTGGGTTGCACGCCCAGGTTCAAACAATCACCGGTAAAATTACTGACGCCACGGGAACTCCGATTCCCTCCGCCACCATCAAGGTCAAAGGTGCCAGGGGTGGAACCAGCGCCGACATGAACGGCGCTTTTTCTGTTAAGGCTCCTGCCGGCGCCGAACTCATCATCAGCGGCATCGGATTCGAACCGAAAGAGGTGAAAGTCGGCGCTTCCCTTAATCTCTCTATCCAGCTGAACGCGGATGCCAAGTCACTCAGCGAGGTCGTCGTCACCGGTGTCGGCGTGGCTACCTCCAAGAAAAAACTGGGTATCGCCGTAGAATCGGTTACCGCCGACCAACTTCCGGCTACGCCAACGGCATCTATCGACCAGGCCCTGATCGGTAAAGTACCCGGCGCCCAGATCTCTTCCACCAGTGGAAACCCCGGTGACCCGATCAATATCGTGCTACGGGGTATCAACACACTCCAGAATGGGACCAAACCTCTGATCATGGTGGATGGTGTCCAGGTCTCGGCCACAGACATCAACTCCCTCGACCTGACCAACGTCGATCGCGTCGAAGTCGTAGAAGGTGCAGCCTCTGCCTCCCTTTACGGCGCACAGGGCGCTAATGGCGTTATCCAGATCTTTACGAAAAAGGGCCATAAAGGCCCTGTCGCCATCAACCTGTTCAGCAGCGGGGCGGCGAATTCCTATATCAATAGCGGTCACGTCCATAAAGCTCAGCTCCACTCCTGGCTAACCGACGCGAACAATAACATCGTCAGCTACGGCAGCGGCTTACCCATTACCTATGATCAATACGGTGACATCGATAGCATTTCCTACGCATTCGGCGGTCCCACCCGATATGCCATCCTGAATACCCAGAATATCGACAACAAGCCGTACAACGCTAACCTGAAATATTACGATCACTTTAAAGAGGTCTTTCAGACCGGAAGTACGCTGAACAACGGCGTCAACATTTCGGATGCCAGCGACCGCAGCGATTATGCTATCTCCGTCACCAATAACCATACCGTCAGCCCGGTAATGAAGAACGGCTATCTCGACCGGTCCAATCTCACTGCCAACCTCGGTACCGAGCTCTTTAAAGGCTTTAAGATCCGGTCGATCACCCAGCTGATCTATACCCGCAACACCACCCATCCCGGCCTGGGTTCACCCGGCGGACAACTGTACGGAAAGGGTAACACTCTGGGTAACGTCGGCCAGGTCTTTTCCTCGTTGAATACTTCGCCTTTCTTCGATCTGAAATACAAACTGGCAGACGGCACCTCTCCAGCTTATCAGGAAGCCGGCGGCTTTCTCAGCATCAATGCCTTCAATCCCTATTATGAGAAAGAATACACTTCGGCTGTCGATAACAAGGTAGATATCGTTCAAAATTTTGATGCCGACTACCGTGTTAATAAATTTGTCGAGCTCGATGCCAAATACGGCATCAACTTCCGGAACGAAAATTCCCGCTGGACCTACGCCAACCAGTCTCAAAACATCAACTCCAATTATCAGGAGGACTGGGCAAGTGAGTTTAATGGTTCCGATAATGGCGGAGAAATAGATAACTGGCAGTACAATACCACTTTCCAGAATTTTATCGCCAGTGCTTATTTCAAGACGAATTTCCAGAATGATTTTCATTCCAAAATACCCCTGACGACCGTTACCCAGGTGGCTTTCGATTATCGTAAGAACTCATACAAGGAATACGATACCTACGGCCTCGACATCCCGCTGTCGCCGCCCATCAATCTTCAATCTTCTCAGACACAGGCCGTCTACTATGACTACGTCGAACCTTTTGTCACCTATGGGTACCTGGTAGACCAGCATGTCGATTTAGGCGATTATGCCGGTCTGGCAGGGGGATTTCGCAGTGACTATTCCTCGGCCTTCGGCCAGGGCTCCAAAGCCTTTACCTTTCCGCATATCAATGGCTACTTCCTGCCTTCCGCCCTGAATTTCTGGGATAATGGCAAAATGGGCGATATCCTGTCCACCTGGAAGATAAGAGCCGCCTTCGGCGAGGCTGGCATCCAACCCGGTCCCTTTGACCGCTACCCGACCCTCACTCAGCAAAACCTTGGCCAGGGGCTTGATTATTATATCCCGACCACCGCCCAGAATCCTCTGCTCAAAGTGGAAGTTTCCAAGGAAGAAGAGGTCGGAACGGACCTGACGATTCCCGCCAATAAAGGCGGCGCCTGGTTCAGCGCGATCAATGCGTCGTTCACCTATTGGCACAGGAAGAGCGAAAACGTAATCTACACGACAAATCTTCCGCTCTCATCGGGCCAAACCGGGACATTGAACAATGCCATTGGTCTGCATTCAGAGGGCGAAGAATTCCAGTTGAATATACCCGTAGTATCGTCAAAGACATTTTCCTGGAACTTTACGACCAATTTCGGCCATCAGATGTCCATGATCGACAAGATTGCCGGCGGCGTCAGCATTCCCGTGGGACCTGTAGACGGTAATAACATCTATATTTATCTGACCCCGGGTTACCGCATCGGCCAGCTCTATGGCTATAAAGCCCTCACCAGCCTGAGCGAGACCTACCAGGACGGTAAAACGCCGTATATCGATCCGGGTAACTACAACCAATATACCATGGTCAATGGTAAAGTGGTCAACCTCTCCACCTACCAGGTCCAGTTCACCAGCCAGAAATCTTCACTCGGCAACACCGATCCCAAATTCAATTCCTCTTTCATCAACGAATTCGGCTACAAAGGATTCCTGTCGCTCTCCTTCCAGTTCGACTGGGTCTACGGACAGCATATCTACAATGTAACCAAGGAATGGATGTATCGCGACGGTATCAGCGGCGATTTTGCTAAGCCTGTCAACATCAACGGCAATAAAGGCGCCTATACCGCTTATTGGTCCAGCCCCTATTATAACCTCTTCGGCAGCGAAGAAGGTTCAGGTAACGAACAAACCAAGGACTGGTTCTACGAACCGGCATCCTTCCTGCGACTCAGGAACGTTGCCCTGGGCCTCGACTTAGCCAAACTCTGGAAGATAAAATACTTCAAGAAACTGCAGCTGGTATTATCCGGCAGAAACCTCTGGACGGTGACCAAATACTCCGGCTTCGATCCTGAAATCAGTTCGGTCAACCCCAACTCGTCCTATACCCGGGGTATCGACAACAGCACCATTCCTAACACCAAATCCTTCCAGGCAGGCTTGAATGTCGGGTTTTAATTGATCACTACTAAATTGAAAATCATGCACAAAAATAAATCGGTCTTCCTTTTAATCATTGGAATATTGGCGATCGCGGGTACGTCCTGCAAAAAGCAGCTCCAGGTGGGTAACCCCAACGCGCCAACATTGGCTACCAACGTAAATAACGAAAGTGGCCTCCTATCCCTCGCCCAGGGAGGTGTATATCTCAACGGGTTCTATGAGGGCGACGGCTGGCTTGGCAACAGCTATTTTTCCCTGCCCTGGGGATACCAGGAACTCATGGGAGATGTGGTCGGCGCCGATGCATCTAACAACCAGGTCACTACCATCGGCTATCCCGATTATTTCATCAGCGATGACGGAACCAAGACTGTCAACCCCTCTCCCCAGGTCAGCGTCATCCGCACTTATAACGTTTACGGCGGCGATGTCAATAACCCGCTGTATTATCAATGGCTGAACATGTACGCCCTCAACGGCGCCTGCAACAAAATCCTGGCCCTGGTACCGGGCATTCCCTTTGCCGGAGACTCCACCACCCGGAAAAATACCGTGAAAGCATGGTGCTACTGGTGGAAAGGCTACGCCTACGCTTCCATAGGCACCATGTATTATACTGGCCTGATCAACGACAACCCGAATGATACGGTCAACAATAACTACAAAATCAAGGATTCGATCATCGCCCGCTCGAATTATTATTTCAATCTCGCTTCTTCTATCCTGGCAGGTATTACTGATTCTACCGATTTTGCCACAGAGCTGGGTCAGTTGATCCCTGCTTTCTGCCAGGTCGACCACGGCGGCGTATTGAGCCCATCCATGTGGGTCCGCAATATCAATACCATGCTGGCACGCAATATTTTGCTGAACAACCTGGCGCCGTTCGTTAACGGAAATCCCAACGCTACCATCAGCAAAGCGTCGATAAGTACCATGACTACCGCCCTCTGGAATCAGGTCATGACGCTGGCGTCCAGCGGCATCCAGGCAACCGACTATGTATTCACCGGCGAAAGCGTGGAGAACAATTATTTCTTCTCGGCTACCGGCGGCACGGCGGCTGCCCTCTGCACGGGACCGAATAGCGGCACTACCTTCAAGATCGGCATGCGATACATCCAGGATTTCAAGCCCGGAGACCAACGCCTTGCCACCGACTTCAACACCCAGAGTACCTACAACAATTCCTTCTACGGAACGCCGTATAATATCACTGACAGCTTACAGCAAAGCGTCACCGGTGTCTATGTGATCGGCAGCAAACAGGTGGGCCAATATGAGGTATTCATTGCAGGCAGCTACGAAGAAAATGAACTCATGCTCGCAGAAGCCAATATCCGTCTCGGAAATACCGACCCCGGCCTGGCCTATGTCGATGCCGTTCGTACTTACCAGGGAGCTGGTATTGCCAATGTTTCCGGTACAGGCCTTACCGAAGCTCAGGCGCTGACGGAACTCGTCAAGGAAAGAAGGGCATCGCTGGTGTTCCGCGGTCTCTCGTTCTACGATCTCCGCCGGTGGGGCTGGACCTACGATATCGCCAATGGCGGTGGCAGCTATGGAAATATGCTCTTTGCCGTCGGCGGTGCCATGAATACCAATGTCACGATCGACTACGACTTCATGGACTACTGGGACGTTCCGGCTGATGAGATAACGCTGAATCCTCCCTCAGCAGGCAGCGCTCCGGTAGTGAACCCGAACTATTAGAATAAATATTATGCTGAAACAAATCGTCTGTTGTTTGATCCTGGCCGCGCCGGGATGCCTATACACGCTGCAGGCGCAGACCGAGGTAAGAGCTGCTGTTCCAGAGGTATTATACGATGGCAACGGCAGCCGAATTGAAAGTCACAGTTCTGACATCGCCGGCACTCCCTTTTTCCGGGAGGAATGGCGACTAGGTTCGGTAACCCTGCAAAGCAACAGACGATTTGACAGCGTCAAAATAAGACTGAATCTCGAGACCCAGCAGGTCCACTTCATGGACCAGAATAATGCGGAGATCGCGCTATTCAAAGGCTATGTAAAAACGATCCGGTTTTATGACATTCTTCCCGGGGTGGACGGTCCGGCAGAATTCCAGACCGGTTTTCCCGCCGTCGACCAGCAGGACGAGAAGAGTTTCTACCAGGTCATTTGCAAAGGGAAAATTTTTCTCCTGAAATACATGCACAAAGCGATCTCGCAGTATAAGAATGAGTTCAGCGGCGAAAACAAAAGGGAATATGTCGGCTATGAAGATTACTATGTCAGCAACGGGAAGGAAATAACCCGGCTCAAAAAAGATAAATCCGCTGTCCTCAGCCTGCTTGCCGATCAACAGGCTAAGGTCCAAAGCTTTATTGATACCAATCACCTGAAGTTTAAATCCGTCGATGAGGTGAAGCGCGTCATCGATTATTACAATACACTCTGATCGAATTCTACTACATATGAGATAGTCTCCAAGAATGTGTGACTCAATGTTGACAGTGAAAGACGGCCCCGGTTTCTACCGGGGCTCTTCGTTTTGAAGCCGGGCAACAAACCTCCTCATCCCCAATCGTCTCTATAACTTGATCTCGTCATCCTGGTTGTCGAAGAAGTGAAATTCCGTGAGGTGATAATTGGTATTGGCGCGGACCCGGACCTTCTGCTTGTATTTCCACCGCCACTTCCATTGCCTGGAGCCAATGCCCAAAAAGCCTTTGGTAAGATAAGCATGCATGATCGGATGCACGGCCAGCGTGAGGTCCTTATGCTGGTGATTGAGCAGATAGCTCAGATTCTTTTCGATCTCGTCCTCCAGGATCAGCGCAGAAGAAATCTTGCCGGTGCCATTACACGTAGGACAAACTTCCTGGGTGTTAATGGTCACTTCCGGCTTCATCCGCTGCCGCGTGATCTGCATCAGTCCGAATTTGGAAATCGGCAAAACGGCATGCTTGGCCCTATCCGTCCGCATGAAGTTTTCCATCGCCTCGATGAGCCTGCGCTTATTGTCGGGCAGCTTCATATCGATGAAATCTACGACAATAATGCCGCCCAGATCCCGCAACCGCAATTGCCGGGCGATCTCTTCGGCCGCTTCCATATTGGTTTCCAGTGCATTCTGCTCCTGGTTATTACTGACGCTCTTATAACCGCTGTTCACGTCAATGACATGAAGCGCCTCTGTATGCTCGATGATCAGATAGGCTCCGCTTGGCAGGTTAACAGTCTTGCCGAAGGCCGCCTTTACTTGCTTGGTCACACTGAACTGGTCGAATATCGGTGAACCGTTGTGGTAGTAAGAAACAATATCTATTTTATCAGGGGCAATCCGCTGAATATAGCTCTTGGTGTCGTTGAAAATGTTCCGGTCATTGATGACGATCTTGTTGAAATCCTCGTTCAACAGGTCCCGTAACATGCTCGTGGTCTTGGTTTGCTCGCTGAGGATTTTCGCCGGCGGTACCGCCCCTTTCAGATTGTGCTGAATCATCTTCCACGTAGCCACCAACTCGGTTAGATCTTCATGCAACTCGGCCGTGTTCTTCCCTTCCGCCGCCGTCCTGACGATGACACCGAAATTCTTCGATTTGATGGCCTCTACGATCTTTTGCAGCCGCTTCCGCTCATCCGAAGAATGGATCTTGCGGGAGACAGCCACAATGTCGTTGAAAGGAGTAATGACCACAAAACGGCCCGGCAACGAAATCTCACAGCTTAACCTGGGCCCCTTTGCCGCAATCGGCTCTTTCAGGATCTGCACCAGGATATGAGGCTTGCCATTCAGTACCTCGTTGATCTTGCCTGTTTTGATGATCTCCGGCTCTACCTGGAAGCTGCCGAAATCGAAACCGTCCGGACTATTATCATTCATCGCCTGCTGCGTGAACTTCAACAGTGACCGCGCATAGGGACTCAGATCGGTGTAATGGAGAAAAGCGTCTTTTTCAAACCCTACATCTACAAACGCCGCATTCAGTCCGGGGATCAGTTTTTTTACCTTGCCAAGATATAAGTCACCTACCGCAAAGCTGTTATCAGCCTTTTCATGGTGGAGCTCCACCAGCTTTTTATCCTCTAATAGGGCTATTTCAACACCCTGTGGAGTCGCATTTATGATTAGTTCCTTATTCAAGCGTATCCAGCGTTTTCCATCTACATCAGCCATTTTACTGATCAAAAATCATTGCCCACATTCCTCACCACTATTTATTCTTCTTCTTATGGCGATTCTTTCTCAGTCTTTTCTTACGCTTATGCGTCGCAATCTTATGACGCTTACGCTTTTTACCACAAGGCATACTCAATTCGGTTTTTAGTTAATTAATATATATCTATCTCTGTATCTAACAATTATCGTAATGTCTGTATCCGCTGATCAATGTCCCGGATCATCTCAGGATTACCGATCAGCTTCTTCGCGGCCTCATACCACCTGATGGCTTCGGCCTTATCCCCTTTTTGCTGTTGAACTTCGGCTAGCAGAAGTATGGCTTCGACATTCGCTGGTTGATGCCTGACTACAGTCGTCAGACGTTCCACCGCCCTATCGAATTGCCCCGACTCTATCCCCCCCAGACCCAGCATAAACTGAGCATACATATTGGTGGAATCCCGGTGAGCTACCTCTAATATCCGCTGAATCCCCTGCATGACCTCCGTCGGATTGTCGGCGGAACTGCCGAAAATATAACTCGCGCCTAATCCGACCTTCGTCGAATCATTGTCAGGATTCAATTCTAACGCCTTTTCAAACAACTCTTTAGCATTCGTGGCCATCCAGATCTTCAATGCCTGGTTATCCTGGTCACGCAAACTTTGCAAAAATAATTGGGCAGCAAAGGTGAGACTTTTTTCGCTATTTTCCAACTTAGCTGCTTCCCCCGTATAATAGGCATATAATAAAAAGCCGCTCTGAACGGAATCTTTCCAGAAACCGGCCAGCAAATGATCGGCATTCAACTGCTGCGTTTTTACATCGCCCCGCACAACCGACTGTTGCAACCTGCCTACATAAGATGATTGAGCCGGCGTCAACTTGGACTGCGTTGCTTGTAGAATATCCTGTAAACCAATGGATTTAACAGCTGGAACTCCCGCGGCATCACTAGCCGCTGCAGCCAGCTTCTTTCGTGGAGGAACGGTTTGTCCTAACAAATAGAGAGTGAGTAATATAAATACCCCTGCGCCTGCTAACAGGATTTGCTGTCTCTTCATACCGAATAATTAGAGACGCAAGTTACATCTCTTCATCCGGGTTTGGCTGATCTTCCTTGACAGCCTGCAATTTTTTTACTTCTGCCACAAATTCTTTTGCAGGCTTAAAAGCAGGAATATAATGCTCTGGAATATGTACAGCCACATTCTTCTTTATATTGCGCCCGATCTTGGCAGCCCTCTTTTTAGTGATGAAGCTCCCGAACCCACGTATATAAATATTCTCTCCCTGGGACAGGGTTTCTTTCACTTCCTTGAACATGGTTTCCAACGTCACCAGGACGTCAACTTTAGGTATTCCTGTTTTTTCTGAAATTTGATTCACCAGGTCTGCCTTTCTCATGGGGATTAAGTTTTATAAGTTTCTGATTTTAAATATATAACAAAATTATTAATTCACAACTTCTTGTCCGAAAAATCCTTTCAGGCTATTAAAATACTGGATTTGGTTGATTGGTGCAAGAATTCGCTAAAATATTGATACTTAATTTTTAAAAGGGGGCGGAGCCGCCGGCCGAAGGCCAATAATTAGACCATTTTGGCCAAAGCATAAATTGTTAATGTTGCTTTGGACCAAAAAAATACAGAAAATATGCAAAAAAAGGCCCGGTTTGCTCAAAAGCTGCTAAAATGGCACCAGGACGAGAATTCGCGCCCAATGCCCTGGAAAGGGGAAAAAGATCCCTATAAGATCTGGCTGAGTGAGGTGATACTTCAACAAACCCGCGTTGAGCAGGGGTGGGCCTACTATGAAAAATTCGTGTCAGCATTCCCTTCCGTCCACGACCTCGCTGCCGCTCCTGAACAAAAAGTCTTCAAACTATGGGAAGGCCTTGGCTACTACAACCGTTGCCGCAACCTCATGACTACCGCAAAACGCATCGACTCGGAATATCAGGGCCAATTCCCCTCTACTTATGAAGAGATCCTGAGTCTCAAAGGCATCGGCCCCTATACCGCCGCCGCTATAGCCTCTTTCGCTTTCAATCTTCCCCATGCTGTGGTGGACGGAAATGTTACCCGCGTCTTATCCCGCTATTTCGGGATCTCCACACCCATCGACACAACTGCCGGAAAAAAAGAATATGCAGAAATGGCGGAAATGCTATTGGACAAAGAGCAGGCAGGCATTTACAACCAGGCTATTATGGACTTTGGCGCCACCGTCTGCACACCACGGAACCCGCAGTGCGCCTCGTGTGTACAGCAGCCGGATTGCCAGGCCTGGCACAAAGGATTGACAGGACAATTGCCCATCAAAGAAAAGAGCATCACCAGGCGACAGCGATGCCTATATTATTTTATCGTGGAAACACCTGACGATAAAGTCTATATCCGGCAGCGAAGCAGCAAAGACATCTGGGCGGGACTATACGAATTTATTCTTTTCGAGACCGCCGAACCCGTCTGGCCTTCCACTATACTGGAATCGGCAATCGCCCGGCAACTCTTTGAAGGGCAGGCACTCACAGAGAGATATATCTCCCGGATCTATCAGCAGGAACTTACGCACCAGTCGCTGCAGGGGCAGTTTATTACCGTTCGGGTGAAGCGGCCTCTCTCCGGCCTCGGCGACTATCTGCTGGTCCCTAAAAGCCGGCTAAAAGAATACGCTTTCCCGAAATTCATCAATGCCTGGCTATTGGATCCCATACCGGCACAAAGCTTGTTCTGATGCACACTACCGCCGTCCGCTATCGGAATGCGGCAGCCGGAAAAATTTATGTTTTCCTGAAAAAACGGTAACTTTATCAGCGCTACACAGGCGCCTAAGGACCCGGTCCAAGGAATTAATTCTTAAGATGATTTGTAAACTTTTCAAATTTCGTGTATGAGAGGCGTAAACAGGGTGATGCTGATTGGCAATTTAGGAAAAGACCCGGACGTACAATTTTTGGATGGTAATATCGCCGTTGCCAAATTCTCCCTGGCGACAACTGAGACATTTAAAGATAGGGCCGGTAAACTCATCTCTCAGACAGAATGGCACACGGTAGTCCTTTGGCGCGGTCTGGCCGAACTGGCCCAAAAATACCTTCACAAAGGAAGCCTCGTCTATATCGAAGGCCGTCTCAGAACCCGCAGTTGGGAAGATAAAGAAGGAAATAAGAAGTTTGCCACGGAAGTCGTTGGCGATAACCTGATCATGCTTGATAAAAGGACGGACGGAAGTTCCCATTCCCCTCTTCATCACCAGGAAGGTATCGAAGGACTCGGTAACTCCGATACTCCCCCCTCTGTAGGCGAACCTTCTGAAGATTTGCCATTCTAAGGCCCCCTATCTGATTATTCATCAAACCCATTCATTTTGGATTTGTCTTTGTTTACATCTGCCTTTTCAACAGATCTGCTGGTTATCAATCCGCAGGCAACCACGATCCTCGCCCTTATCATCCTTTTCCTGCTCATCCTTTCCTTTGTGCTCGCAGGCTCGGAAGTCGCCTTCTTCTCCCTGACATACAAGGACATCAATATCCTGAAGACCAAACAGGACGTCTCCTGGCGACGGATTGTCGCCCTGCTCGAGGAACCCCGCACACTATTGGCCTCTCTGCTCATCGCCAACAGTATCATCAATATCTCCATTATTATCCTCAGCAATTTCCTCATTGACGCAATCCTCCTCCAACAGGGCTTCTGGTTTTTCGAATTCCTGATCAAAGTAGTCCTCATCGGTTTCGTCATGATCCTCTTCGGAGAAGTCATGCCCAAGATCTGGGCCATCCAGAATAACCTGCAATTTGCCTATTATACCTCCGGCATCATCGAGATCATCCACTATGCCTTTCGCCGTGTGGGGAGTTGGGCTGTCCACCGATCCGAACGGCTGGAACGTTTCTTCGGCGGAAAAGCCTCCTCGCTAAGCCCCGAGCAGTTGGAATACCAGATCGACCAAACGACGAAGAACGATGCCTCCGAAGAAGAAAAGAACATTATTAAAGGCATTGTCAAATTCGGCAGCATCACCGTCAAACAGATCATGCGGACCCGCCTGGATGTCTCCGGCATCAGTTATGACCTCTCTTTTGCCGCCCTCCGGCAAAGGGTGGATGAATTGCATTATTCCCGCCTGCCCGTTTACAAGGCCAGCCTGGACGAACTGGCCGGCCTGATCCATACCAAGGACTTGATCGCCTGGCTCGACCAGCCCGGGGATTTTGACTGGCATAGCCTTCTACGTCCAGCCTATTTTGTACACGAACATAAGTTGATCGAAGACCTCCTGCAGGAATTTCAGCAGAAAAGGGTCCATTTCGCCATCGTCGTCGACGAATTCGGCGGCACCAGCGGTATCGTCACCATGGAAGACATCCTCGAAGAAGTCATCGGCGATATCCACGATGAATTCGACGAAGAAGAGACCGGCAGCCGTAAACTGGATGACGGCAGCTATATCTTCGAAGGCCGTACGATGCTGAACGATGTTTGCAAAACAATGAACATCCCCGTCGATACTTTCGACAGCGTGAAAGGCGAAAGTGATTCCCTCGCCGGCCTGATCCTGGAAATTTCCGGCGACATCCCAAAAGTCAACGATGTCATCCCTTTCGAAGATTTTGAATTCACCATCCTGGACGCCAACAGTAGCCGGATTAAAAAAGTAAAGGTGGCGATCCGCCTGCCTTCCTGATCTTATATTGCATAAAAATTATAAATACTTATTCCGTGTCGAGATTCTCTCACCGCCTTACATTTATTTTCGCCTTTGCCTGCTGCTGCCTGCTGGCCTGTAACAGCACCTACACCCCCAAACGGAAAGGCTATTTCAAGATCGACTTCCCCCCGCACGAATACCAGACCTTCGATCAGCCCGGCTATCCCTACACTTTCGACTATCCCGTCTATGCCAGCATTGCCCGCGATAGCAGCTTTTTCGACACCGTCCCCGAAAACCCCTATTGGATCAATATCAACTTCCCCCGGTTCGGCGCAACGATCTATATCAGCTATAAAGACATCGGCCCCCAAAAGAATCCGAAAGAGCCAAACAACACTTTTGACAAGCTTCGCGACGATGCCTTCAAAATGACCTACAAACATACTTACAAGGCCAGCTCCATCCAACCTTCTGTTATTCAGACACCCAATGGCGTCGGTGGCATCTTTTTCATCGTTGGCGGTAACGCCGCTACCGCCCAGCAATTCTATCTTACTGATACCACCCGCCACTTCCTCCGTGGCGCCCTCTATTTTGACACTACCCCCAATGAAGACTCCCTTGCCATCGTCAACCATTTTCTGCAACAAGACCTGACGCAGCTGATCAATACCTTCAAGTGGAAAAATAAATAAAGACCGAAAACAGGTATATTTGTAGGATAAAATCAACGCATTGATAGCAATCGATAATATCCTCGTCAGCGATAGCGTCATCGAAGAACAATTCGTCTGCGACCTGCTGAAATGCAAAGGCGGCTGCTGTGAAGACGGCGACGCCGGCGCCCCGCTCGAAAAAAGCGAGCTGGATCGTATCAACGAAGTATACGAAGTTGTCAAACCTTATCTGACGCCCTCCGGCATCAAAGAGATCGAGACCAACGGCCGCTATCAGTATGACCGCGAATTCGGCTGGGTCACCCCAACCATCGAAGGGAAAATGTGCGCCTATGGTTACAAAGATGCCAAGGGCATTATCAAATGCGGCATCGAACAGGCATATTATGACGGTAAGATCACCTGGAAGAAACCCATCAGCTGTCATCTGTATCCCATCAAGATCGACCATACCCGTACCGGTGAAGTAATTAATTATGAACCCCGCGAAACGCTGTGCCGCCCGGGCTGCGTCCAGGGCAAGCGACTGAAAGTGCCGGCCTACGTCTTTTTGAAAGAAGCTATCATCCGCAAATACGGGGAAGACTTTTACGGCGTCCTCGAGCAGGTAGCGGAAAACCATTTTGCAGCAAAAGATAAATTCTAAAACCTTCACACTTGTGACAGACACCGCAGCCAACTTTATTGCCCGCAGCACCATCAAAGCGGAGGATCTGGACCACCGCAAAAAGATCAATTTCAACATTGGTCGTTATAATGCCGTTGTCCCGCAGGGCAAACAACAATTTGCCGATCTGACCCTCGCACGGGAAAGGGCAAAGAATATCAAGTGGCGCGCCATCGAAACGCTCGATAAGCAACTGGAAGAATTTGAATCCGTCTTTACCAGCAGAGGCGGCCGCGTCATCTGGGCGGAAAATACCGCCCAGGCGCTGGAAGAGATCCTCGCTATCTGCAAAGAAAAAGGCTGCCGCAGCATCGTCAAGAGCAAAAGCATGGTCACTGAAGAGATCAAGCTCAATCATTTCCTCGAAGAAAATGGTATCGAAAGCGTGGAGACCGATCTCGGCGAATATATCCAGCAGCTCGACGGAGAGCCGCCGTATCACATCGTCACCCCAGCCATGCACAAGAGCAAAGAAGATGTGGCGAAACTTTTTTATGAAAAGCTGCACACCAAGCCTGGTCTCACGCCAGAACAACTGACGCTCGTCGCACGGGAAAAATTGCGCAAAAAATACATCCAGGCTGAGATCGGTATCACCGGGGCGAATTTTATCATTTCCGACATCGGCGGTATCGCCGTTACAGAGAACGAAGGCAATGCCCGGCTCTGCGCCTCCTTCCCCAAAACGCATATTGTCATTGCCGGGCTGGAAAAGGTTATTCCCACTCTCAACGACTTGGGGCTCTTCTGGCCTTTGCTCGCCACCTACGGTACCGGTCAGCGGGTGACTGTCTATAATACGGTCATCACCGGTCCCAGACAGCCTGGCGAAGCCGACGGCCCGGACGAAATGATTCTGATCCTGCTCGATAACGGTCGGACGAATATCCTGGCAAATGCCAAATCCCGCGAAAGCCTCTATTGTATTCGTTGCGGCGCCTGTTTGAATGCCTGCCCGATATACAAGAATGTCGGTGGTCATGCCTACGGCACCACCTACAGCGGCCCCATCGGCTCTGTCATTACCCCCCACCTGAAAGATATGCAGGAGTGGAAGCACCTCAGTTATGCCTCCTCACTCTGTGGCAACTGTACTGAAGTCTGCGCCGTGAAGATCAATCTTCATGAATTGCTGCTGGAGAACCGGCATGAAGCTGTGGAGAGTGGCTACTCCACCCTTGCCGAGCGTATTGCGTGGAAAGTATGGCGAAAGGCAAGCCTGAGCCGCCCACTGATGAATATGGGTACCCCACGACTAAAGAACTGGGTGGTTGGCAAAGCTTTCAAGGCCTGGACTGCACATCGCGATGCCCTGGACTTCGCGCCTAAAACCTTCAACGAGCGCTGGCGCGCCGAACGTTCGAAAGGATGAGGCTGCTGCCCCTATGCTCCTATTCAGTCCCCATATTACCCCACGGTTGAGCTATATCGTTGATTTTATCAGCCATGAGCTATTTGACCAGCACACGCCGATCACTATCGCGACTGACGTTGCTGCCTTCGCCGCCGCTACCGGCCCGCGGATCAACTACTCGCCGCACGACATCCCCGGCTGTTTCACCCTGCGGCCAATACCACTGCTTTTCGAATCGACCATCCGCCCCATCGATATCGAATGCTTCACCTTCAATGATCAAAAGGCCTTCTTTCCGACCGCAGGCGATTTTCCATTCGATCTCTTTTCCGCCGCCTTTTATCTCATATCGCGGTACGAAGAATATCTCCCGCACGATAAGGACGAATATGGCCGTTATGCTCACACGGGATCGCTGGCCTGGCGCGAAGGCTTCCTCGACCAGCCGCTGATCAACAGCTGGCTCAAAGAATTCAAGACGGCATTATCCGTTTATTACCCGGACCTCGTCTTCCGCTACCCCGACTTCAAATTCATCCCCACCTATGACATCGATTCCGCGTATTCCTACCTTCACAAAGGATGGTGGCGTAATACAGGCGGCGCCCTGAAGGCAATAGCTGCCGGCAAATGGACGCAGGTGCAGGAACGGATCGGCGTCTTGCAGGACCGCACCGGCGATCCTTTCGACATCTATGAATGGCTGGATTCCCTGCATTTGTATTGTCGCGTACGCCCTTATTATTTCTTTCTCGCCGCCGCACAGTGTAAAGGAGTCGATAGAAATACGCCGCGGTCAGGGGCAGGACTGCAGGATCTGGTCCGGTATTATTCCATCGGCTCCCGCGTGGGCATCCATCCTTCCTGGCAGAGCGGTGACCAGGATAGCCTGTTGAAAGACGAAATAGAATGGATAAATAAGGTCAGCGGGCAAAAGATTATTCGCAGTCGCCAGCATTATATCCGATTTACCCTGCCGATGACTTACCGCCGGCTCCTGCAATATGGTATACAACAGGATTTTTCCATGGGTTATGGCACCATCAATGGATTCAGAGCTTCCGTAGCCTCTTCATTCTATTGGTATGACCTCGAGAAAGACGAGAAGACCGGGCTCCGGATCTTTCCCTTTTGTTTCATGGATGCCAATGCCTACTACGAACAGCATTATACTCCTGCTCAGGCCATGAGTGAGCTGCTGCACTATTATCGCGTGATCAAAAAGGTCGGCGGCATCATGATCACGATATGGCATAATTCCATCCTTGGCAGCGACGCCGAATTCGCGGGATGGCGGGAGGTCTATAAGATTTTTCTGACCGAGGAAATTTACTGGATGCATTGAAAGGCCAGGCGGTTGACTGCGGAAGGGGTAATATCTAAAAAAAGTGAAGGGCCGTTTCTTGAAGCGGCCCTTTGTCTTTGGCTGCAATCACGGTCAAATCCTTGTGATTCTTGGCGGCAGCCGGGATCATGCTGGGGCCGCCAATGCCACATGGTGGATGTGGAATAAATTCAAATAATATAGTGATTTTTAGTAAATTTACATAAGGTGAAAGAGTCACAATATTATATTGACATTGAGATAGATAGGCTTACCAATAGCATTACCAATACCATCTCTGGCGATAGTTTCCCCACGGAAATATTGCCGGTGAAAAAAGCGGATCTGAAGAGCATCACCAAGAAAAGTGGATGAAAATTTAACTGGAAGTCCGAGGCCGCATTAAATGATAGAGAGGTGTTTAAATTGACTATTGAAGGTAATCCTCACATTGTGCAGGGATTGATCAGCATTACCGACCGGAAAGATCACATTTTCCTTCACTTAATTGAAAACGCTCCTTTCAATTTCGGAAAACCAAAGCTCTACGAAGGAGTGGCCGGCAACTTAGTTGCCTTTGCCTGCAAGGAATCAAAAGGTAAGGGATATGAAGGATTTGTATCTTTTTTCTCCAAAACCAAACTGATCGATCATTATGAAGAGACCTTGGAAGCTATACACGTAGGAGGCCGTCGAATGGTCATCTACACAAATGCAGCAGAAAAACTAATAAAGCGATACTTTAAATAACAAATAATATGGGATACATCAGAGAACCCAAAGGCGTAGACTTCGTTGTTGAACCCCATGTCTTAACGATCGAGGATCAAAAGATTATGAGCAAGATCATCGCTGATTATAAAGCCACGGGCAAAATAACCAGGGCCCCCCGGCCAAAGAAAACGCGCGCTGGGCA
>JAMFSL010000144.1 GCA_026225275.1 Puia dinghuensis
TACTGGGCGAAAAGGACGTATACGAACCGCGATGCAGGCACTGCTATTATACGCTGCCGTAGCAGGAGGGCGGGTGATCGGAGGCAGCCAAAGATTAAAATTTTAACGAATCTTTTGATTTTTCGGGTTTTCGGCTACTTTTGCAGCCGAATCTTAACCCCCTAACTATGCAACCATTGAACAAATCCTATCTATGGGCATTTTGCTGCCTGTTACTATCGCTAACTGCCACTGCACAAGAGAATTATCAAGATGGATATGTTGTTTTCTCCGGAAAAGATACCGTCAAAGGCCGGATCGATTTCAGAGAATGGACGATCAATCCCAATCAGATCGCTTTCGAGGATGCCCGTTCGGGCAAGAAAACCCAATATTCACCCAATGACCTCAGCGCCTTTGCGGTGAGTGGTGATGTATACCGGACTTACCTGGTCAAGATCTTTCCTTATGCGAGAGATGCCTCACAAGTGACTGATGAATATGCCACTGCCGCACCACATGACAGTACGGTATTCCTACGGCTGGTGACGGGCGGAAAACTGAATTTATATTCCTATTTCGATGCGTCGAACATCAACTATTTTTTTGTACAACGACCCGGCACCGTTCCGGAGCAGCTACAGATCAGGACTTCAGCGACAACAGATAATAACGGGCAGCCGTCGATGGCGACACAGGACCTGTATAAAGGTCAGCTGGCGGGCATGTTGACCGACTGTCCGGCAGTTGTCAGAAAGGCGGCGCATGTCGGCTATTCCGAGAACGCATTGCACAGGCTGATCTTCGCCTACAACAACTGTGGGAAAGATACCGTGGAGGGGGCGCCAGCGGATGCAGAGCACGGTAAAGCGGTGCGCCTGGTGCCTATGATCGGTGGGTTTCATACTTCACTGCATGTTACGGGTGATTTTTATTCCGGAATCAACTGGCCGGGTTACAGCAGTGTGACCGGGGGCGTCGGTGTTTTGGGGATATTGCCCAGATCCAGACAGCAATTTTCCTTATTTGCCGATGTTTTGTACTCGCATTTCAATTCACTGGGTAGTACGGTGGATAAGGGATACGGATTATATCAATTCGCGCAATTGACCTATGATCAGGCACAGCTCGACCTGATGTTCCGGTACCGGTACCCGACGATGAGTCACATCAGGCCTTTTGTCAACATCGGCTTTAGTAATTCACTGATCTTCAACAACAAAAGCTTCCAGGAGTACTATGAGGCCGGTGAGCCCACAACAAAGCAGCCGATATACGGGTCTTCCGGGAGCCTGAAGAGTAGCCTTACCGCCTTCCTCGGCGGGGTTGGCGTAGAGGTGCGGCGGTTCAGCATAGAGGCAAGGATCTACAAGACTGATGGCTTGTCCAATATCACGGGGAACAATTTCACGCCGACCAGTTATGTTTTGTTGGTGGGATTTAGTTTATAGTAGTGTAGCTTTGCGGCAAAATTAGCTGTTATCCGATCTGTCTCACAAATCATTGCGTTATTCAAGAAGGACTTGCTGCTGGAGGTCCGGCAACAGTATACCTTCTATGGGGTGCTGTTGTACGTAGCATCCACCATTTTCGTCCTGTACCTATCGATGGGTGAGCCGGAGGGACCGGTATGGAAGGGACTGTTCTGGATGATCCAGTTGTTCGTGTGTGTAAATGCGGTAGCGAAGAGCTTTCTTCAAGAAGGCAGAGGAAGGCTTTTGTATTTTTTTTCGATCACCAGCCCGGGGAATTTCATTATTGCGAAGCTGATGTTCAATGCGGGGCTGATGTTACTGATGAGCCTGGTGAGCCTTGGACTATTCGTGCTGATGCTGGGCAACCCGATGCCGAATCCGGTCGTTTTCATTTTTATCAGCTGTCTGGGGGGAATGAGTCTGAGCCTGGTCTTTACTTTTCTGGCGGCGATCGCTGCCCGGGCACAGCAAAGCGCTGCGCTGATGGCCATTCTGGGTTTTCCGCTGGTGATCCCACAGTTACTGCTACTGAGTAAGATCTCGAATATTGCTTTTGCGGAGGTGATACAGGGGGGGCTGGCGGGGATGATCTGTGTGCTGACGGGGCTGGATGTCATGCTGGTGGCGTTGTCGCTGATTCTTTTTCCTTTTTTGTGGAAGGACTGAGCTGTTCTATCGAAGGATCGGGAAAGGATGAGCTGCGTTAAATTCCGGGTTTCGAAAGCCTTCTGAGGATTTTGCTGCCTGATTCCCCTAATTTTGCATTCCTAAACCGGGGACCTGCCCCTCAAGATTTACTTATGCTTCGTCAGAAATGGTGGAAAATATATTGTGTCGCTGCGCTGATCTATACTTGTATAGCAGGGTTCCTGGGAAGAGTTCCGGCGTTGCCTATTATCAATGAGACGGTCCGTAACCTGTATTTTCATGTGGGCATGTGGTTCGGGATGATGATATTATTTATCGTTTCGGTCATTTATTCCATCAAATATCTGCGGACTAATAATCACGTGTTCGATATTTATGCGGTGGAGTATGCGAAGGGGGGGATTGTCTTTGGCTGTCTGGGCGTGATAACGGGATCGATCTGGGCTCGTTTTACCTGGGGAGCTTTTTGGAGCAACGACCCCAAGCAACTGGGGGCCACGATCGCGCTGCTAATCTATTTTGCTTACCTGGTGTTACGGAATTCGATGACGGACATGGACAAGCGGGCTCGGATCGGCGCGGTCTACAATATCTTTGCCTTTGCCATGCTCTTCCCTACGATCTGGATCATTCCGCGCATGGTGGAAAGTCTTCATCCGGGGGGAATGGGGAATCCGGCTCTGGATACCAATGACATCGACAAGCGGATGCGGATCGTATTCTGGCCGGGGGCTGTTCCGGGCTGGACCCTGCTGGGCGTGTGGATCACCACTCTACGTATCCGATTGCAGCTGGTGTCAGAGAAGAAACAAACATCATCCGAACCCGCCAAAAAGAATTTCAGCCATGCATAAGAAAGCGTATTTCTGGTTATTGATCTTTGCCTCATTGTTTATGGGATTTTCTGTGCGCGCGCAGGATGCGACGGGGAGGAAACCGGTAGAAATGGCCGATGGGCTGAGGGCCAACGGGAAGATTTATGTGGTGATCATTGTGGTTGTCACAATATTACTGGGGCTATTTGCGTATGTTATCCGGCTGGACCGCAAGATCAGCCGATTGGAAAAAGGTTTAAAATAGGTCTGAAGACCGCTCATTATAAATCTAACGATATGGCAGGCCAAGTGGAATACAAATTTTTCGAAGCAGTAGAAAAAAGTTTTGACAAAGCCGCAGCATTTACCAACTGGGATCCCGGCATTCTGGAGCAGATCAAACAGTGCAACGCGGTATACCGCATGTTCTTCCCCGTTAAGATCGGCGATAAGATAGAGGTCATTAAGGCCTATCGCGTTCAGCATTCTCAGCACAAGACGCCATGTAAAGGCGGTATCCGGTTTGCCTTGTCGGTGAACCTGGATGAGGTCATGGCCCTTGCGGCGTTAATGACCTTCAAGTGTGCGATCGTGAACGTGCCTTTTGGCGGCGCCAAAGGGGGAATCACTATCGATCCCAAGAAATACACTCCTTATGAGCTGGAAAAGATCACCCGGCGTTATACATCCGAGCTGATCAAGAAGAATTTCATCGGACCGGGAACAGACGTTCCGGCGCCTGACTACGGTACGGGCGAGCGGGAGATGGCCTGGATCCTGGATACCTATATGAGCATGCGTCCCGGAGAGATCGATGCGCTGGCCTGTGTGACAGGTAAGCCGGTATCGCAGGGCGGGGTGCGGGGCCGTCGTGAAGCGACGGGGCTTGGCGTCTTCTACGGCATCCGGGAAGTCTGCCTGATGGAAGACATCATGACCCGGCTGAAACTGAAACCTGGCGTACAGGGCAAGACGGTGGTGGTACAGGGAATGGGAAATGTTGGTTATCATGCGGCCAAGTTCTTCCGCGAAGGAGGAGCCAAGGTCATCGCGCTGGCGGAATATGAAGGCGCTATCATGAACCCGGCGGGGCTCAATGAAGAAGAAGTCTTCCAACATCGGAAGAAGACGGGCAGCATCCTGAATTTTCCGGGAGCGACGAATATTCCGAACTCGGTTGATGCGTTGGAGCTGGACTGTGATATTCTGATACCCGCGGCATTGGAGAATGTGATCAATGGCGAGAATGCCCCCCGGGTAAAGGCGAAGATCATCGGGGAAGCCGCCAATGGGCCACTGACACCGGAGGCCGATGAGGTTTTTGTAAAAAAGGGCACGCTGGTCGTACCGGATATGTATCTGAATGCGGGTGGGGTGACGGTATCTTACTTCGAATGGTTGAAGAACCTGAGCCATGTCCGTTATGGACGGATGGAGAAGAGGTTCACGGAAAATATGAACACGCATATCCTGAGTCAGATCGAGGGATTGACGGGGAAGAAGGTGAGCCAGAAGGAAAAGGAGTTCATTATGCATGGAGCTGATGAGGTCGACCTGGTCTATAGCGGTCTGGAAGAGACGATGATTGCGGCGACGAGGGAGATCATGGATGCGTGGAAGGCTAATCCGACTGTTCCTGATATGCGGACGGCAGCGTATGTGGTGGCGATCAATAAGGTGGGAACGTCGTATGCGGAGTTGGGGATTTTCCCGTAGATGTGAAGTTTCGGAGATGTTTTAGGAGTGCTTTGGATGGAAACCCGAAAGGATTTATCTTAGAATCACTATGTCAAACAGCACTACGCGATTCAGCGACCGGGTCGAAGACTACGTCAAATACCGGCCTCATTATCCGGCCGCCGTACTTACTTATCTACAAGAAACTTATTTATTCAATCCGGATTGGGTTGTTGCCGATATCGGATCGGGCACGGGGATTTCCACTGAATTATTTCTTCGGGGCGCTGGCGGCGGTGACGGTTTGGGTGCTTCCGGGAGCGATCGGGTGTATGCCGTTGAGCCCAACCTGGAGATGCGGGCGAAAGCGGAGGAATTACTGTCTGGTTATCCGGGCTTTGTGAGTGTCGACGGGACAGCGGAAGCGACATGCCTGCCGGATGCATCGGTGGACCTGATCCTGGCGGGGCAGGCCTTTCACTGGTTCGATCCGGTGGCAACACGACGGGAATTCGTACGGATTGCCCGGCCGGGGGCTGTGGTAGCGCTGATCTGGAATGAGCGGCTGATCCTGTCGGATTTTGAAAAAGAATATGAGGATCTGATCCTGGAATATGCCGGAGACTACAAGACTATCAATCACAAGAACATAACGGACGACCGTATTGGTGAATTCTTTCACCCGGCGTCTTTTGTACTTTCCATTTTCGAAAATGAGCAACGCTTCGATTTTGAGGGGCTGAAAGGCAGGCTGCTGTCTTCCTCTTATATTCCGAAGGAAGGTCCGAAGCATGATGGACTGATGAAGGCGCTGGCGGCGCTGTTCGACCGGTATCAATTGGGCGGCAGGGTGCGGATCGGGTATGAGACGAAGTTGTATACGGGGGTTATCCGATAAAAAATCTACATCATGAGAATATTGCTTGTCAAATGTTACAGTCTTTTGCTGTTGACTGTCGGCCTGGTGCAGGTAAGCGAAGGTCAGTATCCCGCCGGAAGGGTGCTGGAAGAAAAAACAGTCCGTAGCGCCATTATGGGCAAAGACGTACGGTATACGATCTATCTACCGGCAGACTATGCTACTTCAGACAGGTCCTACCCTGTCGTCTATCTCCTTCATGGCTATACCGATGACAATACGGGCTGGCTGCAGTTCGGTGAGATCAACCGGCTGGCCGACAAAGCGATTGCCGAGGGCACGATCCCGCCGATGATCATCGTCATGCCGAACGGGGATTCCAGCTGGTATATCAATTCCTATGACGGGAAGGAGAAATATGAAGATTTCTTCGTCAAGGAATTCATGCCGGCCGTTGAAAAAACTTATCGGATCAAGGCCGAGAAAAAATACCGCGGCATCGCAGGGCTTTCGATGGGCGGATATGGAACGATGTTCTATTTGCTGAAGCATCCGGAACTTTTTGCTGCGGGAGCCGCGCTGAGTGCGGCAGTGTTCGATGATGCCACGTTGACGGCGATGCCGGATGACAATTGGGAGCGGACTTTCGGACAATTATACGGCCGCGGGTTGAAAGGGAAGGATAGGTTGAATGATGCCTGGTATGCTAATTCTCCGCTGAAGATGGTGGCGGACAAGCCGGCAGATGAATTGAAAAAAGTACGATATTGGATCGATTGCGGGGATGACGACCACCTGAGCAAGGGCAACTGCCTGCTGCATATGGCGATGATGGATAAGGGTGTGCCGCATGAGTTTCGGGTGCGGGATGGGGCACATACGTGGACGTATTGGAGGACGGGGATCATTGATGGGTTGCAGTTTATAGGGCAGAGTTTTCATCAGTGGTAGGTGGGTGACTATCCTTAAAAAGGTAATTTGTATATGGAATTAAAATCAACGCTGGCCTATAAAGGCTATACAATAAAAACATTTGCAGCGCCTGGAAAGGACATTGTCAAAATTTATCTGGGAGAAGAGCTTATTGACTACAATTCTAAGATGGATGAGCACTACGAAGGGTCCGTATATGAAAAGGAAGGTGTAGAAGCTGCCAAGCAACACATTGACGAACTGGAAGAAAAGGAAAATAGTTTGTAGATCATTCATTATAGGTCGGGAGGGAGGCGATATCGTTGAAATCGGTGAGGCCGCGGACGAAGGCATGGCATTCTTCGCCATTGGTGATTACGATATATTTTATGGGGACGGCCATGTTATAGCGAAGGACCTGCCAGAGCACCTTGCTGTCCAGCCGTTCGCCCATGGCCTTGCATTCCACCAACATCCAAGGTTGGGCGGCCCGGTCGAAGATCATGAGGTCGAACCGCTTATTGAGCTCGCCCAGCTTGATCTTCCTTTCCACAGCAATATAAGAAGCAGGATAATTCTTGACAAGCAGCAAATATTGAATAAAGTTCTGCCGCACCCATTCTTCCGGGGTGAGGCGTACCCACTGTTTACGCAGTTCGTCCCAGATCTCCTCTTTGTTCTTTTCGGGTTCTCTTAGCTTGAACGGATGAGTCGGATAGTAGATTTTGATCATTAGCAAAAACTATTTGCTAAATTTACGACACAGGAGTGAGTAAAATGAAGACCAAAGAAGAAATAGTCACGAACTGGCTGCCTCGTTATACCGGGGAGAAACTGGAAAATTTCGGCAAATACATTCTGCTGACCAACTTCGACAACTATGTCCACCTTTTTGCCGATTGGCATGGTGTGCCGGTGATCGGAGAGCACAAGCCTATGCAATGCGCCACTGCCGATGATATCACGATCATCAATTTCGGCATGGGCAGTCCGGGGGCAGCAACGATCATGGACCTGCTGACGGCGATCAAGCCGAAAGCCGCGTTATTTCTTGGAAAATGCGGCGGGCTGAAGAAGCGCAATAAACTGGGCGACCTGATCCTACCGATAGCGGCGATCCGCGGCGAAGGGACATCCACTGATTATTTGCCGGCGGAGGTGCCTGCGTTGCCTGCTTTTGCGCTGCAAAAAGCCATCTCGACGACGATTCGAGACTATGGCGTAGATTATTGGACAGGGACGGTCTATACGACGAACCGACGGGTGTGGGAGCATGATGAAGCCTTCAAAGAATACCTGCAAAAGATCCGAGCCTATGCCATCGATATGGAAACGGCCACTATATTTTCTGTCGGATTCTTCAACAAAATTCCGACGGGGGCGCTATTGCTGGTGAGCGATCAGCCGATGGTGCCGGAAGGGGTTAAGACGGCGGAGAGTGATCTGAAAGTAACGGGGGAATTTGTGGAGCGGCATATACGGATCGGGATCGATTCGTTGAAACAGCTGATCAACAATGGACTAACCGTGAGACACCTACGGTTTTGATATAAAGGATCGGATTATGTCGCCGCTATTATCCATTCAACAACTCAGCATTTCTTTTGTCACGGAAGACGGGCTGTCTCCCGGTGTGGAAGACGTGTGTCTGGACGTGCGGCGGGGAGAGATCGTTGCGCTGGTCGGGGAATCCGGTAGCGGCAAATCTATTACGGCGTTGTCGATTTTGCAATTGCTGCCGGTGCAGACGAGGGTTTCGGGCGAAATACGCTTGGGCGGGAGGGATGGGCAGACGAGGGACCTCTTGCGGCAGACGCCGGATCAAATGCGAAACATCCGTGGCGGAGAGATCGGGATGATCTTTCAGGAGCCGATGACATCGCTGAACCCGGTCTTTACCTGCGGCGACCAGGTGATGGAGGCTATTCGGGCGCATCGGGGGATGAGTGAACGGGAGGCACGGCAGAAGGCGATCGCGCTGTTCGAAAAAGTGCAACTGCCGGAACCGGAAAGGATGTTATCGCGGTATCCGCATCAACTGAGCGGGGGTCAGAAGCAGCGGGTGATGATTGCCATGGCGATGAGCGGAGGCCCGTCGCTGCTGATCTGTGACGAGCCGACAACGGCTCTCGATGTAACGGTTCAAAAGACGATCCTGGAACTGATCCGGTCACTCCAGCGGGAAGAGGACCTGGGTGTGATCTTTATTACCCATGACCTTGGCGTGGTTGCGGAGATCGCGGATCGGGCGCTGGTACTTTATAAAGGAAAGATAGTGGAAGAGGGTCCGGTGGAGGAGTTGTTTAGCCGGCCGCGGCATCCGTATACGAAAGGGCTGCTGAACTGCCGGCCGGCATTGCATCGCAAAGGAGAGCGGCTACCGGTGGTGAGTGATTTTATGGATGGCGCTAGCGGGACGGTGGCGAGTGCGGGGACGGCGACCGAGGTGAGGGGCGCAAAGGCGGAGAGCGCCGGAGCGGGGGAAGTGATGATGACGGTCGACGACCTACGGGTATGGTATCCTTCGCGGAAGAACTGGCTGGGCAACCCTATTCAATATACAAAAGCGGTGGATGGCGTGAGCCTGCAGGTTTATCGAGGAGAAACACTGGGGCTTGTTGGTGAATCGGGGTGTGGTAAAACGACCCTGGGAAGAGCCATGTTGCGGCTGGTGGAGCCCACGGCAGGCCGGGTATTTTTCGAAGGGGCAGAGCTAACGGCCCTGTCTGCCGGAGAGGTAAAAAAACGACGGAGTCACATCCAACTCATTTTTCAGGACCCCTACTCTTCGTTGAATCCAAGGCTGCGTATCGGTCCGGCCATTGCCGAGGCGATGGAAGTTCACGGAATAGGAGCTACGGACCGGGAGCGGAAGGCGAGGGTTGTGGAATTACTAGAGAAAGTAAGTCTTCGGGCCAGTCATTTCGACCGGTATCCTCATGAATTCTCCGGGGGCCAGCGGCAGCGAATCGTCATTGCCAGAGCCTTATCGCTGAATCCTTCCTTCCTGGTCTGTGATGAATCGGTATCGGCGCTGGACGTTAGCGTACAGGCGCAGGTGCTGAATCTGCTGAACGATCTGAAGGCGGCATTCGGGTTTACTGTTGTGTTTATATCTCATGATCTTTCGGTGATCCGGTATATCAGTGACCGGATCGTGGTGATGAATAAGGGGAAGATCGAGGAGATCGGGGAAGCGGAGGCGGTCTATTCGCATCCGCAGACGGATTATACGCGAAGGTTGATTGATGCGATACCGGCGGTGGTTAATATTAAAAATCATATCGAATGAATGGATTACCCAAACTGATTGCAACGGATATAGACGGCGTCTGGACGGACGGGGGCATGTATTACACGGAGTCGGGTGATGAATTCAAGCGGTTCAATACCTACGACAGCGCGGGGGTTACATTTTGCCGCCTGTTGGATATACCGGTGGCGATCATTACGGGTGAGCCGTCGCAGGCAGTGAAAAGGAGAGCTGAAAAACTCAA
>JAMFSL010000145.1 GCA_026225275.1 Puia dinghuensis
GAATACTTCGATTTTCACATCAAAAGCATGAAAACGAGATCCATTTACGACTTTAAACCAATATACATTCTCTCGCTTGCATATATACCTAGATATCAATAGTTTGGGCCGCATAAAAACCAATACCAGGTACAAAAACAAAAAAGCCACTAACGTACCTGCAAGTATATGAATTATAACCGCAGCTAGAATGTCGTTGATAGTAGCGAGTTGAACTAGCCACCATATCAAAAATGCCACTAGAGCTATGGGTGTGAATACAAGCAGCAGAAATTTTCCGAATTTTAAAAAAAATGGGGTCATAATTCTACGGGGTTAGATAAATAAGATTGAAAGGTAGAAAAAAATATCTCGTGCCAAAAGAGTATTTTAACCCCTTTATCCTTAACCGCTCAAGCATTGAAAATCAATCGCCTAGAAACTGAGACACTACCCTCTCCGCGGCTATTGGAAAAACCCACGGGATTTCCTATTTTGCCCCAAACATTTTGACCTTGAAACAAACCCCTTATCTCCTTTTTATATTTTTCATCAGTACGCTCGCCGCAGAAGGCCAGACAGCCGAAGAACATTACAAGACGGGTGTGGCAAAAATGACGCAACACCTTTACCCGGAAGCGATCGCTGAATTCACCCAGGCCATCGGCCTGAATGCCTCTTACGAGGATGCTTACTACTTTCGGGGCCTCGCCAAATTTACCGCGCATGACGTTTCCGCCGAAGCGGATTTTACCCAGGCTATCGCCCTGCAACCTGATCGGTACAAAGCCTACGCTTTCCGCGGGCTCATTAAGTTCCGGGCAAAGGATTACCAGGCGGCTATTGCTGACGAAGACAAGGCCATCTCCATCAGCCCGGATTATGTAGATGCATGGTACTACCGCGGCAACGCGAAAATGGAAAGCAAGGACTTTGATGGCGCCCTGACAGACCTGGACAAAGCCATCTCCCTCAAGCCGGACTTTACAGGGGCATATTATTTAAAAGGCCTGACGGAGATCATTAAAAAAGATTATTCATCTGCGATTCCTATTTTCACCCAAATCATCGGATTTAATGACGCAGAATACACGGCCAAGAGTTATTATTTCCGCGGAACGGCCGAAACCCACGCCGACCAGAAAGACGCAGTCTGCGCTGATTTTGACAAAGCACTGAGTGGCGGATACCAGGAAGCTGCCAATGCCAAAAAATTGCATTGTAAGTAACCCACGCCTCTACCTCGCCCCAAAACTAATAACGATAATGATCAGCTCGGCCAAAACGCCGACGACGAGAAAAGGAATGGTATACCTGGTTGGCAGCGCTGCCAAATTTGTCACAAACACCAGCACCAACGGCACCATCGCAGCAACGATTAATCCGAACGAAGCCCCATTAAACAGGATTGCAGCCATGGTGATCGGGAAGAAGACAGCTGTCATCGCAACGATGGAAAAACCTACCCACCCGATATGACGCTTCACATCTTCCTTTGTGGCCCAATCTAAGAATCGTTCGATGAAGGAAAGTTTGCCCGCCGCCGGCCTGTAAGCAGGGGCCCCTTGTACTTGGGAAATGGTAGTCGACATATTATTCTGTTTTAGGCCACAAAAATGGGCAGAATAATAATCATACTTGATGACCTGCGTCATGCCACCACCTGATTTGTCGCAACCCCCCTCAAAAAGGCTTTCCTTTGATGGCATTGTCCGTGATTACCATCAGGTATCACCTTGAACTTATTGCTATTTCTTATAAGGTTGATATCGGGGATAAGAAACTCATCAAATTAAGCGACATGATTACAAAACATTACAGCGGCGGTGATGCACCTATAAAAGCAACTCTCTAGGGGTTTTGTATGGCCACTGATTATTAATTGATTGGTGAAGGAGAGAGAGTTTAGCTTGGGCCCTTGCGGTAGCTTCGGTCCTCGCGGTAGCGTTATTTTGTCTTATACCCCTTCTTACTCGTATGCTCTTCTGTCTGCAACTCGGGGTCATTCCTGTCGTCTTCGTTGTTGCTCTCCGCTTTGTCTTTTACTTTTTGCATGAGGGAGGAGATAGGGCCCTTCATATGTTCCTGCGGGTCTGTCGTATGGAGCGTTTCGGGATCGGGTTGACGGATACCGGTCTCTTTCTCCTTGTCTTTTCTGTCCTTTTCGGAAATGGATTGGTTTGACATAACAAGCGTATTTCCTTTATCGGTTGAAAAAACCATGCCACGGCGAGTTTTGCATTGCAACCTGGCAGCTAAAAAAGGAAAAACTAATAAGGTGATGATTTTCAACGCAAAAGGAGCATTCGGGCCTATCAATGGCGCACCCGCCAGCACGATGGGGAGACCGAGCACGACGATACCCCATTGTTTCACCGCCCGCCGCCCATAATACACCGTGAAGAGCACATACGGCACAACGAGCACATTGAGCCAGCAAAGGGCCAACAGCGCATTCGGGGGTATCAGGCCGATCAGCAAGAAGGCCGCCAGGTTGCTTACGAAGTAGGTAAAGACGGTGAAGACGCTGTTTCGTTTTTGGCGTGTGGCGGGTAAGGTGGGATCGAGGGGTTTGGGGCCGATCTTCCCGGGGTCTTTTCCCGCTACAGGAGGTGGGGTGACGCCAAGCTGGCGCAACTCGTACTGTAGCAACAGCGTTGACAACAGGACCGCGGCCAGCGTGATGAGTGAAAAGGTGGTGAGGCTGGCGAGAGCCAATAGGGAAGGTAGCAACAAGATAGGGTGGTGGCGACGCATCATTTAAAAAGAATAAGGAATAATGATTATGGCAGCCAATAGAGGTTTGGGGTTAGCTGCGATGGCATGATCAGATGCAGCCGGTGCGAAATTGAGGAAAAAAGGTCGATCCACCTTGTTGTTAGGGGGTTGGGACGGAGTTTTTATCATTTGATAAAATATGCTCGTTTATTTCTGATCCGGCTTAAGGTAACTTCCGTCACATCCAGATAGCTGGCCAGGTAACGTGCCGGCACCCGTTGGGTCAGTGCCGGGTACTGATCAAGTAGGAACTGATAACGTTCTTCGGCAGTCTGCATCCGGATCCCTTTGAGCAGGTTGTGCCATAAGCTGCTGTACTTCTGGGTGACGATCTGGCTATGCCGGTAGATTTCCGGGTATTGAT
The DNA here is from genome assembly GCA_026225275.1 of Puia dinghuensis. Taxonomy (GTDB): domain Bacteria; phylum Bacteroidota; class Bacteroidia; order Chitinophagales; family Chitinophagaceae; genus Puia; species Puia dinghuensis_B. The sequence continues at coordinate 3,122 of JAMFSL010000145.1, forward strand.
TGTACAACTGCAGGACTTGGGGGAAGGTGGTATATTCCAACTCGCAATCTTCCAGCGCTTGCATGTATTCGTCGGTCGGCTGCTGGGTGATGAAGCTTTGCATGGAGGCGATGGTGTCTCCTTCGGATAGGAACCAATTGGATACTTCCTTACGGCCTTTTCCTTTTGGGCTAAGCTTGATGTAATAGCATCTGACGAGGCCCTTTCGGATGAAGAACAACCGGTCATTGATGGTGCCGGCTTTCACCAGATAGTCTTTTTTGGAAACGTCCAGGGGAGTCAGGATGGCGGCGAAGGCGGTCCTAACGGGGACCGACAGTGGGTAGATGGAATCCAGATAGTCCAATAAATTCATCATAGGTTAGTTCAACAGTTGCGAGGCAAATTAAGGGGCAATCTTTAAACGAAAACGTTAAAATTATTCTGGCTTTGGAGCCTCTGCCATTTCACCAGCTAACAGATGCGACTTCACCAGCGAACAGACTCTGCTGCTGTGTCTTTATAGATCATCTGGGTTGAATCGAAGGGGATTTCAATTTCCCACCTGTTCAATTCCTTCCATTCTTTTTTTGTTTGTTGTCTGATGCCCGTGTAGGCTAGACATGGATTATCCCAGATCGCATGCAGTACAGCTGATTTTAGGGAGGATGTGTCGGCAAGACAGCAGGCGCCAGCAATTGGTCAGCAATATTGCTTTGATGATTGGCAGATCTATAAGGTCGAAGTGATCGAATGTCTTTCGTTTGACCATTTCCCTCAACGCAATCGCGCGCAGAATGGGGTGTTCGGAACGTGCAAGGCTGGCCAGCTCTTCATCGGTCGTGTGTTTTTGTATATACAAGGTGTTGGTGTCTTCGTCTACAATGCCGGCAGAGACCGCTGCGGTTAAGAAAGGCTGGAGAGAAAGACTAAAATCCCGGATGGCGGGTTTGTGATTGGCGGGTTTGTGATCGTTGCCGGGGGCTTAAGCGATGAAGGTTGCCCAAACGGACGAATATCGAATCAACTAATGGGGGTGGATTGGGAAATCTGGCGGCAATAAAGAATGAGGGGCCATCCTGCTTCGTAACTAGTTGATTTCCTTTTTGTCCCAAATATTATCTTTTTTTGGGACTTCTAAGGCAAGGTGTCCCGAATTTTGACTAAATTTGGGACAGATGGAAGCAGTTGAGCAATTAATTAAAAAAGAAGTTCAAAAAACATCGCAGGGAACATTGTTCTTTCCCGAGGATTTTTCCCGGTTTGGTTCTCCGGATGGGGTCCGAAAAGCCCTGCAACGACTTGACCATAAGGGGGTTATTAAAAGAGTAGCTCAGGGTATTTATGTGCACCCCAAAGAGAACAGCTATATTGGACCGGTAATGCCGACCGCGGAAGAAGTGGCCGACGCTATCGCTCGGAGGGATCGCACCCGTACTGTTCCAACAGGAGTTTCTGCCTTAAATGCCCTCGGCCTCAGCACGCAGGTACCAATGAACGTCGTTTTGTTAACTGACGGCTCCCCGAGAGAAATCAAGATTGGTAAACGCAAAATCAAATTCAAGAAAACCACTCCACGTAATCTCTCAGCTAAAGGGGATATCAGTCGGCTGGTCATTCAAGCACTTAAGGCTCTTGGGAATGGCAAAGTAAGTAAGTCTGATGAACAAAAGATCATCGAGCTACTGAAAAAAGAAAGGCACGGTGATCTTTTGCATGATATCGAGGTCGCACCGGAATGGATACAAAGCGTCATGAGAAAAGCATTGTAATGAAGAAAACCAATTTGTTCCAAATACAAGACAACGATAAAGTTGATATTTACCGACAAGCCGGTAGCCAATCACGCATGCCGGCTCACGCCGTTGAGAAGGACTGGTGGGTTGTCCAGGCGCTGGATATGATCTTTGGAATGCCAATTGCAACACAACTGATCTTCAAAGGAGGTACTTCACTAAGCAAGGGATGGGGCCTTATCGAGCGATTTTCAGAAGATGTCGACCTAGCCATCGACCGAGGTTATTTCGGCTTTGCCGATCCACTGGGAAGAAAAGAAATCGACAAATTGCGACGAGCTGCGGGTGCTTATATAGACGGAGAATTCTTGAAAGGGCTTCGGCAGAAAGTAGAAGAAAAGGGATTTACAAACGTAAACCTAGAAATAGAGCCGGGATCTCGTAGTGATCGAGATCGTATCATCCGACTTAATTATCCGAATGTGATCGCCTCGCCAGGTTATCTGCAACCCAGAGTAAAGATCGAATTTAGTTGCCGTTCTTTAATGGAACCGGTGAGTCAGCAAAGTTTTCGATCCGTTGTCGATGATGCTTTTCCTCAGGCGGAGTTTGCCAAGCCTCAGATTACTATTGCTACGGTTAATCCTGAGCGAACACTATTGGAAAAAATATTTCTCCTACACGAAGAATTTCAAAAGCCGCTCGAAAAAATAAGAAGGGGCGAACGCCTAAGCCGCCATCTGTACGATGTAGCAAAATTATCCACTACAAAATTTGTCGATATTGCGCTTTCAGAACCTGATTTGTATCGGATTATCGTTGCGCACCGGCGGCAATTTAATGCCATTCCCGGAGTGGATTATTCCCGTCATGCCCCACCACAAATCCAGGTAATCCCTGTAGCAAGCGTATTGGCAGAGTGGCAGGCAGATTATAATACTATGCTAGAAGAAATGATTTATGAGGAAAAGCCGCCCAGTTTTCAAGAAATCCTGGAGATGCTAGGGCAGCTTCAAAAACGCATTAATTTACTGCAGTGGCAATTGTAATATTATTGTTCATAGATAGAGGTAAAATAATGTTTTTGAAGTCTGGCTTAGCGGCTAAGAGATGTCAATATCGTATTTGTCCAGTAGGCCGGCGATCCCGGTCAACGAGAATTTCGCTTTTTTGATTTTGTTCTTTTCGGGATCGATGGAGTAGTTGACCGCGGTGCGGAAGTCGACTTTTTCCAGGTTGGTATGATCGAAGGTTGCCCCGGCGAGATCGCAATGGTCGATAATGGCGGCGGAGAGGTCGGCTTCGGAGAAGTCAGCCTCGTGCAAAGTGCAGCCTTTAAAAATCGTCTTTTTCAATTTCACCTGGTAAAATGACGAATGATTGAGTGAGCAATGGTCAAACGATACGGACAAACCGAAGGGGTCGGCATTTTCAAAGTGCAGCCCCCACATTTTGCAATCTTTGAATGTGATGTCACGGAAACAGGTTTTGGTCAGGTTGGCAAGGCTGAGGGTGCAATGACTGAAAGTGCAGTCAATGAACAGGATCGTGGAGACGGTGCCCCAATTGAAGGCTCAGAGCTGTGCCCCCAACTAACCGGAAGGACATGAGCGCCTTTGCTTGCATTAATTCCATTAGGCAAGTATGGAGCAAAGGCGATACAGTGTTCAGATAGAGTGATTGAGCCATAACTAGAATGTATGCTGCCGGAGTTTCGTGTCATTCAATTCGGCGTCAACAATATCTTTGCCATAAAATTTTATCATCTCTTCCTTTTCCTCCGTATTTCCCCGTTCAAAAACGCGTTGGATGACTGCCCTTTTATGTTGTTGCCAGTCTATTTTTTCGAAGCTGGTGTCCCAAAAGAGAGCTGGCCTGATCCGGGTGAGATCCGGGTGGTTGGCTTTATTTTGCCTTATTTTTTCCTGCTTGATGTCATAGAAGACCTGGAGTGTCATTAAATATCCTTCCTCCATCCCAAGTGCAGCCTCGATTTTCAGAGAGAGCGCAGTATTCATATTTCTTTTGCCTTTGGTGATAGCTCCAAGGGTTTGAGGATATTCATTAATGGACAGCGCAAAAGGTCCCTTCTGGAGCTTTCTTTGGCGAAGCTCCCGCTCGAGAACCAGACCTGGATGAAGGCCTTTTAAAGAGGAAATGGTTGCTTCCATCTAGCAAAAATAAACAATAATGTTTATAATTATATGTTTATTTTGGTACGGCAAGCTACTTCAGGCCAGTCGCGGCCGGGGCGTAACCGAGCGAAGGCGAAGTTCTGCGCATCCGAATCAACTCCTTTTAATCTGCGTCGCAACGGGTTTGACCGTAGTTGCGGGGGTTATAACAGTGGGAGTCGTTGGAGGCGGCGTGTTGACCACGGTCTCCTTGGTGTAGGTAAAGGAAATCACATCGGAGCTGTTGCTTTGTTTCATGTCGGAGATCGCGGCGTCGGTCAACGTGATCGTCATACCGAAATCGATGGCGGTCACTGTAATGAATCCATTACCGACCGCCGACGGCGCGGCGACCGCGGGTTGGACGGTCCCCTGTTTTTGCGACACCGCCTTCATATACATCTGTGCATAGGAAACATCACCGGCCGCAAGGAACAGGAGGGTGCTAAATAGTGCTATGAGTTTCATGTTCATGATTTTGGTTGAAATTAGACAGTTAGCGGATCGCCGGAAAGGACCAATCGACAAACGATTGTTTTAATCTATCAAAATGCCTATTTATGAGCCCAGTTCCAATTTGAGCAAAATGCCCTACCTTAGTCTTAGGAAAACCTATTCTACCTATAACGAGATGCTTGTGAAGGCGTATACCATTATACCGGCTGCCATCTTATGTTTTTCTGCTCTGACCCTCCGATCTCAGGGTCTGCTGTTCAAATCCGAGGACAGCCTGCTGACCCAACGGACCTCCTTTCATGTGTTCGATTCCCATCCGCCGGTTTTTCATGACCATTTTTACATCGAGTTCGACCTTTCCCTCTGGGACAATGCGAACCTGGGATACGTACTGGACGTAGCAGATAAGGGCAATGCCAATTCCTACAGCCTCAGCTACCTGTACAATAACGGGGCGGGGGTGCTGAATTTCAATATCGACTGTAAGTCCAACAAGCTGGTGATACCGCTGCCGGCCACCCTGCTCCGGAAAAAATCCTGGTTCAGAGTCCGGCTGGACTTCAATCTTCAATCGGATAACGTAGCGATCGACGTCGACAACACGGTATATCTGGCGGAACACCTCGGATTCAAACCCGACATGACGCCCAATATCATCTTCGGAAAAAACCAGCTGTACACGGAGGTGCCGAATATGGTGATCCGGGACCTGGCGGTGGGTGATGACAATAAGAAATATTATTTCCCGCTAAACGAATGGAACGGTACTGTTGTCCATGACAGCGCGGGCGCCGCCCTGGGAACGGTCGAGAATCCGGTCTGGCTGATCAACGAATCCTTTTTCTGGAAACCGGTCTATTCCCATGCCTCGATGGAGGTGGCAGGTCTGAACTTCAACCCGCTGGACCAGGATCTCTTCATCTTCACCCACGACTCGCTGATCACCTATGACCCCGATCTGCGGGGAGTGACCTACTCGGCCTATGCCAATCCTATGCCGGTCCCGATGGTGCTGGGCAAGAGCATCTTCAATCCGCGGCAAAAAAAGGTCTATAGTTACGAGCTGTTTGATATTCCCAAGGGACAGGCCAGCATTGCCGCTCTCGATATGGGCAGTAGTGGCGGTGGCGGTGGCAACAGCGGGAGTCTGCGCTGGACGACGATCGGTAAGGTCAACCTGCCCTTCCAACTGCATCACCATAATATATTCTACGATAGCCGGGAGGATCAGATCTATCTGTTTGGCGGGTATGGATCTTACAGCTATCATAATTCCTTCCTCAAATATGACGATACGACCGATCAATGGGAGAAGGTCGCTTTTAAGGGGGATGTGATCACGCCAAGATTTTTTTCGGCCACGGGACCGTCGGATAAGCCCAACGAGATGTTCCTTTTCGGCGGGTATGGCAATGAATCGGGCAGCCAGGTCGTGGGGGGACGCCAGTATTATGATCTTTACCGCATCGACCTGACGACGCATACGGTGCGGAAGTGCTGGACGATCTCCCCTCCGGACAGCGGCGTGTTCGTGCCGGCCAATAACCTGGTGTTGTCAAAGGATAAACAATACTTTTATGCCTTGTGCTATCCGCATGAGGTGGCTAGGACGGAGCTGAAATTGTATCGGTTTTCTGTTGCCGATGGGAGTTATACCATCGTCAGCGCGCCGATACCTGTCGCGTCGATGCGCATCGAGACGGATATCAATCTGTTTTATAGGGCCAAGACAGACGAATTCCTGTGTACGGTACAGGAGTTTACGGACAGACAGCGGTCGGTCATTAAAGTTTATTCGCTGGCGGGGCCGCCGGTGACGACGGCGCAGTATCTGGCGTCGTTGCATCCTCCGGTTAAGCCGGGGAGGGCGTGGGCATGGCTGGTTGTCGCGGGGTTTGTGCTGGGGGGCGGAGGTTTGGGCGTGGTTCTTTGGCGGCGGGCGCCTACGCCGAAGGCTTCGGCGCCCAAGGGTGCGGCGCTCAAGGGAGTGGATGCCGTGGAGATTCCCATTCTGCCGGAGGTGGATGAAAAAATCGCGCTGGACGAAGAACCGATCATGGAGCAGGAAAACGATAGAAATGCCGTGTATTTAATGGGCGAGTTTGTGGCGTATGACCGGAACGGTCACGACATCACCCACCTCTTCAGCCCGAAGATCAAGCAACTGTTTGTCCTGATCCTGCTGCACAGCATGGACGGCAAGGGGATCGGGTCGAAAAAGATCTCTTCGAAGCTCTGGCCGGAGAAGGAACCGGCCAAAACGAAGAATATCAAGGGGGTTACATTCAACCATTTACGGAATATTATCGCCGATATTGACGGGATCGAGCTGGTCTTCCAGGACGACCATTACCACTTCCGGTTCGGGGACGGATTCTGCTGCGATTTTTGTGTGCTTACGGGAGTAATGCGCAGTGATGCGCCATCGGGGCCATCCGGGCTATCCGGACCGGCATCGTCAGCCGCGCCAGCCGTCGACAACGCAGGGGGATGGATATTACAGCTGATTGCGCGGGGGCCTTTGCTGGCGGACATGCCGGAATCGCTGGTGGATGACATTCGGGCTTCGTTCGAGGAACGGTTGACAGGCCTCCTGATCCCCGAAATGATCAAACGCTATGACGCCAGGGATTTTAAACTGGCGCTGGAAATAGCCAAACTGATCCTGACCATGGACTGCTTCAACGAAGAGGCCTTGAAATACCAGGTCAAAAGCTGCCGCCGGCTGAAGGGAATCGACTACTCACGGAAGGCTTATGAGCAGTTCACGCAGGGCTACGAAAAATCGCTGGGCGTGGCGTATCATGTGAGCTTTGACGCGATAGTTAGTTAAAAGACTTTCTGAATTCCAATGGCGACAGACTGGTTTTTGTTTTGAATAACTTACTGAAAGACTGCGGATGTTCGAAACCCAGTTCGTAGGCGATCTCACTGATGGATAAACTGGTGGTGGATATTTTTTCCTTCGCTTTTTCGATGAGTTTGTTGTGGATATGCTGTTGTGCATTCTGCCCGGTCAGCGCTCGCAGCATATCACTTAAATAACTCGGCGTGATCATCAGCTTTTTCGCGAGATATTGAACGGTGGGAACTCCCTGGCTGAGCGATTTGTCGGAGTTGAAATATTCTTCTAAAGCGTCTTCCAGCTTCTGTAACAGCTGATGGTGGACTGCCTTTCGGGTGATGAACTGCCGCTTGTAAAATCGGTTAGCGTAGTTCAGCAACAACTCAAGCTGAGAAATCATCACATCCTGGCTAAAATCATCTATCCTGCTTTTCAACTCCTCTTCCATTATTTTGAAAATAGAGATGATGGTCTCCTTTTCCGTATCGGATAAATGCAATGCCTCGTTGGTGGAATAAGAGAAGAAGCCGTACTGCCGGATCTTTTTGGCCAAAGGGTAATGCAGGAAGAAGTCCGGATGGATGAGCAAAGTATACGGGGAGCTATCACACGCAGTGCGATGTTCATCGACGCTGCCGAGTATTTGACCAGGAGCCGCGAATAATAAGCCGCCTTCGTCAAAATCATAATAGTCCTGGCCATATTTTAGCTTCCCGCTGAGCTTTGCCCGATACGAGATCTTATAAAAGGTCAGCACATGGGGGGAAGGCAATTTACTCGCTATGGCGTGGGTGGTTGCACTATCTATCAGACTTATCAAAGGATGGAGTGGTTTGGGTAAACCAAAGGTCCGATGCAGGTCCGATAGGGAATCCACTTTAGGCTGGCTTTTTTCTTCTGGTTTCATGTGACCAATTTAATTCAATTATGACCGATAATATGTCCGTTACCGATCATAATTGAGGGTGCTGTTATTTTGAGTTGCCCTGCGCCGATTCTGAGACGTCCTGCCATGCCTCCCAGATCGCGAGCCGATCGGCATAGGCCGCACGCACCACGGGCAAATTGTTGCTGCCGAGATTGAACCGCAACGGAGGGTTGTCCGCATCCACCATTTTGAAAAGGGCCTCAGGCGTGGCGGCCGGGTCGCCTCTTTCCATGGATCTCAGGCGACTGAAAAACTCCGTTTTGAAATCTTCGTAGATGGGGAGGCCCGGAGCGAATTTTAGAGATTCGGGGGAACCGAAGTCGGTGGCATACGCTCCCGGTTCTACGATAGTCACCTTGATCCCAAAAGGTTTGACCTCCGCGGCCAGGCTTTCGTGGATGGCCTCGAAGGCCCATTTCGAAGAACAGTAATAGCCGAGCACCGGCATCGTCACGTGACCCAGCCCGCTGGATACTCCCAGGATGTGACCGCTGCCCTGTTGCCGCAGTAAGGGCAGGGCTGCCTTAATAACCGCCAACGGTCCTAAAATGTTTGTTTCATAGAGGGCGCGTACGTCGTCCGCGCTGGCCTCTTCGATCATGCCGACGAGGGAATAGCCGGCGTTGTTGCAGACGATATCGAGCCGGCCGAAGTGGGAGTGAGCCTGTTCCACGGCTGTCTTTACCTGATCGGGTTGGGTGACGTCCAGCTGCAAAGTGATGACGTTTGCTGCATATTTTTCCTTTAGATCGGCGATGCTTTCCAGTTTGCGGGCTGTGGCTGCGACCTTATCGCCACGTTTAAGTGCGGCCTCCGTCCATACGCGGCCAAAACCGCGGGAAGCGCCTGTGATGAACCAAACTTTTGCCATATTTTATTTTTTTGATACAGCAAAGGTCGTAGGACGGGGGCGCGCCGGCGTAGGCTAATCGAGGAAGTTTGTAGTCGAATTGGGGTTAATAAATTAAATCCCGCGGTTAACCCCTTTTTTAACCCATTCTTTAAGACCGCCGGGTCTATCTTCTCGCCCTAAACTACCACTTATGAAGAAACTCGTAACGATGCTTGCTGTGCTATTGTCTTTTTCTTTAGGAGTTCGGGCGCAGGGAGGGGCCGTCGGGGCAAGCGGCACCGGCCAGCCCGCCGCCGTCACCGGCACCATAGTAGACGAAAAAGGCGCGCCGCTCCAGGGCGTATCGATCTCCGTCCAGGGGACTAACACCGGCACGACCACGGACTCTCTCGGCCGGTTCACCATCCGGGCGGCCAAAGGGGCCACCCTTATTATCAGCTATATCAAGTATGCCACGCAGGAGATCCAGGTTGGCGACCGGCGGGTGCTCAGCATTAACATGAGCCCCATGACGAACAACATGAATGACGTGGTCGTCATCGGCTACGGCACCCAGCGCAAGGCTACGCTGACCGGGTCGGTCGCCCAGATCGACGCAGCGGAGATCGTCACCACCAAGAACGAAAACGTCGAGAACATGCTGACGGGTAAGGTGCCCGGCCTGCAAGTCCTGCAAAACACGGCGGAACCCGGCGACTTTGCCAACAACATCTCTATCCGGGGCATGGGCAACCCCATCATCGTTGTCGACGGGGTGCAAATACCGGACTTCACGGTCACGGGCAACAACGGGGATAACAATGTCGGCAGCAGCAATATCCTCACCCGCCTGGACCCGAACGACATCGAAAGCATCTCGGTCCTCAAGGACGCCAGCGCCGCGGTCTATGGGGTCAAGGCCGCCAACGGGGTCATCCTCGTCACGACCAAACGTGGGAAAGCGGGATCGCTGCAACTATCCTACACCGGTACCTATGGCCTGCAGGTGCCCTCGGGTCTGCCCAAACCGGTCAACGCCCTCCAGTACATGACGCTCGTCAACCAGGAGGACCTGCACAACGCCAATGGCGGCATTATCAGCTATGACTCGGCGGATTTCGCGGCCTATGCCAACGGAACGTTGAAGACCACCGACTGGTACGACGCGGTGTTCAGGAAGAATACGCCCCAGACGCAGCATAACCTCACGGCCACAGGGGGTACGGAGAATACCCAATATTTACTGAGTGCCGGCTATATGGACCAGAGCGGACTCTTGCAAAGCAAGGACCTCAACTATCACCGCTACAACCTGCGGTCGAATGTCACCAGCAAGATCGGGAAGCGGTTTACGATCAACCTGAATATGTCGGGCATCATCGATCAGAAGAATGCACCCGCGCAATCCTTCTGGTACATCACCCGCGAGACCTGGCGGGAACTGCCGACGCAAACGATCTATGCGAACAATACGGCCCCCTACTACCAGAACGGCATCGTCGACGGTGGTAACCCGGTGGCCTACTCGAATTCGAACATTGTGGGGTATACGACGTTGAACAATATGTTCCTCAATGCCGCTCTCAGTCTGGATTACAAGGTTCCGTTCATCGAGGGATTGACCCTGCGGGGCTTCTTCAGCTTCAACGACCAGATACAGGACAACAAGACCTATGACAAATCATATAATTTGTACAACTACAATGAGGCGACACAGGCCTATACCGCGACCCTCAACGGGGCGCCCAGCTATGTGCAGCGGCAGTATTATAACTATCCGCAGAATACCGATCAGTTGTCGCTGAACTACGCTCACAGCTTTGGTGGCGTCCATAACGTCACCGCACTCGCGCTGATGGAGGGCAACGAATACAGCGGGGACAATTTTGCGGCCTACCGGCAGCTGTCCATCCCGGTGGATCAGATCATTGCGGGGAATGCGTTGAACCAGAATGCGACGCAGGATGCGGGAAATACCGCTTTGTATCAATATGCCACGAATTCATTTGTGGGGCGGGCGACCTACAATTATAGCGGCAAGTACCTGGCCGAGTTTAGTTTTAGGGCTGATAAGTCGTCGAAATTCGCTCCGGGTCAAGGTTGGGGTTTTTTCCCTTCCGCCTCCGTCGGCTGGCGCCTGAGCGAGGAGAATTTCTGGAAAAAGACCAAGGCCCTCGACTTTATTGATAATGTAAAGCTCCGCGCGAGCTACGGGGTACTGGGCGATGACGGACAACTATACTATCAGTTCCTGTCGGGCTACAACTACCCGGCTACGGGTTCGAACAACCAATTGCCGACCGGCGCCGTCTTTGGCAACAACTTCATCAACGCCGTGCAGAGCACGGGCATTCCCAACCCCAGCGTGACCTGGGCTACCTCTCATACCTTCGATGCGGGTGTCGATTTCGAAGCGTGGAAGGGTTTACTGGGCTTTACCGTCGACTATTTCCGCCGCAACCGAACGGGGCTGCTGGCTTCGTCCGTGCTCGAGGTGCCGGAGGTGCTGGGCGCTACGTTGCCGGAAGAAAATATCAACGGCGACAGAACCAAAGGTTTCGACTTCGAGGTCTCGCATCACAACCATATCGGGAAGTTCGCTTATAATATAAAGGCGACGTTCGTCTATACCAATACCATCAATACCGCCTATGCCGAATCGCCGCAAGGCAATTCCTATCTCGACTGGATGAATCTGCAGGCGAATCGTAACCAGGGGATACAGTGGGGATATGGCGCGGCGGGACAATACACTTCTTATGGGCAGATTTTAAATTCCGGCGTATATGTTCCGCGCGGTACCACCGTCGGGGACTATATCTACCAGGACTGGAACGGGCAGGGTTTTATTGACGGCAATTCCGTTCACCCCATCGCCTATGGCGGCAATCCCAACGGTACGCCGATCCTGCCGAAGCTCACCTACGGGCTGACACTGGGCGGGTCCTATCACGACTTCGATTTGAATCTCTTGTTCCAGGGGGTGAGTATTTATTCTGTGTCCTATATCGAGCAGCTGAATATCCCGCTGTGGGGTGGAGGTAGCGCTTTGACGCAGTTTTTGAATGACTATCACCCTGCCAATCCCAATGCGGATCCTTACAATCCAAACACCGTATGGGTCCCGGGGAACTTTGCCTACACGGGTACGACGGCGATGACCAACTCGTCCTTTAACTTTTACAACGGGAAGTATCTGCGGCTCAAGAGCGCCGAGATCGGGTATTCGATGCCTGACAAGCTGCTGAAAAAGTCGGGGATCAAGGGGGTCAGGTTCTTTATCACGGGGTATAACCTGCTGACTTTTACCGGGGTTAAATATGTGGATCCGGAGCATCCGTCGGGGACTTACGGATATCTGTATCCGCTGGACAAGATTTACAATTGCGGACTGAATGTAAAATTTTAAATCGCTCCATATGAAGAAGCTAATTATTATTGTTTTGTTTGCCGCGGGCTTGCTGGCCGCCCTGGCATCCTGCCGCAAACTGAATATCCCGCCCAAGAATATCATCCAGGACGCAGATATTTTCACTTCCTCGAATGGCATCCAGTCTTATATGGCCAGGATCTATAGTGAGCTGCCGATCGAGGACTTCCGATACACACCTGCCAGGGGACTGAATTTTTTCTGGATCATCAGCGCCACTCCCTGTACGACCGGCGAGGCGATCGGCCGGGACCAGACGAACTCCATGCAGGAGAATTTCAGCGGGTGGAGCTGGGATATCTGGGGCGGGTCTTATACGGTTATCCGGGACTGTGATTATTTTATTCAGACGCTGCCCACTTACGCGAGCAACTTCACGGCGACCCAGGTCCAGGCCTGGATCGCGGAAGCGTATTTCGTTCGAGGCATGACCTATTTCGGCCTCGTCAAGCGTTTTGGCGGTGTGCCGATCGTTAATAAGGTGCTGAACTACGTTCCCGGCACAACGACAGACAGCCTCGAAGTCCCCCGCGCTTCCGAAAAAGCCTGCTGGGACCAGGTCGACAGCGACTTCACCTATGCTATGAACAACCTGCCGGCCGTCAATGCGGATTATAGCGACGGCAGCCGGGCCAACAAGTATGTCGCCGCCGCCTTTGAATCGCGGGCGATGTTGTATGCGGGGTCTACGGCGAAGTACAATACCATCACGCTGTATGATGCTGCTGACAACCAGCTCTGCGGGATCCCGGCGGCCGATGCGGCGGGTTATTTTCAAAAGGCCCTCAATGCGGCCAATGTGCTGAACGGGATGTACAGTCTTTACCTGACGTCGTGGTCCGCAACCGATCCCAATGCACAGTACAATAATTTCGTGAACCTTTTCAGTGACGCAGCATCTAAAGAGAACGTATTTGTGCGAGAGTATAATTATCCGAACTCCGTTCATGGGTATGATGCCTATAACGTTCCCCGTCAACTGATAGGCCCTAACGGCTACTCTGCCGAGACCAATCCCACCTTGAATTTCGTGGAGATGTTCGGGGGGCTGCCTCGCAACGCTGATGGGACTTTGCAGACGCTGGACGCTTCCGGGCATTATCTGCTGTATGACTCCACCATGGATCTTTTTGCGAATGCAGAACCGCGGTTACGGGGGACCGTGATTTTGCCGGGGGATATGTTCAAGAACGAGAGCATCGAGATCCGGCGGGGCATTTATACCGGGCCTTCCGGTGGCGGCATCAGCCCCTTGCTGCCGGCGGGATCCAAGGCGCAATATCCTACCGGCGATCTCGTGACGTCGCCGACTGCTGCGCAGACTGCCTATGCGTTGCCTGACGGGACGCTGATGAATCCGGCGGGGTTGAGCGGGATCTTTACCGGGGATCAGACCTGTGCGATCTCGGGTTTTTCGGTGCGGAAGTGGCTGAATCCGAATTTGACCGTGGCGCAGACGTTGGAGAATAATGAGACACAGACGTGGATAGAAATGCGCTATGCCGAGGTTTTGTTAAACCGGGCGGAAGCGGATTGGGAATTATATACGTTGGGGCAGGGTGGGGCGTCGGCTCAGACCGATGCTATGACGGTGATTAACCAGATCCGGTCGCGGGCGGGGGCTACGCCGTGGACTTCGTTTGGGGCCACGCCTTTGGATACGATACGGTATGAGCGGCGGAAAGAGCTGGCATTTGAGAATAAAACGTATTGGGATCTCAAGCGGTGGCGCATTTTCGATAAGGAGCAGAATGGGACGATCTATCGGATACTGATGCCGTTCTGGTCGGCTACGGCGGGGAAGTATTTTTTCGATGCACGTAGCGATGAGCGGAATGACGTCTACACTTATAATCCCATCTGGTATTATGAGCAGCTGCCGTCGGGGGCGATCACTAAATCTACTAACGTTATTCAGAACCCGGGATACTGAGCGATTCGGGCGATTTCGACCGAAGGAGCCCGATGATTCAAGCGGTTTCTGGCCGATAAAAAAATGTTTATGAAAAAGATATTCTATTTGGGTTTTTTCGCGCTGCTGATCGCGTTTGCGGCCTGCAGCAAGGTCGACAACTATGCCGCTCCCGGCGATACTGTGACCGGCGCGACGTATGATGAGGTGACGGGGCAGACCTTGCAGACCGAGGTCGGGTCGGGGACTCGCGTCGAATTGCTGGAGATCAGCTATGATAGCGCACCAGTACCGTTCTATTTCTACTCGATGCAAGACGGCACCTTCAACGACGACAAGGTCTTCGGGGCGACGTATAAAGTTTCCGTGCAGGGGCCATTCGTTCCCTTGATCGTGACAGACAGCACCGGCGTCGTGATCACCGACTCCAGTCAGACCATCGTGCTGAAGAACAAGGCTACGCTCAAGTTTAACGTCCAGCCGTTTTTGCGGATCCAGTGGGTGGGGACGCCGGTGCTCAATCCCGATACGACGGTGACCGTTCGGGTGGTCGTTACGCGGGGGACGAACAATGCGACCTATCAGCTGCCGGTTACTGATATCAACCTGTATGTCAGCAACACGCAGTACGATGGGAACAATAATTACGATCCGCGGTATTCGAGTTTGACTTCGTATTCAGATTCTGCGGGGATGGCGGTGATCGGGGATACCCTGACCCTGACGACGACAGGAGGAGCCTTGCCTGCGCAGGATGTATATTTTCGCGTAGGGGCGAGGATCAATGCGGGGTTGGATGAGTATAATTATAATACACCGGTCTCTATAACGTATCCATAAATGAATACAATGACAATTATTAAGGCCCTTAGGGTTATTGCGCTCATAGCGCCTTTGGGAGTTTTTGCGCAAACGCATTCGACGTGGAGCCCGGCCACGGAGCATCCCCGGCAAAAGACCGCGTTCCAGACCAGTAGCGGCTGGATCCCGCAGATCGATGTGCGGTCCGACATGGCCATCGTCTATGGTACAGGCGACAGGAAAAATCTGACTTTCGAGCAGCGTGTCCAGTCGTGGCGTGACCATGGCTACCAGATCGCTTTTATGACCGGTATCGCCTGGGGCAGCTATTACGATTATTTTCTCGGCAAGTGGGACGGGCAGAACCATCTCGGGGTCGGGCAGGTGACGGTGAAGGGCGACACCATTTTTCACGGGCATAACATGCCGTATGTCGTGCCGGTGGCTTCCTTTCTGGAGTACATGAAGAAGGCCGTCGTCAAGCGTGTCATCGATGCGGGGATCAACAGGATCTTCCTGGAAGAGCCCGAGTTCTGGGCGCGTGCCGGCTATAGTGAGCCTTTCAAAGCCGAATGGCAAAAATTCTATGGGTTTCCGTGGCGGCCGCAGGATGCATCGCCGGAGAATACGTATCTGTCGAGTAAGCTCAAGTATCAGTTGTACTACAATGCTATCCGCGAAGTATCTAATTACGGCAAGGCCTATGCTAAATCCAAAGGGGTGGATTTGAAGATCTACATTGCCACCCATTCGCTGGTCAACTATTCCTCGTGGAAGATCGTGAGTCCCGAGGCCAGTCTGGCTTCGCTGCCGGGAATTGACGGTTATATCGCTCAGGTTTGGACTGGCACCTCCCGCGAGCCAACGTATTTTGACGGGAAGGAAAAGGAGCGGGTATTCGAGAACGCCTATTTAGAATATGGGTCGATGTTGTCGATGACAGCCCCCACCGGCCGCAAGCTGTTTTTCCTGACTGATCCCATCGAGGACTGGCCGCGTGACTGGGCCGATTACAAGAAGAATTACCAGGCGACCTTTACCGCCGAGATCCTGTATCCCACCATCGACAATTACGAGGTCATGCCATGGCCCGAGCGGATCTATACGCGGCCGTACAAACTGGCGGGCAGCGATTCCGCCGTACTGATCCCCAAATATTATTCCACGCAGATGCAGGTCATGATCAATGTGCTGAACAAGATGCCAGCCTCCAAAAACCGGATCAGCGGGGTGGGGTCCATCGGGGTGCTGATGAGCAATTCGCTGATGTTCCAGCGGTTTCCGACGCATGATGGGTATGACGACCCGCAATTTTCGAATTTTTACGGGCAGACCTTGCCCCTCGTCAAGCGGGGTGTGCCGGTGCAGACCGTGCATATGGAAAATCTCGGTTATCCGGCGACGTTAAGTCATATCAAGGTGCTCGTGATGAGCTATTCGAATATGAAGCCTACTTCTGCAACAGTCCATTCACAGCTCGCCGCCTGGGTGCGGAAGGGCGGGGTGCTGGTCTATTGTGGTCGTGACGATGATCCGTACCAGTCGGTTATGGAGTGGTGGGACACGAAGGGGAGGCAATTCCATGCCGCTTCCGAGCATTTGTTCGGGCTATTGGGTCTCGACCCGCATGCGGCGAACGGCCGGTATCCGGTGGGGAGCGGTGCGGTGTATGTGATCCGGCAGGATCCCAAGGAGTTTGTGTTACAGCATGACGGGGACGGGGCCTATCTGGATGTGTTGAAAAAGGCATTTGAGAATGATGCCCGGGCCGGTGCGCTGATCCTGAAGAACAATTTTTACCTGGAGCGGGGGCCATACGATATCGTCTCCGTGCTGGATGAGAATGCCGATGCAGCGCCGTATGTGGTCAAGGGGCCGGTCATAGATTTGTTCGATCCTACCCTGCCGGTGCTGGATGCCAAGACCGTGGCGCCGGGGGAGCAGGCGTTGTTGTATGATGTGGCGAGGGTGGCGGATAAGTCGCGGCCTGCGGTGCTGGCGACGGCGGCGAGGATTTATTCGGAGACGGTGACGGGTAAGGTGTATTCGTTTGTGGCCAAGAGTCCGGCGGCGACGCAGAATAGTATGCGGGTGTTGCTGCCTGCGGCACCTGCTTCCGTGCGGGTGACGGATAGCCAGGGGGCTGCGGTGGCCGACGTGCAGACATCGTGGGATGAGGGGTCGCATACGGAGTACCTGGGATTCGCGAATAGTCCCGATGGGGTGAAGGTGGAGGTGACGCTGCCGTAAGGGGGGGATTCTGCGATCCCGTATAGGGCGCTTATTCTCCCTCCATGAAACCCCCGAGTTCGCGCCGGTCCTTTTTCGTCGGCCTGCCCACCTTGCTCTGGCGTTTGCCGGTGTTGAAGCTGGAGGCCTGGTATTGGAGGCGCTCGACTTCTTCGGCGGGCGTGATGTCGATGTAGTATTCAACAGCCTCGGCGTATTGCAGCCGATGGTCCAATAATTTAGCCACCTTGATCCGCCACTTTTTAGCCTCAGTCTTGACCTCATATTCGTCGCCAACACTGACGTTCTTCGAGGCCTTGGCGCCCATGCCATTGTATTTCACCCTGCCTTTGTCGCAGGCTTCGGCGGCTTCCGTCCGGGTTTTGAACAGCCGGATGGACCACAGGTATTTATCGAGACGGAGTTTTTCTTTTTCGGGCATATAAAATCCGGCCGATCCTTTTCGGGGATGGGCCGGACAGTAAAATTAAGGAGTTACGGCGGATTTCGAGGCGGATTTCCAAGCCGATTTTCTAATGGGTATAGAGAAAGACCGCATTGGCGGCGCTGGCGGCGGAGGTACCCAGAGTGGTTTGAGAACCGTTCTTCCACAAGATGGCAGTCGTCCCATCTTCACCAGGTTGATCGACGGTAACATTACCCGTTACATATACATCGCCGCTGGGAGATACACCGATGGAGGTTGCCGTTACCTCGCCGGTGCTGAGGACCGACACCACCCCATTCTTCCAGAACACCGGGCTGTCATAATTGTCGGTATAATCCACATTACCCGCGATATAGACATCGCTACCCGAAACGGCTATCGCACACGCCGCCCCGGCAACCGGTCCATTAGGACCTGGCAATGTCTGCGGAACATTATTCTTCCAATAAACAGGATTGGAGTAAAAGCTCTGGATGGATTCATCGCTTTGCCCGGGAGCCAGCGCACCAGCGGCATACACATCGGTTCCGGAAGTCGCGACCCCGTATGCAAACCCATAGACAATATCTCCGCCCGGTTCCAAACTGGTTGGTGCGGACAGACTAGACTCCGCGCCATTTTTCCAGATGGTCGCAAACGGCAGTAAATTAGGGTGGCCACCGATGTTCATTACGTTTTCAATACCGCTGCCCGCACAGTATACATCCGTCCCCGATACGGCAATCGAATAGACGTGCGCCCCATTCTGTGCATCCGGAAGGCCATATTCCGTCAAAGATCCGGACGGCTGTATTTTTAAATAAGTGTCTGTTGTGGGGTCATCAGGTAATTCCACCCCCTGGTCGATGCACACATAATAATTGCTATCGCCAAGGCAGCCGCCTCTGGCATAGTAATAACCTACCGCGGGAGTACCCCCGGTAGTTTTGGGTTGGAGGCTCATACCCACGCCATTCTTCCAGTAGGCGGCCTCATAATTGACCCATCCGCACACATACACGTCCTTGCCGTTGACACTGATAGATAGCGCCGCTGAGGGTTGCGTGGTGGATAATACGACTTCCGTGTCATTCTTCCAATAGCAGGCCTGGCCATTATCCGAACCGGCCACATACACATCCGTTATCTTCCCCGATCCGCCACTGGTCGTGCCGGTAGAATCGTTGGGTGGAGCTGGCGTTGGTTTGGCGGATTTTTTCGAACAGGAAATCATCAACAACACGATGCCCGCGATGAGAACGGGCGGCAGGTTAGCTCTCATAAAGTGCTTTTTTATAAAGCTACTGCGGCCAACTGCCTTTCGTATTCCCTATTCGACAAGCGACTGAATTATTAGACAAGCGTCGGGGGGCGGGTTACTTTGCGTATTTCGACAAGCACCGCCTCGCCAACTCTTCGCAGACCCCAAAGTCTCCTCTCGTCATGGACATGCTGTTCTTATCGAGATCCTTCCGCAGCGTCTGCAGATCTGCGGCCATCTGGGGGTTCGCGCCAAACTCCTCATCGATATGCCGCCGGGTGAGTTCCTTCAGAGGCCCGTCCAGCGTCTTGGCGTACATGAATATGCCGTTCAGGTTGACGTTTCCGTTGTACCCGTTTTGTTTCTGGTCGTCCATAAAGAGGTAGATAGGCGAGCCCGTGTAAACGACGGAAAGGTATTTTTTGCTGGACTTCAGATACATATACCTGATATTGGCGCTCCTGAATCCGTAGATGCTGCCCGGGGAAAATTCCTGGTAGTCCTTACTGGTGGCCGAGGCCCGCACCCTGACGGCGGCGTAGCTGGCATAGTCGATGGGGGACCAGGAAATGAGGCCCTTTTCTTCCAGAGGCAACGAGGAGGCATAGACCATCATGCCGGCGTCGAAATCCGCTGCGGTGCGGTAGATGCCGGAGTTTGCGGTGGAATCCGCTACGGCCGAAATTGTGGTCGGGGCGTGAGAGCCTGGTGCAGATTTTGTTGCGGGTGCGAATTGTTGAACGGGGGCGGGGGAGGGGGTGGCGGTGGTGCCTGCGCGAGACGCTTCGGCACCCGAAGGCGGAGCCGATGCAGCTGTCGTCGGAGCTGATACTGCGGCCGTCAAAGGCGCCCTGGGGGCCTGCCCCGTTACCAGGGGACAGATAGGATGGATCCAGACACCTTCGGCGGCTTCCGGCCACTGGTCGGGAGAACCAGGTATGCTGAAGCCTACATTGTTCGAGACGAGGAGCTGCGAGAACATCGAATCGTTGGCCGGCGTATTCTGGCAAAAGAAAATAGGGATCAGCAGTTTTCGATCTCGCGTCCGTACCATCCAGTGCCCATTAGTCCCTTTCAAAGCCCAGGTGATCTGCCGGCCCATCTCGGGCGGGGTCGCGGTGAGAAAACTGATGTTGGCCACCGTATCCGCGCCGGCCGGAATGTCGAGGGAAATGAAATACCCTCTCGAGTAGTCATTCACCAGCAGATGGCCAGCCCCATCCAGGTTCGTCTCGCATAGCCGGCTGAGGGCCTTATACCCGCCTTTGAAACCGATGGGGTCTTCGCCCACGCTTTGCGCGTGTGCCGTGTAACCGCTGATGGTGGCTAGCAACAATATCCATACGCTGAGGATCCCGGATCGCCTGTTGATCATGCTCATTCCCTGAAATTTCGCGGGAAGGTACAAAAAAAGCCGCCTCCTGGTGGAGACGACTGTAATGGTTGGAAAGAAGGACACAAGTCTATTTTAGGTCTTTTCGGGTCAATTCTACCGCAAATATAATGCTTTTTAGGGGCATTTTTAACACAATGCCCCGGGAGGACATAAAAAAACCGAACAAAGCCGTCGCGAAAACGTACAGTTGCCATAGTCGAAAAATAACTAATAAACTGGTTCGCAACCCCTAAGAATATTGGCATAGTGCTGGTGGGATTCCGGGAAATCAACGGCACATGATTAAACTGTTCTTCCGATCGGGTTGGCGCAGCCTGCTGCGATTTCGCCAGTTTTCGCTGATCAACCTCATTGGACTGACGCTGGGCTTTTCCGCCGTCATGGCGCTGGCCATCATGCTCTACCAGTTCGTGACCACCAACGGTCAGTTCAAAAACCGCGACCGGATGTATTATGTGAAGCTGCATACCACGAGCGGCGACGGCACGGCAACCCCCTATCCCTTTCTCGACGCCATTGTCCAGTCCTGCCCAGATGTCGAGGCCGGGACGCATAATATGAGGTGGTGGAGCAATCCCTGGCTAAAGGCCGGTCACAAGGAATTTCAGGATGAGACCTGGTACGTCGATACCGGATTCTTCCGGGTCTTCTCCTATCCACTGGAAACCGGCGAGCCATTGACGGCGCTTCGCGGAAAATACAATGTCGTCCTTGGCCACGAGATGGCGGTAAAACTGTTCGGCTCCGCTGCCGGCGCTACCGGAAAGACCGTCCTGATGGAAGATACCGTTGCCCTGACCGTGACGGGCGTCCTGCAACCTATTCCGAGCAACACCACCATGCGGCCGGAGGTGGTAATGACGACAGCGCTGTTGAAGAACGACCCCAATTTCGCGGGCGCCGCTAATTGGTACAACAAATTTGCGGAAAGCTATTTCCTTCTACGTCCCGGCGCTGACACGGCGAAACTCAACGCCCAGCTCAACCGGATCATCAAAACACAATTTACCGCTACCGACCGCAACACCACGGCCTATCTGGCGCCCTACGCCAAATTTGTCCAAAACGAATCTGGCACCATGTCTCTCGCCCTCATCAAAGGACTAAAAGGCGCGATGATCTTTATCCTCCTCGTCGTCGTCGCCAACCTGATCAACCTCAATGCCGCCGTGTTGCTGAACCGCCAGCAGGAAATGGCTATCCGGAAGATGATGGGCAGCAGTCGGCTGAATGTCATGGTGCAGTTTGCGCTGGAGAATCTGATGCTCGTTGGGGCCGCCCTCGTACTGGCGTTCATGTTGTTTGCCGACTTGCTGCTGCCGGCGATGAACAATGTGCTGCGGGATAACCTGGGAGCGATCGCTTTGGGGATACGGCAGGACTATCCGCTGATAGGCATCTTTGTGTTGGCGGCCCTCGTCATCATCCTGCTGGCCGGTAGTTGGCCCGTCTTGCATTTCGGGCGGCTGCGACCGATGGATGCCATCAGGGGGAAGATCGTGGGTCGATTTTTTGGGGGCCGGTCATCCGGTTTTTGGGGCGGGTCGTCGGGTTTTGGGGCGCGAAATGCCTTTATCACGCTGCAGTTTGTGTTGGCGACCACCTTTGTCGGGATCTCGCTGATCCTGAATAGCCAGATCCATCATATGCGGACTGCCGCGCTGGGGTTCGATCAGCGCCAGGTGCTGGTGGCGCAGCTAGGTCTTTCCTTTCATGATGTGAAGGCTGCAAGTGGCAGATATGACGCTCTCCTCAATGATCTCCGTAATAACCCGGCTGTTGAGGGCTTTTCTACCAGCGGGAATATCCCCACCAGGTACGATGATAATTTCAACACTTTTATCGACCCGGCCAGTAACAAGAGCGTATCTATGCGACAGGAATGGATCGACGATGGTCTGCTGCCGACCTACCGGATACCCATCATCGAGGGGCGAAATTTTGACAGCACGATCGACAAAGGCGCCGCAAACACGGTGATCATCAACCGGAGTGCGCTTGCCTCGTTCGGCTGGACACATGCGGTAGGCCATAAGCTGCGGCCCATGGGCGGCGGTACCGACGTCTATACCGTTGTCGGCGTCACCGAAGATTATCATTACGGGACGCTGACACGCGATATCGATCCCGTCATCCATTTCTTCAACGGTCCGCAGCGACTGGGGTATGGCTGGCTATCCGTCAGGGTACAGCCTGGTCATGAGGCCGCCGTGCAACAGCAGCTGACGAAGGCCTTTGCGGAGATGCCCTCGCGCCGGGCATTTAGCACCGAATGGCTGGAGCATCGTATCGATCAGCAATATTCATTGCTCGGGGGCACGCTCAAGGCAATCAATTTTGTTTCCGTGCTGACAGTGTTTATTGCGGCGATGGGGCTGTTTGGGTTGATCGCGTTGTATACGCGGCAGCGGATACGGGAAGTGGGGATCCGGAAGGTGCTGGGGGCCGATGTTTCTTCGATTGTATTGCTGCTGTCACGGAAGTTTGTGGTGCTGGTGGGGTTGGCGCTGGTCATCGCCGCACCTTTGGCATGGATGGTGATGCATGGGTGGTTGCAGAATTTCGCGTATAGGATCGAGATTCGGTGGTGGATGCTGGCGGGCGCCGACGGGATTGTGTTGGGGATCACGCTGGTGACGGTAGGGTGGCATGCCGTGAGGGCGGCGGTGGCTAATCCGACGGACAGCCTCAGGAGCGAGTGATTTAGGCTTTCCTTTCGCGTTCGGGAGTAGCAAAATCATAAAAACCCGCAACAGATTGCCGTCAGGGTCCGTGACGGTGAACTCATGCAACCCCCATGGTTTTGACTCTGGAGGCGAAACGATTTTCGCCTGGCTGGCGCTCCAAGACCCGTACAGCTCGTCGACCTGTTCCTTGCTGTCGAGGTTGAGCCACACCAAGGCAGGCCCGACATTGCGATAATGCTCTCGAAAGGCGTCGTCGGTAAGGAACATTCTGCAGCGTCCTCTTGAGATTCCCGCAATCCCACCACCCTCGCTAGCCCAGTCTATGCTGAAACCAAGCTTGCTCTCGTAATAGGCGGCAGCCTTCTTCAAATCGCTTACCGGTATCTCCGGCACGGCACCAGGGAATTCGAAGTTCATAGTGGGTCTTATTTCACCTCCGGTGTAGACTGCAAATTCTCTTTTACTTTTTTTACAAAGGAAACAGGAACGCCTACCAGCGCCGCAATCTTGTCCGCCGAAAACTCCGTATTGGCAAGGAGCAAGTTAACGGCCTTTTCGTTTCCTTCTTCGCGGCCTTCCTCTCTGCCTTCTTCGCGGCCTTTTTCCAATGCTTTTCCGGCCCGTATTTCCGCCACTTGTTCAATAATATCCATGGTATTCTTTTTACACGTTAATTGATCAATTTCTTTGTTAAAGATAAGTCTGCTTTGGTATACTAAAAATAGGGAAGCGAGGCGGTAGGGTTTTCGGCCGTCAGGATTTTTTTGGAGCAAATTATTTCCATTTTCGAGTTTTTTGGAGCAAAAAATCTCCATTTTGGGCATTTTTGGAGCAAAATATTACCAATTGGAGCTCGTTAGGCGGAAAATATTACCATTTCACGCGGGAAATGTCAACTTATTGGTTTCCACAAAAAATTGCTGGTGTCCCAAACACTGATTTAAGTTATTTAACTTGTTTCACCGCTTTTGGGTTGATAAACTGCGATATAGCCGTTGTAAATCAATAAGTTATTTTTAATATGGTATGAAAGAGAATCATTATTTTTGTAAACCTAAAAGTTGCTTACAATGCAAATAGTTCCTATTTTTGGCTCAAGATCTGGCCCCGAAGACGGGGAGGGGCTTTGGGCTGTAAAATACGAGCTAGATAGAAAGCACGCTTTTTATGAACTCTTTGATCGCCTTGAAGACCCGGAATGGATGCTCGATTTTTGTACGCAGCATCTGGAGGATATTCAAGAGAAATTCAAGTGCCGCATTAGTGCGCCGGATGCGGCATTCAAATTGATGGAAGAAGGTCAAATGCTGAAGGCAAAAATAGTAGCAATGGCAAGGGCTGATCCAGCAGGAAAGGGCTTGCAGCAAATTTTTCAGCCCTTAAATAATTCTGAATCCAATTTGCTTGAATTACAATTATCCAAGGGTTCTTTTAAAGGCCCTTCCAATAAATATGAGTCAAAAATTAGGGTCTATGCGGTTCGCTTTAGCGAACGCACCTACGCAGTCACAGGCGGCGCGATCAAATTGACACGCTTGATGAAGGACAGACCTCATACGGAATTGGAATACAGAAAAATGCTTCGGGTGAGAGACTGGCTAAAGGATGAAGGCTTGTTTCTTCCAGAGGATTTAAAGGACGTACGATGACAATGAGAGAAAAATTAAAAGGGATCAGCTCAGAAGAGGGCGCTAATTGGATCGAGGAGGCTGAACAGGACCTTCGGCAATCTCGCGTTCGACAGAAATCGTGGAAGGTGGCTCTTCGGGTGCTAACCTTGTTGAAACGAAAAGGTATCAGCCAAACTGAATTGGCTGAAAAGATGAATGTGAGCCGTCAGCAAGTGACCAAAATCGTGAAAGGCAAGGAAAACATGACGCTCGAAACCATTGACAAGTTGGAACAGGCGCTAGGCGAAACATTGCTGGATGTGCCTGTAATGCCAAAATCAGAGCCAATGGCTTTTCAAGCTCACGGATCATTTTCTGCTACTACAGTCATATCTAAAGATAGTGTGCACGAGGCTTTTTTTGATATTGATCCTGAATTAAATCCCTTCCACAAAAGTTATCCATTAGCTGCTCAGCCTTTCAGTGGCCTTGATTTTATTGCCCTCACTCGACGAAGTAACTTGCTTCCGTTCGACATGCGACATTATTCTTCGAAACATGAGGAGGTATTATTTGGGTATCCTAAAGACATTAATGTTGGAGGCACATTGATGTATGCAGTTAATCAGAACAAGGAACAAAAAACGCAAGAGAATGTTTGGAAAACCGCATGAACCCCTTTATTATGGATCAAGAAAGAATTATACATTTTGGTTTTACGCGGATCACCACCGATGAATTTGCAATCGGTGCAGAGTACAATCCATCTCATGATGCGATGGTCAACGTAAATATGGCTTTTGCCTTCAACAAGCCTCAACAAATTCTTTCCATACAAGTAAAAGTTACCTTGTTACAACAGGATAAGATATTGGCTGTACTTGCAGTGACTTGCCATTTTCGAATCCTGCTAGAAGACTGGGCCGTTCTTTACTCAGAGGAAACCAATAAATTGACTATCCCGAAAATACCGGCACTTCATTTTGCTAGTTTGACTGTGAGCACGACGCGTGGTGTTTTACATGCAAAAACTGAAAGCCTACCCATCCATGCGTTGGTCATTCCGGCAGTCAATATCAACGATTTTATCAAATCGGATTTAGTACTTTATGGCCTGGAACCCGCACCATCTAAATAGCGTCGCTGACCTTTTCATATAATCAGATGCTTTTCACAACCGATCGCGACAATTGATAGGATTGAGATTCTTCATGATCATTTTCCTGAAACGATTTCGCAATATAAAGATGATGGATGAGGACTGCAGTTTCCAGATAGAATGGAAAAGGCTTTGCCCGTTTGTCACCATCAACCGGGAATTTGAAGAATTCAAATAATCGAGTATATTGGGAAGGTATATGAAGCAGGGAAGACCCACATTAGAGAAATTGACGCTTAACAGGGAAAGTCTGCCTTTTACTGACCGGTATCCGTTTAACCTGCCTGCTTTGCAGCAGCTGGACAGCCTGGCCCTGCATCCCAAGGTCACTTACCTGACAGGCGAAAATGGCATGGGGAAGTCTACGCTGATCGAGGCGATCGCGGTGGCCTATGGATTTAATGCGGAAGGGGGTAGCGTCAACTTTAACTTCTCCACGCGGGCCTCCCATTCGGAATTGCATCAATATATCCGGTTATCGAGAGGAGGGGGCAAGTTCCGCAACGGCTACTTTTTGCGCAGTGAAAGTTTTTTTAACGTCGCGACTGAAATAGAGAAATTGGATTCCGAGGGAGGGCCGCCGCTTATTAAATCCTACGGTGGAAAATCGCTTCATGAGCAATCGCACGGCGAATCTTTCTGGGCTTTATTCATGAACCGCTTTTCGGGGAATGGCCTTTATATCCTGGACGAGCCGGAGGCTGCGCTCTCCCCCACCCGACAAATGGCGATGCTGGTGAGGATGCATGAGCTGACAGGCGAGCAGTCGCAATTCATCATCGCGACCCATTCTCCTATCGTGATGGCCTATCCTTCCTCCACCATCTATGAGCTGACTGAGAACGGCATTCAGCAAACTGCTTATACAGAAACGCACAACTATAGGATCACGAAACAATTCCTGGATAACCACAAGGGTGTGCTGGCCGTCCTGCTGGATGAGAAAAAGACTGACTGAACATGCATGTAACCGACGAACAAAAGGAGCTTTTAGAGCAGATTGCGGAAGGGGATCAGGAGGCTTTTGCGACTTTCTTTGAACGGCAGAGTCCACGGATGCTGCAATGTGTCGGATGGGAGCCTTGCGGTTAATGGGGCGGGCGCTTTAACTTTTCAGGGGAGTATCTTGTACACTTGTACCGGCGATGGGGCTCGGGGAGATATTAATGGGGCGGCGTTGAGCAATACGTCGTTGGTTTTGGTGCCTTAACCGCGCCTGTTGCTGAGGAAAAAGTTGCCCAAATGCGCGCGAATTGCCCTGGCGTCTCCGCCAAGCACCTAACCGAGCGTAGCGAAGGTTACGAACGAGACAGACGGGGCCTGAGTCAGCGAAAGGCCCGAACGAGTCGACCGTGACGAAGCAGGTCGGCGAAGTTCTAAGCAGGTCTGTCGAAGTCCTGGCGGCGGCCCCCCACACTTTAACAAATCATTTATGGCACGGTGTTGGATTTATACCCATCAAACAAACCAAACAACATCATGACTTCAAAAACAAAAACTACAGCCATCGTGGTTCTCGCCATAGCCTTCGTAGGCAGCCTGGGTTACGCCGTTATCAGCAATAATAATGGCGATCAGGTAATCGAGCAGAACCACACTCAAATCGCTAAGGTCAGTGATGAGAAAGGCGATATCCAGAAGAACTTTGACGAATCGTTGGTTCGCCTGGACTCGATGACCACCGTTAACCATACCACGAATGCTCAGCTGATCGCGCTTAACAAGCAGGTCGCCAAGAAGAAGGCTGAGATCCGGCACATCCTCAACGACAAAAATGCTTCTGCCGCCGATCTCGCTAAGGCTAAGCAAATGATCGCTGATCTGAACGATAAGATCACGAATATGGAGCAGGATGTGGCTAATCTGACACAGACTAAGACACAGTTGACGGCGGATAAAGTGGGCCTGGTACAGGACACCACTACGCTGGATTCAAACTTGCTGGTCACTACCACAGCTAAGCAGGCTCTTGACAAACAAGTAGACATCGCTTCTACCCTCAACGCCACTAATATCGCGATCGTCCCGGTAGACGTCAAGAAGAGCGGGAAGGAAAAAGTTACCACTACCGCAAAGCGTGTCAACAAGCTGCTCGTTAAATTCGATGTTAACAATCGGATCGCGCAGGCTGGTACTACTGATGTCTATGTCGTGATTGTCGGGCCCGATGGAAAGAGCATCATGGCTCCGGTCACGGGCGCAGGTACCTTCACGACCCGTGAAGACGGCGACAAGTCTTATACGGGCATGGTGCCGGTTGACTTCGAGACATCCAAAACGAAGAATGTACAGTTCGCTTTTACACCCAATGCTGCTTTCCAGCAGGGTCAATATAAGATTATGATCTACCAGAATGGCTTCAAGATCGGGGAAGGAACCCAGGAGTTGAAGAAGGGTGGATTGTTTAGCTAATTGATCACTGAATGCGAGTGGTGGTTGCCCAAGAGGTGATCGGTGGCCGGTGAATGACGTCCGGCGTGCGATCGGGATGATTACTGCCATTGTTTATCGGTGATCGAATGATCGGCGGGGACTTGATGAGACTTAAAGGGTCGCGTCGGGTTCCCGTTCGTTATTTTTGGGGGGTGAGACGCAAATATTTTACCTTTGTCTATCTCGCTTATCATTTATTAAACCTTGCACCGTGAAAAAATTTGCCTTTCCATGGATGATATGCCTGCCCCTGGTCTCCTGTTCCCAAATTACGATATCAGGGTCAACAGCTAC
>JAMFSL010000146.1 GCA_026225275.1 Puia dinghuensis
CTGACCTTGGCCATTGGTGGCGCGAGTACAGGAGTCAGGTATCCCCGGGTGCCAGGCTCTATCTCTTCGATCTGGCGGGATATGGATCCAGGCCGCTGGAATGCCTGGATGACGGCGTATTCCTGATCGCAGGCTGGCAAGACAGGATCCTGGACATCCTGCAGGCCATGGAGGCGGGGTATTGACATTTTTTTGCTAACTTCCCTGCTGAAAGTAAAATCGGCATTTTATGGAACCTCCATCGTGGCCTGCTCGCTTTAGCCGTCTGCGACAATTATTCTGGTTGTTCTTCCTGCTTACCGTTGCCTATATGATCTGGGTAAGGTATTACCTGTCACCCTTAAGCTCCGATGAGATCGTTCAATTCGAGATTGCCAAGACGGCCGGCAAGGCGCAGGCTATCATCGATAACTGGAGAATCACCGGCAAATACGAGCTGGGTATCAAGAGTACCTATTTCGCCTATATTTTTATGCTCCTGTATACCCTGGCCATCGCGCTGGGATGCCGGTTTATCTCCGCCTGTACCGGCAACGAGATCATGATCAAGGGGGGAAGAGGCTTCGCCTGGCTGATCGTGATCGCGACCGGCTGCGATATCGTCGAGAACATAGCCCTTTCTCATACCTTGCAGGGTCCGATCTACCAGTGGAATGTCTCGCTTGCCTATAATCTGGCCAGGGTCAAATTCTCCATTGTAATCGTATGTCTGCTGTTTGTATTCACCTGTTCTCTATATTGGGCTATCGGTAAGCTGGCGGGGGAAAAGCGCTAAACGCACTACCTGAAAATGATCCCGGCCGTGGATCATAACCTAACTTTCTATTAGTTCTATCAAATGCATCTCTCTGGTATAAAGGAAAGCACATTCCTTATTGTCGAATGCTTCGGAGATAAATCTGTTGACAAGGTAAAAGCCCGCTTCCTGCAGCCGGCTGACCATTCCGGGCAGATCTTTCACCAGGTAACCGGTATGATAATAAGGGTTTTTGCTTTTGAGGATCTTTCGTAACGCAATATTCTCCCCTTGTGGTTCTACCAATTCCAAAAAAACACCGGGCGCCGTCTCCAGGAAACAGACTTTGACCTGCTGATCCGCTATGGCAACGATATCCGATGTTTTTTTGAAGCCAAGTATATCGACGTAAGTATTGAGGCTCTCTTCCATATTTTCTGTAAGGCATCCTATATGATGCAGCCGCAGACTTTCCTGAAGGTCGCCCATAGTTTACTTTGCTTTAAGTTTGGTATCGATGCTGCGGCACATGTCGCCAATATTCTTCCAGGACTGGATCTCGCTCGCCGTAAACCTGATATGAAAATGCTTTTCTATGGCGACCACCAGCTGAATATGACTTAGAGAATCCCATTCTGCAATGTCCGTAGCGGTGGTCGTCTCGGTCAGGGAAATAGCATTATTGTCCAGTACATCGATAAAGATCTCGTTCAGCTGTTTGATTAAATCTTGCATTAGTTTATTTATTTTTTTGTAATAAAAGCCGCATACATCATGGCCACTTTAAACTTCTCGGCCCTTTCCTTAGAAACTTTTTCCGAATAAATGCCGATCTCTTCGGTGACCTTGAATCCCGCCTTGTCGATCACCTCCCGGATGTCTTCGGCATTGTTGAACAGGTAAATATGGTCTATGGCGGGAGCGTTAGTAGGCGTAGTAATGAACATGGAACCATCGTCTTTCAGAAGCTCGCCTAGCTTCGCCAGCAGGGCGACCGGATCTTCCACATGCTCCAGCACCTCCCCCATGGTGATGAAATCGTATTTTTTCTCCGCTTTTATCTTGAAAATATCGCTCAGGATAAAGTTCACCGAATTATTTTCGATCAGAGATCGGGACGCATCGATCGACGTAGGACTGATATCGATCAGGTCGAATTTAGTTCCGGCCTTTAGCAGGGAAATGGCTTCGGAAATATACAGCCCATGCCCTCCGCCCATTTCGAGATAATAGTCGATGCCGTCCTTATATTTGGGCAGGTTATCAATAAAATAATTGTAAACGGTATAATGATGCCCCCAGAGGAATTGTGACAACAGGAGGGCATTCATATAGTATTCCATTACATCCGGATTATTATATACCCTTGCATTTGTATCTTCAAAAGACTTGCTTGTATATTCTCCCGTCCTGACGAAGTGCATGGTCTCGATCCTGACATCGGCGATCATTTTTAGGTAGCAATCGATACCATAGTCGAGGTCTTTACCCTTTTTTTTCAAATAGCCTTCGAACCGATCGGTGAAGGCATCCGCTTTTTCATAGAACGCATCGTCGAACCCGTCCAGGTCTTTTTTGATCTTTTTGGAATGCAAAGGATCCAGCTCTTCTATTTTAGTTAATACAGTTTTAAACGACCCCATACTATTTGGTTTTTATAAATGTTTTTCTGTGTGTATAATCGGAAATTTTGAGGATAAATAGTCCCTGGTCCGCAATAAATCCCAGGCCTGGGTAATGATCTTTCACCATGCCATTCTTTGGTGTGGGAATATATTCCCCGACCAGCCTGTCGAGTCCCTTTTCTTTTGCCACATCCGCGATGCTGTTGAGGACAAAGGCTTCCATACCCCTTTTCAACACCCTGCAGCTCATGATCCAGGTGTTGATGAATAAGGCGTCTTCCTTCTTTTCGAGTATTATGGCGCTGATCAGCCCGTTATCGCCCAAGCTGTCCTGTAGCGTAAAGGAAAGGGTGACATAGTCCGGCGACGCTGCGATCTTACCTATCTCTTCCTGGGTATAACGGATCGTTCGCAGATTGAACTGGTTGGATCGCTGTGACAGCTGCGCGACCCGTGGGATGGTAAAAACATCGAAAGGTCTGACTTGCGAGGTCATATGTAAGCTTTCCAGGAACTCCTCTTCGTTGGCAAAGCCTTGCTGCAGCACAGCCCGCTTTGCCTCGACCTGGTATTGTCCGGTGCGCTCGCGATCTTCTTCCGTATAGCTGGCCGTTTCGAACAGGTTGAGCTCCCGCAGGAAAGATACATATTCCGCAGGGTCTTCCGGCAGATCGGGGACGAGGATATCCGGCAGGGCCTGCCTGACCATTTCCCTTTCAAATAAACTGTCATCGAGAAAGACCATTGAGTCGAAAGAAATGTTCAGTACGCTCTGGATGTATTGGATATTAGTCACCTTATTTTCCCAGTTGGCGACAAAAACGGCGATGTCGCTTAGGCGCAGGACCATATCCGGGTGCTTTTCGAAGACCTCTTTGGCCGTTGCCTCGGTGTTCTTGCTGCACACAGCGATGATGATGCCCCTATTCTTCAGCTCCTTCACCCAGTATTGGAGGTTGGTGAAGGCTTTTC
>JAMFSL010000147.1 GCA_026225275.1 Puia dinghuensis
GTCATCCTGTTGGCCATCGCCGTTAAGATCTTCAGCAGTAATCTGAAAGGGTTGTTGAAGTGACTTTTATTAAGTAGTTTTGCCGTCCCTTGAAAAAACGTCCACAGCGTTCTCTGGTCGCGTAGTACAATGGATAGTATAAGGGTCTCCGAAGCCCTGGATCCAGGTTCGATTCCTGGCGCGACCACGAAAAAGCCTCATAATCAAAAGACTATGAGGCTTTTTTATTTCGAATGCTGGATTGATCGACTCTTAATTCAGCACTTCCTTTAATTTATTTTCCAGATCGTCCCCGCGCAGCGACTCGGCGATAACTTTACCCTGCGGATCGATCAACACGTTGAAGGGAATACCGTCGAATTTAAATGTTTCCACTGCCTTGCTGCTCCAGAACTTGAGGTCACTCACCTGGCTCCAGTCCAGCTTGTCTTGCCTGATCGCTTCCTGCCAGGGATTCTTTTCCTTATCGAGGGAAACGCCAAGGATAGCGAAGTTTTTGCCTTTGTATTCGCTGTATGCCTTAACCACGTTAGGGTTCTCCGCCCGGCAGGGTCCGCACCAGCTGGCCCAGAAATCTACCAGCAGGTATTTGCCCCTAAAGGAGGTCAGGGGAATGGGATGCCCATTGACATCGGGCAGGGCCAGATCGGGAGCCTGCTTGCCTACCCAGGTGCTGGCGCTGTCCTGGTGTTGCTGTTGCGTTATCTGTGCCAGCTGTTGATCGTAACTCTGTTTGAGTCCCCGGAGTACGTTATTGTCGGGATATTTCTTCAGCAGGTCGGACAGCGACAATTCGAATTCCGACTTGGAAAAGGTGCGGGAAGACCAGCTGAGCGCCAGGGCGCAGATCGTCGGATTGCTATTGGTATTGATAGCTTGCTTGAGATACGTATTCAGGTCCTGCATAGCCGCATTCTTTTGGGCGATTGCACCCTGTTGAAGACTATCCGGTACATTGGACTGCCTGAGGCTGTCCACATCAGCCATGGCCCTTTCGACTTCGAAGTTCTTTTTGCCGAAGATCGTGATCAGATCTTTCAGCTGATTGCTGGCGTCGGAACCGCTCACCTCATAAAAATCATCCCTCTTACCCAGGTCCACATTGACCTTTACCTCAGCGGCATCATTGATCAGGGGAACGGCGATGACGTTATTCCCGAACACCAATTCGAATATCTCCTGTGTCGGAGCAGAGCCTGTCAGGCTGAAGCTACCGTTCACCGCTGGTATTTTGGCAGAGTCCAGGACAACAGGCGGCTGATCCTTGCCATACGTCACTTCCAGCAGGTAGATCTTGGACACAGGTCCTTCGACAGCGGCGACCTTATCTGCATTTTTAAAAGTACCCGATACCGAGAAAGTTCCTTTCTTTTTTGGTTGGCAAGCCCCGATAAAGAGGATGCAGGCGCTACCCAGAGCTATGCACAAAGATCTTTTTGTCATATTAATTTTCCAGTTTTTCGATGAGTAATTGATTGGTTAGCCGGGGATCAGCTTTCCCTTTGGACAATTTTTTTACTTCCCCGACGAACAGGCCGATCAAACCTTTTTTGCCTCTTTTGTATTCGGAGACTTTATCAGGCATGCCAGCCAGTGCCTGATCGATCCATGCCGTTATTTCCGTTGTATCTGAACTTTGCAACAGGTTGAGTGCGATGGCAATATCGAGCGGCTCACGGGAAGGCTCTTCCATCAGGGTGGGAAAAATCCGCTCGGCTGCAATGGAAAAACTCAGGCGCCCTTCTTCTACCAGCTGCATAAGCCGGGCCAGGGAGGCAGGGGCGACGGGGAAATCCTTCCAATCCTGTCCCTTTTCATTCAAAGCGGATTTGACGGGTCCCAGTAACCAGTTGGCCGCTGCCTTATAGTTCGTAGTATGGCCGATCAATTGTTCAAAGTAAGCGACGGTATCCTTATCATCACAAATGATCCTGGCATCGTATTCCGGCAACTGAAGTGTACGGCGGAATTTTTCCACCAGTTGTTCGGGCAGCGGTGGAAGGGCGGCCCGGATCTTTTCAAGGAAGTCCTCCGTCACTTCGAATGGTGGCAGGTCAGGATCTGCAAAATACCGATAGTCATTTGCCTCTTCTTTGGTCCGCATGGCAAACGTTGTCCCTGCGCCGGCATCGAAACTTCTGGTTTCCTGCCGGACGGCTATTCCCTGGTCGACCAATCCGATAAGGCGTCCCGCCTCAAATTCTATTGCCCGCCGGACGTTTCGGATGGAGTTGAGGTTCTTCACTTCGACCTTTGTACCCAGTGTCGTTACCCCCTTTAACCGAACAGACACATTAGCGTCGCACCGCATAGAGCCCTCTTCCATATTGCCGTCACAGATCTCCAGGTAGCGAAGGATCTTACGCAGTTCTGTGAGATAGGCATAGGCTTCATCGCCACTGCGAAGATCGGGTTCTGTCACGATCTCAATCAGGGGCACGCCGGCCCTGTTGAGGTCCACGGAAGTATAGTCGGAATCTATGTCGTGCAGGCTTTTGCCGGCATCTTCTTCCAGATGGATACGGTTGAGATGGATCGTTCGCTGACCATCGGGCATCCGGATATTCACGATTCCACCCTTACAGACAGGAGTCGTGTGCTGAGAGATCTGGTATCCTTTCGGCAGATCGGGGTAGAAGTAATTTTTTCGGGCAAAATAATTGTGCCTTTCAATTTCGCTATTACAGGCCAGGCCCATTCGGATGGCATACTCAACAGCCGTTCGGTTGAGCCTGGGCAATGTTCCGGGATGACCAAGGGTAACAGGGCTGACGTGGGTATTGGGCTCGCCGCCAAAAGCGGCACTATCCCCGCAGAAAAGTTTCGTCCGGGTAAGTAATTGTGCGTGCACTTCTAAGCCCACTACTATTTCGTATGCATCGTAATTAATCGCCATATAAATTGACCTTCTGCCAGGGGAGGCAGGGTCTGCGTGCTGCAAATCTACCATATTCATGGCGCATTTCCCGGCCGGGGGGAAAATGGCCATTATCAGAAAGTATTAACTTTACTAACCCAATAAATGCTTACTCATGAATAATCCTGAAGGCAGTCTTACTTCCCTGGGAGCGGCCGGACTCCGCGCAGCGCATCAGTTGTTAGACGGAGAGCCCAAGCTGCTCTCCGATCCGGTGATCCTTCAGCTGTTAGACCCAGGACATATCGAAGAAATAAAGGCCCGGGCATCCCAATTCCAGTATCCCGAGACCCTGCGGCTGCGTTCGCGGATCGCATTGCGCAGCCGGTATGCAGAGGACCGGCTCACGCTGGCTTATGCCCGGGGCGTCCGCCAATATCTGCTGCTCGGTGCCGGTCTGGACACTTTTGCCTGGCGGCAGCCTGAAGGGCTCGATCAGCTGAAAATCTTTGAAGCCGACCATCCTGCTACACAGGAACAAAAAAGGCAGCGCCTCTCCCGGGCCGGTCTCTCTATCCCGGCTAACTGCCAGATGATTGCCATCAACTTCGAAACGGAAACCCTGGAAGAGGCGTTGCGCAAAAGTTCGTTTGATTTCCATGCCCCCTGCTTTATTTCCTGGCTGGGTGTCACGGTGTATCTGAGCAAGGAAGCCGTCGATACCGTATTCCGGTTCGTCAGTACCCTATTCAAGAGCAGCGAACTGGTATTCACTTTTGCCCAGGAACGAGTGGCAGGATTCATGAACCATACTGCTGCCCGTGCCGCCGCGGCCGGCGAGCCCTGGGTGACGTATTTCCGACCGGAAGACCTTTCCCGGAGGCTCTATGAGCTGGGCTTTTCTTCCGTGCATTTCCTGGAACCGGAAGAGGCCTGGAAAAAGTATTATATCAACCGGCACGATGGCCTGGCGGCCCCATCGCTGGCCAGCATCGCCAGCGCCATCGTGTAAACCAGCTTACAGGTCGGCCGTCCTCAATTTTTTCGGTACATGTACCTCTACCTCTTGTGTCTTACCGTCCCGGATCAGGCTGATTTTTACGCTGATCTTTTCTTTGGCTGCATGGGCCGCTTCGGTCAGCGCCGTTGCGTTGTTAATCTCTTTGCAGTCAAAACGCGTAATGATATCCCCTTCCTTAATGCCGGCTTTCGCCGCCGTAGATTCGTCTTCGACATCCAATACTTTCACCCCTTTGCCATCTTCAGTATCCTGTGCCCGGATGCCGAATTTCAGCGGATTGCTCAATGTCAGACTGAACTCGCGGGGCATATACTGCCGCAAATCGTATTGCCTGTTGTCATAAGGAGCGCCGTAGCTGCGGAGCGTAATGGTTTTGGACTTGCCCAGCGTAGCGGAATCCTTCAGCATTTTGCCATCCCTGCTGAAGGTAATGGCGATCCTATCTCCGGGTTGATGTTGCCTGACCGCATCTGTCAGGGATTCAGGGTCTATGACCTTTACATCGTCCACTTTAGTGATCACGTCGCCAGGCTGGAGTCCGGATTTTTCCGCAGCGCTTCCCTTGCTGACCTGCATAATCCTGGCGCCATCGCGGTCCGAAGGTTTCTCGGAGGTAACACCCAGGAAAGGTCTGGCGGAATGGGGATGGACATCATTGTCGCTAAAGCTCAAGTTCGGCATGTTACGAAAAGGAGAAACAGAGACCATATCCTGGTTGTCAATGAGTCCCGGAGATACCAGATCAATGCCATCCGGCCCGCGGAATGAGAAGCCGTTGCCTTCATCCGTCCTGAATTCGCGCTTGTGGATTGAAATCGCGCTGTCCACGAAATCCTGCACAGGTTTACCGTCGACAAAGACCTTACCGTCCTTGATCTCTACGGTCACTTTGGCGTCTTTATCTCCTTTATGTCGAATGATGATCTCGTCATAATGGTTCCCTTTGTCGGTGTCTTTCCCGGTGTAGCCCTCGTCCTGGGCAAAGCCGGAGGTATGGAACAGGAACATCAGGCATACTGATCCCGAGATCTTTAAAAGTGGTTGGTTCATCACTGCGGTTTTGATTAATTAAATAATGATTTTGATCTACGTCGATCTTCGTAGTTCAAATATAGGGGGATTTCCTGAAATACGAAAGCTTTCGGAAATGTTAAATCCTGCCGTTTTTATCCCTTGCTCTTTTCAAGGGGTCCAGGAGTTTTTCCAACCCATTGATCTTTATTTCGTAGATGGTCGCCAGGAGCATACCCATCTTTCCTTTGGGGAAGCCTTCCCGGTGGAACCATTCCAGGTAAGGGACGGGTAGGTCGCATAGCAGCGTGCCCTTGTATTTGCCAAAGGGCATGGGCATGGAGACGAGAGTGGTTAATAATTCGGGGTCGGGTTGGAGATTATCCATTTGGGAGATTATGCAACAGTTGGCGTAATTAATCCTTTTACCCGTTCAATCACTTGCGGCAAATTACTGGCATCCTGTCCGCCGGCAGTAGCCAGTGTCTTTTGACCGCCGCCGCCGCCTTTGATAAGGGGGGCGACCTGTTCTTTGATGATGGCCGGAGCCTGCAGGTTACGGGCAGCGACGATCTGGTCATCCAGCAGAACGGCCACGGCGGCCTTCCCTTCTATATTGGCAGCCAGGACCACCAGGAAGGGGGGCGCACCAGGAAGAGCGGCCAATCCGGGTTTCAGCTCGAAGCATAATTTCTTAAGGGTGTCGGCGCTGCTAGCGTCGATGATCGCACCGATAAAAGCTATACCGCCGATCGATTGAACCTGTTGGAGCAGCTGATCCCGCCAATCCGCCAATTGCCTTGCCTCTGCTTTTTCCAGCTTCTTTTTCAGCTCTGTATTTTCAGCGGCCAGATTTTGTACTGCCTTCAACAATTCAGGTGGGCTTTTCAACAGCTCACGGACGGCACGGGCTTCGGCGAATTGCTCTTCGACATATTTTTCAGCTGCCATGCCGCTGACGGCTTCGATGCGGCGGACGCCTGCGGCTACTGCACTCTCATGGCGGATCTTGAAAAGGCCCAGTTCGCCGGTGGCGCCCACGTGGGTGCCGCCGCATAGTTCGATGGAATAGGATGGATCGATGATGACCACACGGACGATATTGCCATACTTTTCTCCAAATAACGCCATAGCGCCCAACTTTACCGCTTCTTCCTTTGGCATTTCCCGGATGACCACGGGGATGTTTTCCCGGATCTTCTCGTTGACCAGCTGTTCGACTGCGGCAATTTCGTCTTCCGACATTTTTGCAAAATGTGAGAAGTCGAATCGAAGCTGCTCTTCATTGACCAGCGAACCCTTCTGGGCTACATGGGTTCCCAATATTTTCCGCAATGCGGCATGCAGCAGATGGGTAGCGGTATGGTTGGCCTCGGCGGCCTTCCTTTTGCGGGCATCGACTCTGGCGATGACCGGCGCGGTTAGATCGGAAGGCAGCTCTTCCGTGAATTGAATAATGAGGTCATTTTCTTTTTTGGTATCCAGCACCCGGACGCTGTCGGTCTTTGAGGTCAGGGTACCGGTATCGCCTACCTGCCCGCCGCTCTCGGCGTAAAAAGGGGTAGCCTCCAGCACCACCTGCCAGGATTCCTTTCCCTTTGCCTTGACTTTGCGATATTTGGAAATGCGGGTATTTGTCTCCAGCATCTCATATCCGACGAATTCGACCAGGGGGTTGTTGATGAGTACTACCCAATCGTCCGTAGCGATGGCGGTAGCGGCGCGGGAGCGGTCCTTCTGCTGCTTCATCTCAGTCTTGAAGCCTTCGCTGTCGACGGATAACCCGTTTTCCGCGGCGATCAGCCCGGTGAGATCTTCGGGAAAGCCATAAGTGTCGTACAACTCAAAGGCGGCTGCGCCGGGGATGACGCCTGTAGTGGTCTTCATGATCTCATCGATCTTCTTCAACCCTTTGTCTAAAGTCCGTAAGAAAGCTTCTTCTTCCTCCCTGACCACTTTTGCTATAAAGTCGGTCTGTTGGGATAACTCAGGAAAGACGTCTTTGAATTGTCCGGCCAGCACCGGCATCAACTGATAGAGCAGCGGCTGCTTATAATCCAGGTAGGAGTAATAATATCGTACGGCCCGGCGAAGGATGCGGCGGATCACATAGCCGGCATCGGTATTAGAAGGCAGCTGCCCGTCGGCAATCGTGAAAGCGATGGCGCGGATATGGTCGGCAATGACGCGGAAGGCGACGGAGGGCTTGTTGTCGGATGCCTCATAGACCTTCTTCACGATCTTTTCTGTGGCAGCAATCGTGCCGGTGAACAGGTCGGTATCGTAATTGGAATGCTTGCCCTGAAGTACCCTGACCAGCCTTTCGAAACCCATGCCCGTATCGACATGTCGGGCCGGCAGCGGCACCAGGGAGCCGTCTTTTAGCCGGTTGAACTGTATAAATACATTGTTCCAGATCTCGATGACCTGCGGATGGTCGTTATTCACCAACGCAGCCCCGTCCTGCCGGGCCCTCTCCTCATCGATGCGGCAATCCACATGGATCTCTGTGCAGGGACCGCAAGGGCCGGTATCCCCCATTTCCCAGAAATTATCTTTCTTTTTTCCCAGCAGGATCCTGTCGGCAGCGATCCACTTTGTCCATTCCTCATGCGCTTCCGTGTCGCGGGGCAGGCTGTCCTTTTCATCCCCTTCGAAAACGGTGACATATAACCGGTCCTTGGGGATCCGGTATATTTCCGTCAATAACTCCCAGCTCCAGGCGATTGCCTCTTTCTTGAAATACCCGGCTTCAGGATGGGCGGGGTCGCCAAAACTCCAGTTGCCCAGCATTTCGAACATCGTATGATGATAGGTGTCTACGCCGACTTCCTCCAGGTCATTGTGTTTGCCGCTGACCCGAAGGCATTTCTGAGTATCGGCTCCCGGGGAAAGGGGGCCTTTTTATTTCCCAGGAAATAGTCCTTGAACTGGTTCATCCCGGCATTGGTGAATTTGAGTGTCGGATCGTTCTTGATCACGATCGGTGCGGAAGGAACAATGGTATGTCCTTTGGATACAAAAAAATCAAGGAATTTCTTTCTTATTTCGGCACTGGTCATCATAAAACGGAACAATCTTTGGTTGTTATTTGGCCCGCACCGACTATATTTGTGCGCCCAGCCCTAATTTAGAGCCGTGCAAAGGTACACCAAATCAGGTTGTTTTGACGTTCTATGCCAGTAAGCCGTCGGACATTGTTGCCGGATGAAGAAGATCAAGTACTACTATAACACCAATACGCTCCGTTACGAGAAGCTGGAGACGCCCTTGCGGGTAACCCTGTTGCGCGTACTGGGGTTCCTGTCTTCCGCCATTGTTACCGCTCTCATCCTGGTATCCATTGCCTATAAATACTTCCCTTCCGCCAATGAAAAGCGGCTCATGCAGCGCAATGACGCCTTGCAGGATAATTATTATACCCTTAATGAGAAGGTCAGGAAGATGCAGGATCAGTTGGGTGAGCTTGAAAAAAGGGATAATAATGTTTATCGGGCCATTTTCGAAGCGGCCCCTATTCCGGATAGCGCCCGGGCCAAAGCTACCGAACAGGAACAGGAGATCAAGCTGATCGAGGGAATGGACCAGGAGAATCTTTACACGTCCGTGGCTAACACGCTCAACCAGCTCAGCGCCCGGATGGCCAACCAGGCCAAATCCTATGCCCAGATCGATGGCTTCATCAAAAATAAAGAACAGCTCCTGGCCTGCACGCCGGCCATCCAGCCTGTAAGTAATAAAGATCTCAGCAGGATCGCCTCAGGGTTCGGTTACCGGATCGACCCGGTCTATAAAACAACGAAGTTCCATGCTGGTCTTGACTTTGCCGCCCCCCAGGGGACCCCGATCTATGCTACCGCCAATGGGACGGTGGAGGTCGCCGGCAACACCGGCAATGGCTATGGCAACCACGTCGTCATCAACCATGGCTATGGTTATGCAACACTGTATGGCCATATGGTCAAGGTAAAGGTTGCTCCCGGTCAGAAGGTCAAGCGTGGGGAGATCATCGGCTGGGTAGGCAGCACCGGTAAAAGTACCGGGCCACACTGCCACTATGAGGTCCACCGCAACGGCGACCCTGTGGATCCGGTCTATTATTTCTACAATGACATCACACCGGAGCAATATGACCGGCTGCTGAAGCTGGCAGCGTCCAGCAATCAAAGTTTTGACTAATCCTGCGTATCTTTATCATTAGCGTGTCCAATCAATACAGGCTCGATTTTTGAGCCGAAAATGCCGGAATGCAGAAAAGTTTACAGCAAATACCGCTGAATTTTGGTGAGGAACCGGAAGCCTCATCTCCTTCTTCCAAAGAAGATAATGGGACCGGCGACCAGCATGAGAAGCAGTATATGGCGGCCGCAGGAGTAGGCGTACGCGTCAAGTCCTATAAGAATCAGCGGCCCCTGGCGGCGCCTGCTGTTGAGCTTTTCCCTGCTGAGATCCCACCACCTGCGGAGGTAACAGAGCCAGGGCAGCCGGAAGCTGTGCTAGTCGATGTGCCGGAAGTGCATTCGGAAGCTGTACCGGTCGAAACGGTGGAAGCTGAAGAACCTGTTGTATCCCTTATGGTCGAGGAGGCCCCCGCGCCGGCCAAGCTTCCCCGCAAGGAACAGTGTCGTACCACGGCCGGCAAGGCAAAGGCAGCCATGCCCAAAGCCGCCCCCGGCAAAAGAGGCCGCAAGTCGCTGAAACAGGTCGCCGCAGAAGCCGACCTCATCGAGATCCCCGCGGACGAGGTCCTGTTTAGCAAACAATATTATACGATGGGCGAGGTCGCGGAAATGTTCCGGGTCAATCAATCCCTCCTGCGTTTCTGGGAGACAGAATTCGATATTCTCCAACCACGAAAAAATAAGAAAGGCGATCGGCATTTCCGGCCGGTCGACATCAAGAATCTCCACCTGATCTACCACCTCCTTAGACAAAAAAAGTACACGATCGAAGGCGCGAAGGAATTTCTCCGTAAGAACAAGAAGGCAGATGAGCGGTTCGAAGTCATTCAAAGCCTGCAACAGATCAAAGGCTTTCTGTTGGAGTGGAAGGCGCAATTATAAAGGCGCCGCCTGCTGTTGCAGACTGATCGTCGTGCTGGAACCGGAAATATCTATTTTCATCTTTTCCAACAATAGCAACACATCCAGGTTCACCCGCTGCTTGATGAGGTTGAAGTCATCGAAAGTTATAGGCGAGGTAAAATAATCGACATTCACCAGGTAGGCCGAAGCCGTTATATCGTTCAGGTAGGCCGTACTATTTTCCACCTTGTCTTTCACCAGCAGCTGCCTGACACCGGCGACGAATTCGTCCAGCGTAGCAGCAGACGTCGACAAACTCAACTCCAGCCGCAACTCGCCCTTACGCTGTGTTCTCAGCGTCAGGTTATCCACGATGCTGTCCACCATCTGCTTGTTAGGAACGGTGACATAGGTCTTCTGATCCGTCCGGATGCGTGTGCTGCGCAGGCCGATCTTCTCGACAGTGCCGGAGATATTGTTGACCTTCAATACGTCGCCGGCGGTGAAGGGCTTGTCGAAGAAAATGACAAAGGAGGCGATAAGGTTCTCGATACTCTCCTTGGCAGCCAGGGCAACGGCGGCGCCGGCCAGACCGAGAGAGGCCAGGATGGCAGAGACATTCACTTTGAATGCAGCGTCCAGGATCATCAGGGCGCCGATGATGCCGAGAATGGCTTTTAAAAAATCCCGGATGAAGACGATCATTTGATTGTCTCTGGGGACGCGTCCGGCACGCGCTTTCTGGCGAAGGATGAGGGCGATGAAGTCGACAAGCCTTAACAGCAACCAGATAAAGCTGACAATAATAATGATGACGGCAATAGCCCTGACGATAGCCTTGAATTTGACCTCGTAGATATCGAAATCCAGCACCGCGGGAAAATGCAGCTTTTCGATGGACGTCATGCAGACGAAGACCACCAGGAATGTGCCGATAGGCCCGACGACGAGTTGGAGAAAGTCGGACTTGTCCAGGCCGGGGCCCATCTGCCGGATGAAGCGGAACATTAGCCGGGCGATCAGGTGGGAGATGAACCGTTTGAGGATAATGACGAACAGGATGGTTGCGGCTATAATGATGTAGCTCTTCAGCGTGTTGTCAAAGACAGTAATACTCCAGAAATCATGCATGCTGCGAAGGTACAGAATCCTATTTTCGGGAGTAGATCTCCAGCCCGGTCTTCTTCAGAACGTAAATGATGTTGGGGGTAATAT
Source organism: Puia dinghuensis (assembly GCA_026225275.1). GTDB lineage: Bacteria > Bacteroidota > Bacteroidia > Chitinophagales > Chitinophagaceae > Puia > Puia dinghuensis_B. Next base: position 11,129 of record JAMFSL010000147.1, read on the forward strand.
AGATATGGCTGGCGCCCTGATAAGCGGCAGGAATAGCCTCTTCCTGCATATTGAGCGTGTCAGGCTGATAACGGTAGAATTTCGCATCGTCGCGGCCCAGCAGGTTCTGACCGATGACGCAGAAATCCTTCCAGCCGGGAAAGGTAAGGTGCGATTTCAGGGTGCCATAATGGTCGAAGATATAGATCCCTTTGGCAGGGTCGTACAGGTAGACGAGGCCACCGCGGTCGAGGAGGGAGGCAGGCTCGGGAGCGGTATCGAATAATTGCCGGAAATCGTTGCTCTGGTCCACGAGCGAACCGTCGTCCCCCATGCGCACCAATTTGGCATCCAGCTCATCATAGACCCATATATTATTATCATATGCCAGGCCGACTGCCTTTGCCTGAAGGATGTTCTGGATGCGCAGGTCGATCGTGTTGATCAGGTTCAGGAACCGGTCCAGCTCGACGATCGTTGTAAAATCGCGGTAATAGACCAGGATCTTCAGGGGATTGGTGACATCCACGAAAGAGATTTTCCCATAACGGCGGACGTCATTGAACACGGCCAGCGAATCTCCCTGGGGACTCAGTTTTTTCAGTTGGTTGTCGGTGTTGATCACATAGATATTACCCAGGTTGTCGACCGAAAAATCGACAATATCCTGGGCCACCGTCAGGGTCAGCGCATAAGAGGATGCAGAATGGTCCGGTGGAGGCGGTTGCGCCATGACGGACTCTCCTGCCGGGAGGATGAATGCCAGCAGGGCAACGGACAATATGATCAAAGTTACCCTCAATGGCGAATAATTTTTTCGGCGGTAGCAGGCGTATCGGTCAACAGCGAAAGCCGGTCACCGTCGAATACCGCGTAAGTATTATAACGAATCCAGTCACCCAAATTGATATACCGGCTGCCGGAAATTCCCAACGAATAGTCTATCGGCAGGTGGCGATGCCCGAAAATAAAATAATCGTAATATTCTTTCTGAAGGACTTCTTTGCTGTAAATGATCAGCCATTCTTTCTCCTCGCCCAGGAAACGTTCGTCGATCTGGCCGGTGACGGCCCTGCTTCGACGGCTGAGCCAACCTGCCAGTCCAACACCCACTGCCGGGGGAAAGATGCCGAATAGCCATTGACAGGCTTTATTGCGAAAGATCTTTTTGAGGAATTTGTAGCCGTGGTCCCCAGGTCCCAATCCATCTCCGTGACCGACCAGCAGCTTTTTACCATTGTATTCAAATGCCCGGGGTTCGTGGTATACGGGGATATTCAGCTCCTGCTCAAAGTATCCGCTCATCCACATATCGTGATTGCCGGTAAAAAAATGAATGGGGATGCCCGAATCGGTGATCTCCGCCATCTTTCCCAGGATACGCGTATAGCCTTTGGGCACGACCGTCCTGTATTCATACCAAAAATCGAAGAGGTCTCCGACAATGAAGATTTCCGCGGCATCCTGCCGGATCTTTTCGAGGAAAGCGACGATGTGCCGTTCGCGAACCAGACTGGTCGAATGATCGGGAGCGCCCAGATGAAAATCCGAGAGAAAATAGATCTTTTTTCCAGGAGGCAATTGCATGGGGCGAATATAAGTTTAAGTTGCGCCTTTGGGGCTACCTTCTGTCCACCAGGAAAAGATACACTTCTCTCGGTCCATGTACTCCGACGACCAGGGTCTTCTCGATATCGGCGGTGCGGCTGGGCCCCGTGGCAAAGGTGATGAGGGAGGGAAGTTGTTGCTGGTATTTTTCCTTCAGCGCTATCAATCCATCTCTGA
>JAMFSL010000013.1 GCA_026225275.1 Puia dinghuensis
AATGACAATCCTCGTACTACGATCGGGATTATTCCGACCGGCAGCTGTCATCCGGACAGGGGCTATGTTATAATTATTCTGCAGTATTCGGACCACGGCCACGGCACGTTTGATGCTGAGGTCCCAGTTGTCTGCGAACAGGGCACGCATCGCTGATAGATTATTCCGGGGAGATGATACGCTGTCGTGTGCAGTTGATAGGCTGTCATGCACAACTGATGTGCTGTCCTGCGGGTTGGCGGGCGGGTTCGGTACACTGTCTGTATGTCCTTCGACCATGAATTCCAGGTCAGGCTGATCATTCAATACCCTGGCGAGTCTACCCATTACCGACTTTGCCTTATTGGTCAGCGCATAGCTACTGCTATCGCTTGTGAAGAGTAACGAATCCGCGAGGTCGACGGAGACGACGCCTTTCTCCAGCTTAATATCGACACCCTGGCCGCCAAAGCTACCGAGGGTCATTTTCAGTTCCATCAGTACGGCCAGGTTGGCCGAATCACGGTGCGCCAGGGCCAAACGCAGGTCCTGGAGATAGGTATCCTTCGCGGTCATGTTGTCCAGGGAGCTTTTGATACTTTCGGCCTGGGAACTGGTGATGGCCGACAGGTCCTGTAATTGCCGTCTCAACTGGGTGTTGTTTTCATTGGAGGCGGTCAATAGGTTGTCGACGCTATTCAGCTGATTCTGCAGCGAAGTCTTTTGTTTATTGAGGTTGTCATTATCGGACTGGCTGGTTTTCAAGGTGCGCATAGCCCAGGTGTAGAGTGAGTCGTTTTTTTGCGCCTGTTGCTGCATGTCATTGAATTTCCCGGTGCTGACACAACCGACAAGGGATAACACGGCCAGTAAAAAGGTAAGCTGAAAGAGATAGAGTGGTCGCATATAAGGGGTTTGGTTTAGTCGGCGTAAAGTTAATTGTTTAAATTGCATTAGCCATGTTCACAAAGCACATATCCGTTATTATCGTCATGCTATCCAGCCTATTGACCGGGCGGGCGCAGGAGTCTTCCGGGGCCGCCATCCTTTCCGAAGCGGCCGTTCCTCCCGGAGCCACTATCCCCTGGACGACCTATGAGGCGGAGCAGATGCGAACCACCGGAACCGTCCTGGGGCCTGTTTATGAGCCCTACAGGGTCGAAATGGAATCCTCAGGGCAACGATGTGTAAAGCTCAGCGCAAAAAGTCAGTACGTCGAATTTGACGCCACGGCGGATGCCAACAGTATGGTGATCAGATTCAGTCTTCCCGATGACCGGGAAGGTAACGGGACGAGCTCCACGCTGGGGATCTATCGAAATGGAAAATTGGTCAGGGGGGAAAGGGTTAGTTCGAAATACGCTTGGTTATATGGCAAATATCCCTTCACCAACATCCCGGATTCAGGGAGACCGAGACATTTTTACGATGAAATAAGAATAAAGGACCTGCCTATCCAAAAAGGCGATGTCATCCGGATACAACGGGATGATAGCGGGACGGCCCGCAGCGGAGGCGTTCGCGGAGGAGAGGAGGCCGGCTATTGTATCATCGACCTGGTCGACCTGGAAAAGGTCGCACCACCGCTTGTTGCGCCGGCGAATTCCCTGTCAATGACCGACCCGCGTTTTGGCGGCCCCGATCCGAGCGGGGACTATACTGCGGCATTCAAAAATTGTATTGCTGCCGCAGCGGAATCCGGCCACCCTGTCTGGATCCCCGCCGGGACTTTTACCATTACCGGGGATATCGTTCTGCCGGCTCATCTCACCATGCAGGGAGCGGGCATGTGGTACTCGGAAATGGCGGGGGATGAAAAGTCCTATGCCTATGCCGACAAAAGGGTGAGACTAATAGGAACCGGCAATGATATCCACCTGGCGGATTTTGCCATTACCGGCCGGTTGAATTACCGGAGCGACAAGGAAGGCAATGATGGCATTACGGGCTCTTACGGAGAGAACTCGACTATTTCACGGCTCTGGATCGAACACACGAAAGTGGGGATGTGGATCGAAAACTCCAGTCGTCTGACCGTTACCGGTTGCCGGATGAGAAATACCCTGGCCGACGGGATCAATTTTTGTGTCGGCATGGCGCATTCCACTATCGAGAATTGTACTGCGCGGGGCACGGGCGATGATTGCTTTGCCATGTGGCCAACCGTTTATAAGAAGCAGGAATTTTCCCCGGGCTACAACCTGATTATCCACTGTACGGCGCAACTGCCTTACCTCGCCAATGGTGCGGCCATCTATGGCGGGGATAGTAATGCCGTCAAAGCCTGTTCCTTCAGCGATATTACCCCGGGTTCGGCGATCCTGATCAGCACCACTTTCCCTACAGAGAGCCGGGATAAAAGCATCGATAATAACTTTAGCGGCACCACGGTGATCCGGGATTGCACTATCACCAACAGCGGTGGCTTCGATCATGAATGGGGCTGGCGCGCCGCTGTGGAAATATGCCTGGATAAGCGCAGCATTTCCGGGATCGAGGTGGATCATGTGACGATAGAAAACAGTTTATCCAACGGGGTGAGCGTAGTGGCAAAAAATATGGAAGGGAACATCGGGATCCTGGCCAATGCGGTCCTGCGAAATGTGAAAATTATCGACTACGGCATGGCGGTGACCGGTAAACATGGATTATTTATCTCCGGGGAAGCGCATGGCGCTTTAACGGTTCGCGGATCGGATGCCGGCGATGTACGGAATGACTCCGGAAGCTTTACGATCAATCGATGAATAGTGATGGGCGGGCATGAAGCAGGCGTCGATGCGGGTGTGTAGCGTCGCGCCGGGGCTGACTTCCAGGGTTATTATAGCCTATAGGAGCAGGATATATGCTTCTAAGAGCACGTCGACAACTGGTTGACTTTTTTTTGTAGTTACATTACTACGACTTTATCATACTAATTCTGTGGCCTTATTTTATGCCGCAAATCGTCTCCGGGGCAGCGTTTCGTTACAAAATCTTTATATTGGGCACTAATATCAGACATGAGTACAACAACTACTGCCCCCCGCCGCGGAAACGCCCTGTTTATCATCGGCATGCTATTTTTCATTTTTGGTTTTGTGACCTGGCTGAACGGGACGCTGATCCCCTTTCTGAAACTGGCTTGTGAGCTACATACGGATCTGCAGGCTTTCTTTGTGACGTTTGCCTTTTACATCGCCTATTTTTTCCTGGCCGTTCCCAGTGCGTTGATCCTGCAAAAGACCGGCTATAAGAATGGGATGGCGCTGGGTCTGTTTGTAATGGCGCTGGGGTCTCTGGTCTTTGTTCCTGCGGCCTCCTCCCGTAATTTCTCGCTTTTCCTGGTCGGGTTGTTTGTACAGGGCATGGGCCTTTCCCTCCTGCAGACGGCTTCGAATCCTTATATCACTATCCTGGGACCTTTGAACAGCGCCGCGAAGCGGATCAGCATCATGGGGATCTGTAATAAGGTGGCGGGGGTGCTGAGCCCGATTATTTTGGGTGCTATCGTACTCAAGAATGCCAGTTCGCTCGAAATGCAGGTACATAGCACCACCGATGAACTTCAACGGGCGGTTATTCTGAACGAGTTGGCCGGCAGGGTCATTGTCCCATACCTCGTCATGGCGGGCATTCTTATTATTCTTTCTGTGGCTATCAAGATGTCGTCGCTGCCGGAGATTAAGGAGGATGCGAGTGATGCAGCGACACCAGTGGCGGGCGGGATCGCGAAAAGCAGTGTTTTCCAATATCCCCATCTCCTGCTGGGCGTCCTGTGTATCTTTCTTTACGTGGGAGTGGAAGTGCTGGCGGGAGACGGAATCGGTACTTTCGGCCGTGCGATGGGCCTGCCATTGGACCAGACCAAATACTTCACTGCCTTCACACTGGCTGCTATGCTGGTAGGTTATGTTATCGGTATCATCACTATTCCCCGGTATCTGAGTCAGTCTACCGCTCTTAGGGTATGCGCCATATTAGCGTTGATTTTCAGCGTAGGCATCCTGTTGAGTAATGGATATGTAGCTATTCTCTTCATTGCGCTGCTGGGCCTGGCGAATTCACTGATGTGGCCTGCCATCTGGCCGCTGGCGCTGGAAGGATTGGGCAAATTCACTAAGATTGCTTCGGCTTTGTTGGTTATGGGGATAGCGGGAGGTGCGTTGATGCCTCTTTTATATACTTCTTTGAAGGATGATGTTCATCTGTCGAACAAGGTGGCTTACTGTATTTGTTTGCTGCCCTGCTATGCCTATATCCTCTATTATGCTGTGTCAGGGCATAAGGCCGGACTAAAACGGACAGGCCGTGTATCATAATCGGGCAGTCCGGTGGTGAAGGGGTTGCGGCTATAATTGACTATCAGCTATTTGGCAATTTGGTCCATTTTTGGTCGGATATGATGACAACCAAACTCCCCCAAGCATGCTGCTGAATTATTTACGGCTGGCCATCCGGTCACTGTCCAAGAACAAATTGTACACTGTTATCAATGTTCTCGGTCTGGCGCTGGGCATCAGCGCCTGTCTGGTCATTTTCCTCATCACGCATTTCGAGCTGAGCTTCGACAAATTTCACCCTGACAAAGAAAGGATCTACCGGGTTGTAGTTGATCAGCAACGCGCCGAAGGCGAGCACCGGACGCTGGGTTTTACCACCGATCCGATGGCCATGACGGTGAGGGCCGAGGTGTCCGGGCTTGAGACGGTTACGGGGACTTATGAATACTCTACCAATGTCATCATCCCCGGAGGTTCAGGCATCCGGCTGAAGCTGGCGAAGCCGAAGAACGGCGCACACCCGGACGTCGTCATTACCGATCCGCAATATTTCGATATTTTCAAATACCAGTGGCTGGCAGGCAGTCCCGCCACATCCCTCAGCGAGCCCTTCCAGGTAGTGCTGACCGAGAGCGAGGCCCATCGGTATTTTGGCCCCGGGTCGCCCGATGAATTTATTGGCCGGCAGGTCGTCTATCATGATTCGCTGCGGACGGTCGTGTCCGGCATCGTCAAGGACTGGACAGCAAATACCGATTTCGGGTTCAGGGATTTTATTTCTGTCGCTACGGTCCCGCATAGCTTTCTGAAGAATGTTATAGATTTAAATAGCTGGGGCATGTGGAATGACGGTACCGAGGCTTTTGTCAAGCTGGGCAATGGGGTGACGCGGGCACAGGTAGAGCGGCAATTGACAGGGTTTGAAAAGAAGCACGTAATCGAGCGTGAGGGGGGCAAGACGGTGCTGTCATTGCAACCTTTGTCTGACATTCATTTCAATGCAGCTTATGAAGATTCATTGCCCCATAAGGCCAATCTGCCGACGCTGTATGCGTTGATGGGCATTGCGGCCTTCATCCTGCTCATTGCCACTATCAACTTCATTAATCTCTCTACTGCCCAGTCCATCCGGCGGGTAAAGGAGGTCGGTATCCGCAAGGTCCTCGGCAGCAGCCGTGCCGGGCTTATCCTGCAGTTCCTCACGGAGACCTTTGTGCTGACCTGCGCTGCGGTAGTGATTTCCGTCCTGCTGGTCAACCCTATATTGCATGCTTATCGGTCGTTTATCCCTGAAGGTGTAGTCTTTCATCTGACTAGTCGGGACACGTTGTTGTTCCTGGCATCGATCATTCTCGTCACTTCCTTGCTGGCGGGGTTTTATCCGGCGCGGGTATTGTCCTCGTTTTTACCGGTCATCAGCCTTAAGGGGGAAGGGGGATCAACATTCAATCAAAGAAGTTATCTACGCAAAACCCTGATCGTATTCCAATTCACTATTGCGTTATTCTTTATCATCGGCACATGGGTGATCGGCGATCAGATCCGTTATATGCTGAGCCAGGACATGGGATTTACCAAAACGGCTATTATCAATATCAATACACCGTGGGTAAAGGATGCGCAGACGAAAAGAGAAGTCCTTGTCAGCCAGATCAGGCAGTTGCCGCAGGTGACGATGATCAGCGGGAGCGAAGGAACGCCGGCAGCCAAAGGTCACCGGGGTACGGACCTCGTCCTGCATAAACCCAAGGGGGATGTAAAGATCTCAGCCGAGATGCACCTGATCGATGAAAATGTCCTGCCCTTGTATGAGATGCGGCTGCTCGCCGGTCGTAATCTGCATCCGAGCGATACGATGACAGAAGTGTTGTTGAATGAGAGCGCGGCCCGGGGATTGGGTTTTGCCGATCCTGCGGATGCTATCGGGCAGATGGTGGAGAGTGGTCAAAAAGACAGCAGGTATCAGACCGTGCTGCCGGTAGTTGGAATAGTGGCAGACTTTCATTCCAAGTCCTTGCGAGATACTGTCAGCCCCGTCTTCCTGACCATGAATAAGGGCGCCAACAGCCTGCTGAGCATTAAGTTGAGCCTTACCGGCAGGGGGAGCGCAGACGTTCATACAGCGCTGACCGCCATCGCTGCGGACTGGAAAACCTTATACCCGGACGTTAGTTTCGAATACAGCTTCTTCGATGAAACGATTGCTGCTTTTTACGATAAAGAGCAAAAGACGGCGCAGATCATGAATACTGCGATGTTCATTGCCATCTTCATTTCCTGTCTGGGCCTTTTCGGGGTGACGACTTTCATGACGGCGCAGCGCACCCGGGAGATCGGGATCCGCAAGGTCCTGGGCGCCAGTGTGGCGGGCATCGTGCGGTTGCTGTCGATCGATTTTGTGCGGCTGGTGGGTCTGTCCATCCTGATTGCCTCGCCGATCGCCTGGTATTGCATGCACCGGTGGCTGGCGGATTTCGCGTATCACGTCCCGGTACATGTGTGGATTTTCGTGCTGGCGGGCCTGGTGGCCATGGGGATTGCGCTGGTGACGGTGAGTATCCGGGCCATTGGGGCGGCGCGGGCGAATCCGGTGGAGAGTCTAAAGACCGAGTGAAGAGGAGATTGGCTACTGGCTGATTTTCAGTAACTGTTCGAGGTAGCCGGCCCAGATTTCGGGCAGCATGTTCGTGCCATGTCCCCGGGTGTGGTCGGTGATGGGCAGAAGAACAAACCTGCCGCGGGGCACCCGTTTGATTTCTTTTTCCATGATACCCAGTTCGGGTGGATTGATCTGGTCATCGGCGGAGTTGATGGCCATTAAGGGAGCTTTGATGCGGGACAGGAAGGGGGAGGGGTCGTAATCCCGTGATGCGTCCAGTTGGTAGATGAGGTCATTGGCGTCAAGGGATGATTCATATCCTTTTTCCAGTGCATCGGCCATTTGATCGGCCTGTTGTCGGGTCGGGGCATTTTTTTGCAACTGGAGCGGGCTGCTGCCCATGAAGAACAGGGAGGAACCTGCCCCGGCCAGACCTTCGGCGGGCTCTGTTTTGTATTCACCTCCTTTCCATGCCGGGTCCATTTCGATGAGATTGATCGCCATTTTACGCATCATACGGTTTCGGCCGCCGATGGGGACGGGCAGGCTGGAAAGCGGCAGCAGGGCGTCCATGAAACCGGGATAAGTGTAGCCCCAGACCCAGGCGTGCATGCCTCCCATGGAAGTACCCACGATGAGGCGCAGGTGATTTACGCCGAGGTGTTCCGTGAGGAGCTTATAGCAGGCGAGGACCATGTCATCATAGTTATACCGGGGGAAACGCATGTGCAGGCTATCGCTGGGCTTGCTGGATCTTCCATGGCCGATCCCATCCGGAAGGATGATGTAGTAGCGGGAAGCATCCAGGGGTTGGCCGGGTCCGAAGAGTTTGCCGCCAAAGGAGGAGGTGATGAAGTTGCCGGCGTTGCTGCCGGTGCCGTGGAGGATGAGCACGGCATTGGTGATCTTACCGGCTTTGTCCTTTATGGGTTGGCCGAAAGTGATATAATGTAGCCTGAGGATAGCCAGGGTCGTGTCACCGCTTCGGAAGGGGAAGCGGGCGATATCATAAGCGCTGTCTGACAGTGTTTGGGCTGACAACGGCAGAGCCAGCCATAGTACCAGGCAGACTGGCAACAAGCAGGATGTGAGAAGCCGAAACATAGTAAGCGGGAATACGATGTGTCCTTATGAGAGGGCGGGGATGCTGCACTCGAAGGTCAACAGGGATTGCCTTGTCATGTGGATGTTGATCTTTTTATCCTGCATAAACGCTCTGACGACTGAATCGCCATTCAGTATCTGGAAGAGGTCTTTGCCCATGTAAGGAACCAGCATGCTGTTCTCTATTTTTCCGTTGTTGATCTCCATGTCGAAGGAGAAATTAACATTCTTCCGGTTGTCTATGGATTGCAGTTCCATTTTGCTGAGGGTGATCTGCTGTTTTTCGGTTATCGCCTTTTTCAGCAGTATCCTGATAGCGGGCAAATATTTCGTCCAAAGCGACAAAAACTTTCCTTCACTCATAATATTTCACGTTTGTGCGTACTTAATCATCCGATCGGGTTATTCCCAATGCGTTATTAGACACAATGGTACGCTATATTCGCTTGTCACGCGCCATTTCGACCGATAAATTGGAATTATAATGCTAAATCTACCCTAATCATACTGATTATAGACCTGGTTCGGGAAGAATTCTTCGCAATCCGAGAAGGCGGCGGTAGAACCCTGGTTTAGCCCGGTTGCGATGAAACCTCTTGTCGTGGCTACGCCTGCCGTTACCGGCGAGGGCAGCGAAAGGGTAATACCGACGGCGCCGGTCCTGGCAGTACTTTCATAAGGCGTCTTTTCGTTCCAGAGATCCTGAGACATACTGTATTCCCAGGTGTAGGTAACGTCGATACCGTTGGCTGAGCCGAGGACGACATAGGCCTTGTCCCCGCTGGGTTGGCCCAGGATCAGGAAAGAACTGGCATTGGTACGTTCGATATCAGTATACCCGTCATCATATGATTGTGGGCTGGTATTATAGATATCCCGCAACCTGGTCCAGCCGGTGGTCGAGTTGTCGGGGCCTGGGGTAAACTTCCAGAAATCATAGCAAAGGTTGCCGGTGGCTGTCGAAGAGCCGGGGGTGTAACCGGTAACGATGTAGCCCTGGTTGTTGTAGACCCAGCTGACTGCGCCGGAACGGGGAGAGAAAGGATTGGGAGGAGCAACCTGTTGTATCCAGGTATTAGTGGTTGGGCTGTATCTCCAGATATCGCCAAAAAAGTACAATTGGTTCGTCCCGGTCAACACGTAGGCTGTCGTATCGAAACTGAAGGCCACGGCGTCATAACGGGGATAGGAGGAGTCGGCACCATGAATCGAATCGATCTCAGTCCAGCTATTGGCGCCGGCATTATAGGAATAGAAGTCAGCCAGGGCGGTAGCGCCGTCATTGGCCAGGCCTGATCCGATATAACCGGTGTTGCCGATAGTGAATCCGACAGCGTTGCTGCGTTGCTGTCCGGGGAAGGATGCGACCTGGGCCCATGAGCCATAGGCGCTGTCGTAGCCATTCGCTTTGTTGGGGATGGAAGAAGCTACGTAGCTAAACATCGTTTGCAACTTAGTATGGGGAGTCAGCGGGTTGATCCCGGTTCCGACATATGCAATATTATTGATGACGAAGGAAGTACCTGCGCCCATAGCAATCCCCGAGAATGTAGCACGACCCACCCAGTTACCTTGCTCTGTGTAATTCAAGGAAGCTTTGGTGCATGAAAACAAGACAGCCAACGACATAAGAGTGAACAAAGAACGGTGGATTTGCTTCATGTTTTGGAATTTACCGCGAATTTATGAGCGAAACTATTCGTTGTTTTTATAGAGATTTCGTTAAAATGTATGATCGGGCTATATTAATCGACAAAACGGCTTTGTTTACAGACAAATGTACTAAAACCGGTGCCATTTTTGTCGTGATTAATCATAGGCATTGTAGGACATATTTGGGAAGAATTCTTCGCAATCGGCAAAGGCTGCTGTTGTGCCCTGGTTGACGCCGGTGGCAATGAATCCTCTTGTCGACGAGGAACCGGCAATGGCCGGGACCGTACCATTAGGGCCGGCGATGCTAAAGCCTACGGCGCCCGTCCGGGCCGTGCCTTCGTAAGGCGTCTTTTCCGTCCAGAGATCGGAAACGAAGTCATATTCCCAGGTGAAGGTCATATCGCCACCGTTCAAGGAGCCTGTGGTGATATATGCCTTGTCGCCATCGGGCTGGCCGAGGATCGTGAAGGCAGCGCCATTCCGGCGAATGATGTTGGCGTAACCGTCATCGTACGTGGAGGGGCTGGTGTTAAAGATATCACGTAACCGGTGCCAGGATTGTGTTGAGGTATCGCTGCCGGGGGTAAAGAGCCAGAAATCATAGCAGTAATTTCCTTCCGACCATTTCGAACCCGGGGTAAAGCCGGTGGCGATATAGCCCTGTCCCTTGTAGACAAAACTGACAGCGCCGGAGCGGGAAGAGCCGGGAAAGGCCCGTTGCTGGATCCAGGTATTGGTGGTGGGGCTGTATCTCCAGACATCGAGGAAATAATACAGCTCGTTCGTACCCGTCAGCACGTAGGCCGTCGTATCGAAGCTGAATGCCACCGCGTCATAGCGGGGATAGGTTGTGCTATCATCGGAGATCGAATCGATCTGCGTCCAGGCATTCGAGCCGGGATTATAGGAATAGAAGTCAGCCAGCGAGGTAAACCCGTCGTTGGCCAGGCCTGACCCGAGATAGCCTGTATTGCCGATCGAGAATCCGACTGCATCGCTGCGGGCCTGCCCGGGAAAGGATGAAATCTGAGACCATGACCCAACGGCGCTATCGTACCCATACACTGAGTTTGGGATAAAAGCAGGAGTGTATTTGAACATCGTCGTCAATTTGATGTTCGGTGTCAGCGGATTGATCCCCGTGCCTAGATAGGCGAGATTGTTAATGGTAAAAGAGGCGCCTTCGCCGATGGGGGCGATACCAGCAAAAGTCGCGCGACCTACCCAGTTACCGTTTTGGGTATAGTTCAAATTACTCCTGGTACAGGAAAAGAGGACGGCCAATACCATTAAAAGGCAGAGAGAAAAGTATACCTGCTTCATTAATAATAATGTTGAATTTTTTGCTAAGCTATTCCAACGTTGGTTCAGAAAAGTCATAAGAGAATAAGTTCACTTCTTTTTAACAGTTTCGGCCGGCAAATATAGGGTAAACACTCAAGAGTACCCGTTGTACCTTCCAGGGCCGATTTTTGCACTGATGATGCAAAAATCGGCTGCGGGGTGATTTTACGGCCATGCGGGCGGATGAGGATGGGGTCCGGGAGTCATTTAGTTTAGTTGCTGGCGGTCAGGGTGGGGAAGAATTCATAGCAATCGGTAAAACCGTAAGCAGAACCCTGCTTCAGGCCCGTGGCGATGAAGCCCCTGGTCGATGCCACTCCGGGGGGCGACGGAACCGTACCGGTAAGGGTGAAACCCACGGCTCCGCTTCTGGGCGTTGCGTCGAAAGGTGTTTTAGCTGTCCAGCGGTCCGAGGCAAAATCGTATTCCCAGGTAGAGGTGAGGTCTATGCCGGCGCTATTCGCGCCGCAGGTAATGTATCCTTTGTCGCCATCGGGCTGGCCCAGGATCATGAAACTGCTGGCATGATAGCGGATGATATCGCTATAGGCTGCATCGAAGGAGCCGGCGCCGGTAGTATAGATGTCACTCAACCGGACCCAGGCGGTGACGGGATTATCTGCGCCACCGCCGGGGGTAAAGCGCCAGAAATCGTAGCATAAGCTGCCTTCGGCCCACTTGCTGCCCGGGGTAAAACCGGTTGCAAGGTAGCCCTGGCCATTGTATACAAAAGTGACGGCGCCTGCACGGGGAGAGCCCGGGTAATTAGACTGCTGGATCCAGACGTTCGTGGAAGGGCTATATTTCCAGACGTCCCCGAAGTAATTGGAATCGGCTTCGCCGGTCAGCACATATGCTGCTGTATCAAAGCTAAAGGAAACGGCGTCGTAGCGGGGAAATGAGGATCCTCCATTAGTCATCGAAGCAATCTGCGTCCAGGCATTGGTGACAGGGTTATAGGCATAAAAGTCGGCGAGTGCGGTCTGGCCGTCGTTGGCGAGGCCTGATCCCAGATAGCCGGTACTGCCGATATTAAATCCTACTGCATTGCTGCGGGCCTGACCGGGAAAGTCTGCCACCTGGGCCCAAGAGCCATAGGCGCTGTCATAGCCCGCCTTCTCGTTCTTGATCGTATCGGCGGTGTATTTATACGTGGCCGTTAGTTTCTGTGCCGGTATCATCGGATTGATGCCTGTAGCGACATAGGCATTATTGTTGACCGTAAACGTTGCGGCTTCTCCCAGAGCAGGACCCAGGAAGGCCGCACGTGATATCCAGATGCCATTTTGCGGATTGTTGCTGCCGGAAACCTTTGTTTTCTTGCAGGAGAAAGTTATGGCCAGCAGTGACAGGATTAAGCAGGTAAGGTTGAGTCGTTTCATTTTTTTTAAGTTTCGTGCAAGCTATCGGAAGATATTCTTGGCAATTCGTTAAAATGGATTTTCGAATCTTTTTAATCGATAAGCCGACGAATTTCATACCCCAATAGCCGAAACTATCCGTTATTGAGCCCGCAGACTGCTCGTCGGATTAGCCAGTGCTGCGCGGACAGTCTGGACGCTGACCGTTACCAGGGCGATCAGGACGGCTGTGCCGCCTGCCAGGACGAATATCCACCAACTGATGCCGATCCGGTAGGCGAAGCTTTGCAGCCACTGGTCCATGGCCCACCATGCTACGGGGAAAGCGATCAGCGAGGCGATGAACACCAGGATAACAAAGTCTTTGCTGAGCAGTGCGACAATTCCGCCGACGTTGGCGCCGAGCACTTTGCGGATACCGATCTCTTTCGTACGCTGTTCGGCGGCATAGGTCACGAGTCCGAATAATCCGAGGCAGGCGATGAAGATGGCGAAGACCGCGAAACTAATGAACAAGCGGCCCGTCTGCTGCTCGTCCTTGTAGAGGTTATCGAAATCATTGTCCATGAAGGTATAGTTGAAGGGTACGCCGTTCGCGATCGATGCCCACTTCGTCTCAATCTGATTGACCGTAGCAGGAATGTTACCGCCGCGGAGGCGGATGGCCATCCGGCCCCGGTTATCGCCCATCTGGATGACCACGGGGCCCACCTTGTCATGCATCGAGCTGAAATTGAAGTCTTTTACGACGCCTATGACATGAAAGGGCGCAGCTTTCATGCTGTCGAGGGGGCGGTAGATTATCTGGTGGAGGGGTTCTTTCCAACCCAGCAATTGGGCGGCGGATTCATTGATGAGAAGACCTGTCGAGTCCGTCGGGAAGTCCATAGAGAAATTCCTGCCCTGCACCATTTGCATGCCGAGGGTAGGGACATAGTGTTCGTCTACCGTCATGGTGGTCAGGACGACTGCTCCCTTGGTGTCCAGTGTGGCATTGCGAAACCAACCTTCCTGGTCATAGCCAGAGCCTACGGTAGGCAGGTCACCGGAGAGAGTGGCATCGGCGACTCCGGGAAGCTGGGGCAGTTCTTTGCGGAAGGTCTTTACCGGGTCGCCGGCCAGATAAGCGTTATGGATGATCAGCACCTGGTCGCGATTGAAGCCGATCTGGCGGCTGCGGATATAGTTGAGCTGATTATAGATCACGATCGTGCTGATGATGAGGC
>JAMFSL010000148.1 GCA_026225275.1 Puia dinghuensis
CCTATTTCATCGCCATCATTGAACATGTTCACTTTATTCTGAAATATTTTCTCGGTTGCACTTTCGTAGCTGCGAAGTTCATAGACCCTTTCATTCTTCGATGAGGTAAGTTCCGGTAATTGCAGTCGCGGAGCGAGCGGAAATGCATATAAAATGATTGTTTCGATCCTCGTATAAGGCGGCGTGGAAAAACCCGCATTGCTATATTCCTGACTAGCCACCCGATAATTTTTATCTTTTTGAAGCTCATCGTTTAATTGCTGTAATTCCCTTTCCGAATTGAAAGGGATAAAAACATAGATCTTCTTATCCGAAGCCGTATCATTGGCAAGTGCTTTAAATACGCCGGCAGAAACAATATGCATCCGGTGTAACGCCGGCAGCAATGCGGCCGAGAAATACCGATCAAGAATTTTTTCCTGCTCGCTGTCTTTGAAATGGTAAACACTAAGCCTGTAATACTGCCTTCCGGGACCCGCCGCATAAGCAACATTGCCGGCCTGGATCATAATAATGGCGATCAACAATCGAAATGCAACGCTGAAATGTTTCATCGGTTTTTTTTAAAGATTATAAAAGAAAGGATCAATAGGCAGCCGCTTCCTCGCCCACCAACTTCAGGCTCCTTAGCTCGCCGTCGATATATTTGATATCTTCAGGTGTGAGGGCCAGGTAAGCTGCTTTCGCATTTTGTATGGCCTGCTGCTTGTTGCGGGCGCCCGCCAGGGCAATGGTAATACCAGGCTGCTCGACGGTCCACCGAAGGACCAATTGCGAGATCACCGCATTCCTGGAATGTGCCAGGGGTTGCAGGCGGTCGAGAAAATTGTCTATGCGCCGAATGTTTTCCGGCTGATAGAATACCGTGCCGGGACGATGGTCACCGGGAGCAAATACGTGATCGGGCCTGATCTTTCCGGTGAGCAATCCCCTTTGCATGGGACTATAGGCAATAATGGCCTTATTGTGTTTAAGGCAGTAGGGCACGAGCTCCTTTTCTATCGACCTCTCCACCATGCTATAGGGCACCTGGTTGGATGCGAGGTTAATGGTTTTTTCCGCTTCAGCCATCAGGTCCGCGGAATAGTTGCTTACACCGGCGGCGCGGATCTTGCCCTGCCGCAGCAATTGCACCAGTGCTTCCATGGTTTCCGCGACCGGGGTCGTGCTATCGGGCCAGTGGATCTGATACAGATCGATATAGTCCGTGCCCAGCCGGCGGAGGCTGTCTTCACATTCCTTTATGATACTTTCTTTCCCGGCATATTTATAGATGTCGATGGGACGACCCGAATTGTCGGCGCTGCTGAAGGCCAGCTGGCCTTTTGTTTCATTCCACCGCATGCCGAATTTGGTCAATATTTGCACCTTGTCACGAGGAAGCGTACGCAGCGCTTCTCCTACGATCTCTTCACTGAGTCCCTGACCGTAGATCGGCGCTGTATCAATGGACGTCACACCATAATCGTAAGACGCCAGTATCGCTTCCAGGGCATCCTTTCTTTCCGTTCCTCCCCACATCCATCCGCCGATGGCCCATGCGCCAAAAGTGATCGTCGAAACCCTGATGTTTGTATTACCCAATTGCCTGTATTTCATATTTCATGTTTTTTTCTATATCAAAGCTATACTCATCCGGGAACGACGAAAAAGGGCAGTCGTTGAACAGGCAACATCTGTCGCCGGAACGTTCACCGATTGATTTTGCCGTCCTGGCGACCATTCAGACGAGTTTGCCGTATAGAGGCGGCAGCGAGAGCTTCAAACATGTACTTTTAAATCGGCAGACGCCAACGGTTGATGAAATATTTTTATACTATATTATTTTTTGCAGACACCCTGATATTCCTGTGGCTTTCCTATCTCTTTTTTCGCAAGTGCGATAGCGGCAGTTCGTGCCCGGCATTGATGCTGGTCTTCTCGGGTATAGTCGCCAGCATTTTTCTGCTGGTCTATTTGTTGAGAGGCTATTTGAAATTGCCGCATGACAAACGGAGACGCCGCTAAAAGCGCACGGGTGGTTACGAAGGTTTTTTTTTCATAAGCAGTTTTAAATGGTCATGGGCCGCATGTCTATGCGGCCCATTTCAACGATCGTCTTTGCCCATTGAACGAGTGACACTTCTTTTTCCTGTCAGTCAGGATTAAGTTTACAGCAATCAATAAGAACCTGCAAATGAAACAACATATTCCACTTAAACGATTTGAGTATTGCATCCATGCTACTGGCACGCCCGTAGATGGGATTCAAAAAGTAAGGATAGATTTTGAAAAGAAAGAATTATCGCTGACCGGAGATATAAGGCTCGTCCCGGAAAAACCCCGAAAGCTATGGCGGGCCCGTTCCGCTCCCTCCAGGGAAAGGATAGAGGTAAGGGCCACTATCCATCAGGGGCTTACCGGCGGCCTGACTGATTATCCGACGGATGAAGTAGTCTTTTCTCTGGAGGGGACCATGCGGGATAGTAAACACATAAATTCATGCTCTGGATTTCTGGTACTTGAAAATTTGATCACTCGGCAAGGGTCAGCGGGCCGGGAATGGCATGCGACCCTTTATCTTTATGATGACAAAAGCGATGGACGCGAGATAAAGCTCAGATTGACGATGTATTCCCCTTTGATGAACCCGGAGCTGAACTAATCGACCAAATTTGTTACTTTTATTACATGAATGCGCTGATCATTGATGACAATGCGATAGCCAGAACCACTATCCGGCACCTGGCCGGGAAAGTTGGTGATATCGATATAGTTGCTGAATGTGCCGATGCGATGGAAGCTTATGCGGTGTTGCAATTAAAACCGGTAGATCTGTTGCTATTGGATATCGAGATGCCGGGTATGTCAGGTTTGGAATTAACCCAGAACCTGGGCGACAAACGGCCCGTCATTATTTTCATCACTTCTAAAAGAGAGTATGCAGCGGATGCTTTTGATCTGAATGTGGCAGATTATATCATAAAACCAGTGACGACACCCCGGTTTATCCGGGCTATTGATAAGGCGAGGGAGATATTGGAGAGCAACAGTGAGGAGATCAATCTGAAAGATGACGAGTTTATTTTCATCCGGGATTCCAATGTAGTCCGCAGGTTGAAACTGGATGGCATCCTATACGCAGAGGCGATGGGTGATTATGTAAAACTGCATACGCCGGAAAAATTCTATGCCATTCACGCCACATTAAGGGCGGTGGAAGACAGGCTGCCTTCTTCAAGGTTCCTCCGGGTCCACCGCTCATACCTCGTGGCGGTAGACAAGATAGACACTTTAGACGGCGGCGCATTGATCGTTGGTGGAAAACCCTTGCCGGTAGCCGATGCATTCCGTGCCGCGCTGAATAAACGGATGAACATCTTGTAAAAAAACGCCGAAATAATATCTTCTATGAACAGCAACCGGATTATCTATTTGGTGCTTACCGCATTTATTGCCGGCAACATGTTGATTATTTTCGTGCAGTACAGTTCTTCCAAGAATATACATAGCCTTATCACGGGGAACAAGAAGCTATCAAATGAATTGATCGTTGGCAATCAACTTCGGGAAGCGGAGAGAGATTTGCTTGCTACAGAGATCAGGCTCGGCAGGACCTTAGCCACAGACGACACAGCCTATCTTGTGCAGATAGACACGTTGCTTCAGGGGGCCCACGCGCTGCTTGATTCACTGCGTATAATGGACGATGAGGATAAAACCATCAGGAATATTGATCAGCTCTCCAAACTGGCGGATGAAAAATTAATACTGAAGAATTTGTTCATGGATACGTACCGCCAGGGCCACCGGATTTCACCCGACAGCTTCCGGGCAATCATGCAACGCAGGCACTTTATTATTGACGTGAATAATTTCAGCCGCAGGTTTTACACCAGCCGTGAACGACTCCTTGATTCCCTTTCTGTCTCTATCAATAGTAGTGGCAGAAGGGCTCAAAGATGGAATGTTGTGATGGTCCTGATCGTTGTAGTTAGCGGCGCCGTGCTGTTTTGGTACATTATTAGCTGGATACGCAGACAAAATCTATTAATTCAGCAATTGGATGCCTCCGAAAAGAAGCTCAGGGAAGTCTCGCTGGTCAAGGAAAACTTTATGGCGAATATGAGCCATGAGATTCGCACGCCCATGAATGCGATTGTGGGATTTACGAATCTGATGAAAGCCAGGAACCGGGATCCGGAGTTGGAGGAGTTTATAGAAGCGATCGGACAATCCGGGGAAAGCTTGCTGACAATTATAAATGATATCCTGGATATTTCAAAGATAGAGGCGGGTATGATGCGCATCGAGTCTACGTTTTTCAGCGTCCGTGGCCTTATTCACTCCATTCAAACCATGTTTGCCGGAAAAATGCAGGAAAAGGGACTGGATTTTGCCGCGGCCATTGATGAGCTTGTTCCGGATACAGTGTCCGGTGACCCGACCAGGTTGACGCAAATATTGGTGAACATGATCGGGAATGCGATGAAATTCACTTCCGAAGGAGCGATCAAAGTACTCGTCGACAATAAGGGAAGGGTAGGGAATCGTATCCGTCTTGGCTTTGTCGTCAGCGATACCGGCATTGGCATCGCCAGGGAGAAATTGGCCGGCATTTTTGAGCGATTCCGGCAGGCGGAGGACTCGATTACGAGGAAATATGGTGGCACCGGACTGGGATTGGCCATCGCAAAGGACCTTATATCGTTGCAGGGAGGGGAAATTGATGTTGAAAGTGAACCAGGGAAGGGAACTATTTTCCGGTTCACCATTCCTTATGATATTGCGGATGAAGCGGCAAGGGCATCGGCTATAACAGAATCAACCGGAACCGGATACGCCGATCACAGGGATATCTGGATTCTTGTTGTGGAGGATAACGAAATGAATCAAACTCTGCTGAGGCATCTGCTTACAGGCTGGCGGCTGTCATTCGACATGGTGCATAACGGGATCGAGGCGCTTGAGAAATTGAAGACCAGGACATTTGACCTGGTGTTGATGGATGTCCAAATGCCAGGCATGGACGGTTATACAGCCACACAGGAGATTAGGACAAAATTGAAGTTGCAGACGCCTGTTCTTGCAATGACGGCACACGCTTTCCCTGGTGAAAGGGAGAAATGCCTGAGTTATGGGATGAATGAATATATTGCCAAGCCCATCAAAGAGAAGGAGTTGCTCGGACTTATTGCCAGGCTGACCGGGATCGATGGCGGCCAGACGGACCTCAAAAAGGGGACCATCAGGGCATCCGATGTCGCGTACCAATTGATCGACTTGCAATACATGAGGGAGATTAGCGATGGGGACAAGGAGTATGAAAAGACCGTGACGGAGCAATTCATGGAAGTTATTCCTGTAGATCTGCATACCATAGAGTCGGCCCTGGGAAGCAGCGACCTGATCACGCTACGCCGGACGGCTCATGCCATGAGAACAGATGTGGCCATCATGGGGCTTTTGGAACGAATGGAACCTTTCCTCGACACCCTGGAATATGAAACATTCGATGAACACAAATTTCAAAAGGCCGTTTTATCCGTGAAAACCATTTGTACGGCTGCGATGCCGGAAGTCCATCAGTTCTATAAAGAGGGGTTCAGTAATGAACCCCTCCCGGATATTGAATCTTAAAACGACAGGATACGGATGATAGAACGATATGGGGGCGCTTTCAGAATACTTCATGATCCGGCTTTCCGCAAAGCTATCTTTGATGTCTATTGTGGAAAAAGGCAAATCGTTGAAGGGGCAGAAACTGTCGCCGGAACGGTCATCGATTGTTGTAATGCAGGCAAAAGCCATCTGGGGAAGAACCTTCCCCGACACTATCGTTTTCTCCCGAATTTCTACAGTTTCCGAATTTAGTTTGCATCGTATGAACAAACTTCTCCGCCTTTCGATTGGCCTCGGCCTGTTCCTGTGGAGCCAGCACAGCAGCGCCCAACAGTATGTTTTTGACAAAAAGATTGCTTTGCCTGGGGACGGCAGCTACGACTATATGGCTATCGACGAGGTCAATAATCACCTCTTTGTTTCCCACGGCACCTCCTTTAATGTCGTCGATCTGACCACCGAACAACCTATCGCCACCATCGAAGGAATGAAAGGGGTACACGGCATTGCTTTCGCAAATGAAGTCAATAAAGGATTTATCAGCGATGGCAAGGCAAATGCGGTCGTTGTGATCGATCTTACTTCTTTTAAGATACTAAAGACTATTTCCCTTTCTGCCACCGACGAAGACGGCATCATCTATGATCCTTTTTCCAAAAAGGTCTTCGTTTTCAACGGCGATAGTAAAAGCACCTGCGTAATCGATCCCGAAACACTTCAATTATTAAAGACTATTGACCTTGGCGGCGGTCCCGAATTCGCCGTATCCGATGGGAAAGGCCTGGTATATAATAATATCGAAGACCTTAACACTATAAAAGTCATCGACACAAAAAGCATGACTGTAAAAGCCACCCACCCGCTCTCCCCCTGCGGCGGCCCGACCGGCATTGCCATGGACGTCGTTCGCAACCGGATCTTCACCGGCTGCCGGACAAATAAAGGATTGAGCGTATTGGACGCAGCAACCGGTAAAGTTATCACGACGCTACCCATCGGTGCCGGCGTGGATGCTGTAATCTATGACGAAGCTCAACAGACCATCTTTGTCAGCAATGGCGACGCCACTACCACTATCATCCATCAGGAATCGGCCGACAGCTATAAAGTCGTCCAGACATTGACAACCCAACCCCGCGCAAAGACCATGGCGCTCGACAAAAAGACAAAGAAAATCTATCTCAGCGCGCCCCAATTCGAACCCGGCACCAGGAAAATAGTGCCCGGAACGTTTGCCGTCTATGTTTATAAGCTATCGTAAATACAGAATATACTTAGAATTCTATGTTAACATTGCGGCCTAAACAACTATAAATGATTCCTGCGGGTAGGTTTTTTCTTTTCTTTTTCCTCTTTCTGAATTTCTCGGCACTTGGCCAGAAGGGAGCAAAACTATCCGGCATTGTCACCAACGCGATAAATAAAACACCGGTAGAGTATGCCACTATCTCCCTGCTCGATTCAGGTGGTAAAATCATCAGCGAAATCATTACGGATGCGAAAGGGAATTTCACGTTTAAGACCCTCCCGCCGGGAACCTACCTATTGAAAGCGGCTTCCGTTGGATTCACGCCTGCCACGCGAAACCTTTCCCTTTCGTTAAAGTCTGCTGCGATCAATATCGCTCTTACTCCAACATCTGCCAGCCTTGCAACTGTCACCGTCACCGGCAGCAGACCGCTAGTGGAAAACCATCTTGATAAGATAGTCTATAATGCAGCCAACGACCTGACGTCGCAAAGCGGCGTCGCGCTCGACGTACTGAAGAAAGTACCTAATGTTGCCGTGGATATCGACGGAAATGTAGAACTGGAAGGCGATCCGAATATCCGCTTTCTGATCAACGGCAAGCCAAGCGCCATCTTCGGCGCCAGCCTGACCGATGCCCTCCAATCCATCCCTGCCAGCCAGATCAAAAGCATTGAAGTCATCGCCAGCCCGGGCGCAAAATATGACGGCTCCGGCACCGGCGGCATCATCAACATCATTCTCAAAGAAAGCCGGGTAAGAGGCATCAATGGTTCAGCCAATGTATCGGCGGGTACCCGCCTCGAGAATGGCTCTTTCAACCTCAACGCAAAACAGGATCATCTCGGGGTTAACGCCTTTTTCAGCGGTAATGCACAACTCAATACGACCACCATCAACACCGTCAATCGCCAATCCTTTAACCCTACCAAAGACAGCCTCACGTTGCTGCAGCAGGAAGGAAGCTCTGCCTTCAGACGCTCTGGTTATCAGACAGGAATCAGTGTCGAATACGACATCACCAACAAAGACAAACTCACCGGGGGCTTCAATTATAATCACTTCGGCAACCGTACCAGCGGTCTCGCCGATCAGCAGCAAAACCTCACCGACGGCGGCGGCAACGAACTCTCCGCCGTATCCAGCGTACTGAACGCCGGCAGCGCTCTTCATGCCAACACCGCCGACTGGAGCCTGGATTATAAAAAGGAATTCAAAAAAAAGGGGCAGGAATTAGATTTTCTGATCACCACCAGCCTGGGAAATAACTTCAACGACTACTATCAGCAACAAAACTATCCGGGTACGGCCCTCCCGGGTTCAGGCTCAACGGGCACCAGTCCGGGAACGGATAAAGAGACCGACATCTCGGCGGACTACAGTCAGCCCATCGGCCAGCACTTCACACTCGAAACGGGACTGAAGACCGTTTTGGAGACATTGGACAATACCGTATCGACCGATACTTTACTCGCCGATGGCAGCTATGGGTCCGATGCCAATCAGACCTATTCCTTCATGTACAAGCGGCAGATCTACGCTGGCTATGTGTCCGGGGAATTTACGCTGTTTCACCAGTTCCTCGATGTACAGGCGGGGGCCCGCTACGAATACACCCATACCACTGCGGATTTCGAGGGCGTCACCATCCCCTCCTATGGCACCTTCTTCCCCTCCTTTATCGTTTCGCACAAGCTGGACGATAACCAAACCATTAAGATAGCCTACAGCTATCGGATCGAACGGCCCGACTATGGTGACCTCAATCCGTTCTATAATATCTCCGATCCCCACAACATCAGCACAGGTAATCCCGAACTTCGCCCCGAGATAGGTCACCGCTATGAAATCGGATATAACAGGACCTTTGGCAAAGGGAACAGCATTTACGTCGCTGCGCTGTACCGGTACAATTCGAACGATATTCAATCCCTCGCTACCTATTACCCCGAAATCAGCATCAATGGAGCCACCTATACTGATGTCTCGTTGACCCAGCGGTACAATATCGGCTGGCAAAACAGCTGGGGCGGTAATATTTTTGGCGCGGTCGACGTCACTCCGGCCTTCTCACTCCGGTCCAATATCCAGCTGGGCTCAAGGACAAATTCAAGCCCGGACCTCGGCACCGTCACCGGGTTCGCCTTTCGCGGTAATCTCAATGCGTCATGGAAATTGGGCAAGGACTTGACGGCCGAACTCTTTGGCAACTATAATTCTACTGTTAAGACCATCCAGGGCACCCGGCCGGCCTTTGGGTTCTACACGCTGGCTGTCCGTAAAGAGCTCTTCCACCGCAATGGCAGCATCGGCTTTACCGCCACCAATCCGTTCAACAAGTATGTAGACCAGCAAAGTACGCTCTACGGTAGTAATTTTACACAGACAAGTGGCAGAAAAGTACCCTACCAATCCTTCGGCATCACGCTAAGCTATAAATTCGGGAAACTCGAATTCAAGGCGAAGGAACGCGAAAGCAATGCGGAACCTGTGCCTATAGATTAAATAGCATTTTTCTGATCTTCTCGTCCAGCCGTTCCATTTTCTTTTCGCTCAGCCTACTCCCCTTTCCGCAGGTCACTGCGATCATATCCAGCAGATCCACCGCCTCCCGCAACGTAAACCCAAAATCCCTCATCCGCCGGATCGTCAGCAACCGCGCCAGCACCGCATACTCCTCATCATTGTTATCCCGGCGTTGTTTCCTTCCTATTCTGATCAGACCCAGCCTTTCATAAAAGCGGATCGTTTCCCTGGAAAGCCCTGTTTTTGCAGATAATTCTCCTATCAGCATACAAAAAGTTGACATTTTACCTGGCACCCTATTCGTTCCCCGCCCTTTTTTGCTCATCCGCCGACCCGGAATTGATTTTGGTCTTCGCGGCACTGCTGCTGCCAAACCGGTAAGCAAAGTTCAGGCTGACGGAACGGGAATGTAAATGCAGATCACTGACCTGGTAAAGGCCCGCGTTACGGTCAATCGCATATCGGTCTTCGCTTTGCAGGATATTATGCCCGTTTAAGGTTAATGAACCCTTGCCGCCGAACAAAGTCTGTTTCAAACCCAGGTCCAGCACGGAATAAGCGCCATAGGTGGAATTGACGTACTGGCGTTTTGTATCGTATTCAAAATCGCATTCGGCGGACAGAACGCGACTGATTTTAAAGCCGTTATTGGTGTTGAACTGCAGGGAGACAATGCCGGGGTTATCGAGACTGTAGCCCGCCGCCTCCCCGCTGAAGGCATTCCGGTAAAAGGCCGCAGTATTATCGGTCTGCCACCAGGGGAATAGCTTTTTTGCATAATTCAGATCAACCTCCCAGCTGCGTGCCGCCTGCACATTGACAGGTCTGCGGGTGATCGTCGTATCGTTGCTGTCCAAAAAAGGAAACGTGCGGATATAATCACTATAAATGTCACCATTAAGCGTCAGGGTAAAGGCATGAAGGAAAGTCCAGCCCAGTTCACCGTGCCAGGATACCTGTGGCTTCAGGTTGGGGTTACCCTGGAAAAACAAGGTCGCGGTCTGCGGCCGCCTGAACGGAACCAATTCGTGGTAATCCGGTCGGTCTGTCCGCCGACCGAGCCGCAGGGTAAGGACGTTTTGTTCGTCGATCTTATCGTTCAGGAACAAGGTGGGGAACAGTTGCAGGTAGTTCAGGTCTACCGCAGTCCCTGTCAGCAGCTCTGTTCCTTTGGTTACCGTCTGTTCGGCGCGGAGCCCTGCTTCAGCGGATATGTTGGACCAGCTTTGGGTCAGGTTAACATAGGCAGCGTTGATATTCTCCGAATTGACCGAATAATCGCTCTGCGTCGAATCAAATACCTGCGCGGCGCCGTACACGTCATAAACGGTATTGTCATTATGGGCCTGGACATAGCTGGATTTTAACCCGGCCTCGAAGCTGCCTTTATGATTAGTAGGCTGTACATAGTCCGCTTTGGCCGCGTAGATATCCAGCTGCCGGTGCTGTACCAGCAAATTATCGGTTTCACTGACAAAATTGCCGGTCGCATCGTCGAGTGTGTTATAAGTGGTTTGCAACGGAAAGTTGCGGTATTCGGAATGATCGGCATTGAAGGTTACAGCCCGGCCCGCGGTATCCAGTTGTTGCACCAATTGAACACCCGCGGTATAGTTAAAGGGGTTATCCTTCAAATGGCTGGTATAGGCGATATGATTGACCTTTGTGCGCAGGCTGTCCAGCACATCCATGCTGGAGACCAGGCCGTTAGCCGTCCTCCCAAAACCTGTCGTGCCTGATAATGTCAGCGTTGCGCGTTTGGACAGGTAAATGTCCAGACCCACGGTAGGCCGGTCAGTGCGGGCTGTATTGGTGCTTCTATTGTCGGACACCTGTTCGCTTGAAAGTTGGTTATTAGTGCCGGAGATAGCACTGTTGCCGTTGCTACTGCTGAATCTTTTGCTATAGCCATAGGTATTATTGACAAACAGGTTGAACCGCTCATTTTTATAATTCAAGGTAAAGCCGCCGTTGTTGCTACCATAATCTCCCTGTGTCAGCCCGGCATTTACGCTGCCGTTCCAACCCGGTTTTGAGTTCTTCTTCCTGACGATATTAATGATACCCGCTGTCCCCGCAGCATCGTACTTGGCCGACGGATTGCTCATCAGTTCGATCCGCTGGATGCCGGATGCCTGCATGCCGTTCAGCAGCGCCGCTAGGTCATCGGCGGACAGGTAAGTTGTCTTCCCGTCGATCAGGACATTAACGCCGGGCTTGCCGTTCAGCGTGATCTGTCCGTCAGGCGTGACCTGCACGCCCGGCAGCTTAAGCAATGCTTCCCAGACCGTCGCGCCTTCGGTCGTGATATTCTGCCCAATATTGACAACAGTTTTATCGAGCTGATGTACCACCGGCGGTATCTCCGCTTTTATCGTAACGTCCTGTAGTGTCTTAGCGCTGCTTTTTAATACCAGCGTGCCGAGATCGATCACCGCCCGTGAAGCGTCTGCCGCCAGGGTATGCGCCAGGGTGTCAAAGCCCACGCTGCTGACCTTCAGGAAATAATCCCCCGGGACAACCGCTGCGAAAGAAAAGAATCCGTTCCCGTCGCTCTGGACAACTTTATAGCTGCCAGAATCCTTACCGTTCCTTAGCCAAACCGTAGCAGATGGAACTGCATTGTGTTGCATATCAATGATCCGGCCAGTGATCGTTATCGTTGTCCTGGATTGTGCGGCAATCGGTATCATCCGTATAATAAAAAGGAACAAAAGAAGGTATTTAGAATGCCGCATCAAACAATATTCCGCAATAAAGGCATACGCTTTTGGTGGTGTTGCCGGACCGGCCGCCACCACCGGCCTGCCGGTATTTGGACAGGACAGAACGTCTCCGGCAGGCGAAACCGCCTGTTTGTCGACGATTGCCGCATCATGTGCTGCAAACCATAATTTTGCGGTATGCACTTATCCGGAAAGATCATCGGATTCCATCAAAAATACCGGCCGGCGGCCCACCTGCTGTTCTGGTTGCTGTTGCTCCTGGTACAGCTCAGTTCCGCCAATTATTACAATGCGGATAGTATCCCATTCCGCGACAAACTGCTGGCCGTAGGCACCAACTTGCTGGCGCAGTTGCCCGCCGCCTATTTTTTAACCTACTTCATAGTCCCGCGTTACATCTACCGGCAAAATTACCTTGCGGCGATAGCCTGGTTCGCGGTTTGTGCCTATGTGATCTGCGTGCTTTCCCGCCTGGAGGTCATTCATGTCGAGGAGCCGTACTTCGGCAAAAAACCTAATCCGCAGGAAACCTATACCAAGATTTTTACCGATCTGCCCAAGCTCATTTATGTTTATTTCTTTCGCATCTTTTCCGTTGCGTTTGTTTTTATGCTATGCAAGCTGCTGAAGGACCAGTTGGCCGTACAAAGGCGGACCTTGTCGTTGGAAAAGCAAAAGGTAGAGGCCGAATTGAAACTGCTGAAGACCCAGCTGAACCCCCATTTTTTGTTTAACACGTTAAATAACATCTATTCGCTTTCGTTAAGTCAATCGCCCGTCACCTCTACCGCTATCGGCAGGCTTTCGGAGATCCTCGACTATATCCTTTACCATTGCGATAGCCGGTATGTACCGCTGGCAGGCGAGATCAGGCTGCTGGAAAATTACATCGGGCTCGAAAAGCTGCGCTATGATGAACGGCTGACCGTCAACCTGGTTTGTCATGCCGACCCGCAGCCACAGATTGCACCGTTGCTCCTGCTCGCCATTGTCGAAAATGCCTTTAAACATGGCGCCGGCAACGATTTAGGAAAGCCGGTGATCACGATTGAACTACAGGCCGACGAGCAACAATTTCTGTTTACCGTGACCAATCCCTTTCAGCCTAAAAGCCTGCTGAATCCAACAACCATCGGCCTGCCCAATTTAAAACAGCAACTGGAGTTAATCTATCCGGGGAAGCATACCTTAGTCCTTACACAAACCGAAACCCAATTTATCGTAAAACTAAGCATCGGCCTGTTATGAAGATACGCTGCCTGATCGTGGATGATGAGCCGCTGGCCATACAGCTCCTGCAAAAACATATCGCACAACTAGACTTTTTCGAGGTCGCCGGTACCTGCCAAAATGCGGTCAAAGCGCTGGAGCTATTGAACCGGCAGCCGGTCGACCTGTTGTTCCTGGACATCAAAATGCCGCAACTCTCGGGTATCGACCTATTCAGGACGCTGCGTAACCCGCCCAAAACCATTCTGACCACCGCTTACCGGGAATTCGCCCTGGACGGTTTCGACCTCGGCGTAACCGATTATCTACTGAAGCCCATTACCTTTGACCGGTTTTTTAAAGCCGTGGAACGTTACCTTTCCGCCATTAATTATGCCGCGCCGCAGGTCTTGTCCTCGTCCGAACCGCAGTTCATTTACCTGCGGTCAGGCCACAAGTATTTTAAAGTCAATACGCGTGACTTCCTGTATGCCGAAAGCAGCAAGGATTATGTCCATGTACATACTACCTCGCAACTAATCACGTCCAAATACAAGATCAGCGAACTGGAAAAGGAGTTAGAGGGCAAGGGCTTCCTGCGCATCCATCGCAGCTTTATTGTTAACCTGCAACAGGTGACAGCATTTTCCGCCGGTGCAGTGGAGATCGGCAAAAACGAACTGCCCATCGGTGATAGTTACCGTGTCCTGGTAGCCAAAGCCATTCAAAGCCGTTAAGCCGAGCCCCCAAATTAATTTCAATTAACCTACAAATAATTTTGTACCTACGAATTTATTTGTAGGTTTGTATCATGAAGGCTAAAGGATCCAAAGAAGATAAAAAGATAGAGACCACCAAATCAGAGCTGGAGATCTTGCAGGTGTTATGGGAACATGGCCCTTCGCCGGTACGCTTTGTGATGCAGGAGATCAATAAGCTCCGGGAGCTAAATTATACCGCGACACTAAAGCTCATGCAATTAATGGTTGATAAAGGCATCCTAAAAAGGGATGAGAGCCGGATGCAGCATGTTTATCATGTGGTGGAGGATGAATTTCAAACGAAAGAACATTTATTAGATAAATTCATCGATACACTTTACAAAGGTTCACCAGCCAACTTGCTGATACAACTTGCCGGGAATAAGAAAACATCCAAAGAGGACTTGAAAAAGATGAAAGCGCTGCTGGATCAACTGGAAAAGAAAGCAGGTAAATAAGTCAAAAGTCAATGGAAAAGACCATCCAAAATATCTTCTCCCATAACATCGCACAAGCGCTATGCCATACGCTTGTGTATTCCATATGGGAGGGTTTTCTCCTGGCTGTCCTTACAGGCCTGATCATCCTGCTGACCAGGAATTCAAGGGCCGCATTGCGTTACTGGTTACTGGTTGTTGCCCTGGTTGTCTATACTGTAGCAATAGGCCTAACTTTTGTGTCTGTATTCAATCCCATGGCAGGCGAAAGTTTCCGGGTTGCCGCCTATCCTGACGAACAAGCAAATTTTACTACTACGCTGGTAGCCTTTTTTGATTACGTGTTGACTTATGCTAACGAATACGCAGGCCTGCTCAGCGGGATTTGGCTGCTGCTGGCAGTCGTGCAAAATATCAGACTGCTTTTCGGCTTATATACCCTGGATCGGGTAAAAAGGGTCAAAGTAAAAGCTGTCGGAAGAAAATGGCAGGAAAAACTTGACCGTCTGAGCCGGGCGTTGGGGGTCCGACAAGTAGTTATATTGCTGGAATCATCGATTGTCCAGGTCCCGTTGGTGATCGGCTACCTAAAGCCTGTTGTGCTGGTCCCGATAGGACTGATCAATTCGCTGGAACCGGCACAGGTAGAAGCTATTCTTTTGCACGAACTGGCACATATCCGGCGAAAAGATTACCTGGTCAACATCCTTCAAACTGTTCTGGAAACCTTCTTCTTTTTCAATCCCGCGGTCCTCTGGCTCTCCTGGCTTATCCGCGTGGAACGGGAAAATTGCTGTGACGATATCGTCATTGAACAAACAAAAAACGAAGCCGGCTATGCGCAGGCCCTGGTGCATTTCCAGGAATACAGGCTGACCTCGTCCCGGGAGGCCGTCGCCTTCACGGGCATGCCAGACGGTATGCTCGCCCGTCTCGAACGATTATCGGCTGGCAAGAACCGTTCGCTGGGCAAACTGGAACTGATCGTTTTAGCGGTCCTCCTTTTGTTGAGTACCGTGTTCATCGCTGACAGTCGGCAAAATATCGTCCGTTCAGCAGCGAAATTCTCCGCTCCCATTGTCTCCGACGTAAACAACAAAGAACTCCAGGCGAAGAAGATGGCCGAAGCTGCCGCAACCCGGCAAAGAAGCCATAAACAATCGGGTCCTTAACGGAAATCAATACCCTTCTATTTTAATGCATTCTGTTGCGCACTTACCAGTGCCCCTGGCCATTCATTGCACCAACTTTTCTTAAGAAATTGACATTATGTTCAGGAACTATTTGAAGATCGCTGTAAGAAACCTTCGGAAAAATATAGCGTTCTCGGTGATCAACATAGCAGGCTTAAGCATCGGCCTGGCCTGCTGCACCCTCATTTTATTGTATATCAAGGATGAACTCAATTTTGACCGCTTTCATCTGCAAAAGAATATTTATCAATTGACCTGTCTGCGCAGCGAAGGGGATGGCAGCACCAAAAAATTTGCTATTGCGGCCCTGGTTCAGGGTCCGGCCTTTAAACAGGAAATCCCCGAGATAGAAGCCTTTACCCGCGTCGATCCCAAAGATCCCAAACGTCGGTTGGCGACCCGGATCAGGATCTGCTTAGCTTTACAGTGAGCCAAGGGGTCAGGAGCAAAACCGTTATGGATTTTTATGAGTCAGAATTCTCCCGGGTACCGGGAGTGCTCAGTTCGGGATATAAAAACATTGGCCATTTTGGTGGTAAAACACAGGCCGGGAACAAGGAATTTACCGCGACGTATGAGCATATCGATGCACAATATTTGCCGGCTTTAGGAGCCAAAATCATAGCAGGCCGTAATTTTTCCCAAAAATTTCCTTCTGATTCCGCGAACTCTATACTCATCAACCAAACGCTTGCCGACCAACTGGGCTGGAAAGATCCTGTTGGAAAAACGATTGATTATATGAATTTTCCCGCCTGGGGTAATCGGAAAGTGACTGTTGTTGGCGTGGTCAAAGATTACCATAATGAATCGCTGAAAGAAAATATCCAGCCCATGATCTTTACCGGGGAATCCTCTATGCCTCTGGGGCGAATGATCGTCCGTATCAAGCCGGAGCATACCGCTGCAACATTGCTCGCGATGGATAAAACCTATCATCGCCTGAATCCTGACCATCCTTTTCAATATGAATTCAGGGACGAGGCCAACCGGCGCAGTTATGAAACGGAACACAAATGGAAGCAGATCATCACTTTTGGGGCTATTATTACCATTTTCATTTCCAGCATAGGCCTCCTCGGCCTGGCAATGCTTTCAGCTAATAGACGAGAAAAGGAGATTGGAGTACGCAAGGTGCTGGGAGCATCGGTGACCCAACTGGCCGGAATGCTGAGCAAAGACTTTACTCTGTTAGTGCTGATCGCCTTTGCGTTTGCTGTTCCTGCCGGTTGGTTGGTGATGCACCACTGGCTACAGCAATTTGCCTACCGCGTAGAGCTTTCCTGGTGGCGCTTCGCGGTTGCAGGTATTATTACACTAATGATCGCCATGCTGACCGTCAGTTACCAAGCCGTTCGTGCAGCACTCAAAAACCCGATCAAATCACTTAAGAACGAATAAATCCTATACAAAAATAAAACTTAAAAAAAATGGAAAAATTAATCCTATTCAGTCTTACGCTGCTGGTGCTGACCAGCCTAAACGCCCTGGCACAAACCGACGACCAGACGACCCAACCGGTAAAAACCGGGAATGAATGGCAAATGCCAAAAGATGTGCTCCAAAGAGCCAGTACATTCTCCGACAGCATGCAAAAATCGCTTAGCCTGAGTGATACTGCAACTAAAAAAGTATTCAATGCCTATCTGGGAAATACCAAATCAGTGGATGAAATACGCTTGGGACAAGGCTCGGAAAGCGAAAAGAAAGCAGCTTTAACGGCGAACCGGGCAGCATTTGACCAGATCTTGAAAGGGATATTGACTCCTGCGCAGTTTGAAACTTATACTAAAGAAGAAAAGGCCAAGAAAAAAGCACAATGACCAGTGATCGTCATTTTAATGCAAATACTAGATCATCTTTTCACTTTTGTATAACAGTTGCCACATGCGGTGTATTGACCTAAATAATTACATTTAAATCATCAACCACTAAACGCTCTATTCATGAAAATCCTGACTGGCCTGCTTACAACGCTGCTAATGGTCTTCTTTTGCAGCGGAAATCCTCCTAAATCTTCCGGCGTCTATGTTGCTCATTACGAGAACGTTCTCGGCACATCCCTGGAGCTAAAAGTCTACGGTGTTTCTACCAGAGCATCCGAAATGGCGGAAACAGCCGTCCTGCAGGAGATTGCAAGGTTGTCGGCTATTCTGAGTGGTTATGACCCCGGCAGCGAATTCAGCCGCTGGTGCCGGACGACGGATGAGCCTGTTCCCGTATCAAAAGAACTTTACGAGGTTCTATCATTGTTCGATGAATGGAGAAGTAAGACGGATGGTGCGCTGGATGCATCGGCCGAAGTTGTCACCCGGTGCTGGAAGCAGGCAGCTGCACAAGGCCGGCCGCCCACCCAGGAGGAGCTTAGCGTCGCCATTGCAACAGTGCGCGAGACTCACTGGAGACTCGACCCTGTCCATCATACGGCTACTCATGTCAGCACAGCTCCGCTGATGCTGAATTCCTTTGCCAAAAGCTATATCATCCGGCATGCCGCTGACGCTGGCCGGGCGGCAGCCCATGCTGACGCGATTGTCGTCAATATCGGCGGCGACATTGTCGTTGCCGGGAACCATACCGAGAACATCCGCGTCAGCAATCCTACTTCTGACGCCGAAAACGACAAGCCGCTCGACAATATTCGCATCGCCAATAAAGCTATAGCGACGAGCGGCAACTACCGCCGTGGTGAGCTGATCCAGGGCCGATGGTATTCTCATATTGTCGATCCCCGTACCGGTCAGCCTGCCGACAGCATCCTGAGCGCGACTGTTGTAGCCTCCAGCGCAACTGATGCCGGGGCTCTCGCCACTGCCTTTAATGTCATGACGCCAGTGCAGAGCGTCCAGTTGGCCGCTACCCTGCCTGGTATCGATTACCTCATCATCACCCGGGATGGCAGGCGATTTGAAAGTCAGGGATGGTCAGCCATCGAGGACCCAGCAGCGATACCGACAATCATTGGCGACGGCAGACTGAAGAATCCGGCCGGTCGCCTCGCCGGCGATTACGAGCTGGTGATCAATCTTGAGATCGCGCCGCAGCAGGGCTTTGCCAAGCGGCCTTATGTTGCCGTTTGGGTCGAGGATGAAGATCATGCACCTATCCGCACCATCACGCTTTGGCATGGGCCCGAACTTTATCTGCCTACTCTAAAATCCTGGTATTTGAAATACCGGAACCGCTATAAGGATGACAAAAATTTTGCCGGCTCTGTGACGAGTGCCACCCGATCTGCCGGCAAATACACCCTAAAATGGGACGGAAAGGATGACGAGGGGAATGTGGTCAAGCCGGGAAAATATGTGCTGAAGATAGAAGTCGCCCGGGAGCACGGCACCTTTCAGCTGATGCGGCAGGAGATCGATTGGAATGAGTCACCCCAGAAATTCGTACTGCCCGGCAATCTCGAGGTCGCAGGTGTATCGATAGACTATAAAAAGACCGACCAATGAGCATAGCGGCTGCGCCGGAACAAAAAGTCTCCAAAGCCGGCAAACGTCCCTGGAAGCTGGAAGGTCATTCGATCGTATTGCTTCAGAAAGTCCCCAAAATTGAGACTTACCTTGTTTTTATGGATTTCAACAGGGTCGAAACAGAAATAAATCGCATCGTCGAGGGAATCTATCTATCGCCTGAGATGCCTCATTATCCATATCACAACCTGACCCATACGATAAGTGTAGTTGGCTACGTCAAAGAGATAGCCACGCATTACCGGCTACCGGAGACGGACCGATTCATACTGAATATCGCCGCGTGGTGGCATGATGTCGGGCAGCTATTCGGTGACATGATCGGCCATGAAGAAAGGAGTATCGTGATCATGACAAATCATTTGCAGGACATACCTCCCGACCTGCACACTGTCATCAGTCAATGTATCCTTGTTACCAAGATGCCCAGTCATCCGGCTAACCTTTTGGAACAGATCATTTGTGATGCCGACACTTATCACCTGGGAACCCCTTTTTTTCGGAAGACGGACGGTCTCGTCAAGAAGGAGATGATGTTGCGAACGGGCAAGGTGTTCACGGATTGGCATAAGAAAAGCCTGCTACTGCTGCAGCAGCATGTATTTTTTACAGACTATTGCCGGAATTTACTCAAAAGGGGGAAAATGGAAAATATGGCGTGGCTGGTTGGACAGATAGGCAAATAGTATACAGAATTGATCCAGAAATGGGCGGTAAATTTACAGATGTGGAAATATTTTGCGGTGCTTTCGGCTGTATTCGCTGCATTGACCGCCATATTAGCAAAGATCGGACTGAAGGGTGTAAATTCCAATTTGGCTACGGCAGTTCGGACTGTAGTCATCTTGCTTTTGGCCTGGGGTATCGTGGCATTTAGCGGAGAGTTACGGGACATTAAAACATTGACCAGACAAAACCTATTGTTTTTGTGCTTGTCCGGGATAGCCACGGGCCTGTCATGGATTTTTTATTTCCGGGCCCTGTCTACCGGGCCTGTGAGCAAGGTGGCGCCGATTGACAAATTGAGCGTGGCTCTGGCCATCTGTCTTTCTGCTATCATATTGAAGGAACCGTTGGATGTAAAGACCATTGCCGGTGGGCTTCTGATCCTCGCAGGGACATTTGTACTGATCCTCTAAAATTGCTACTCAATAGGCGCTGGATCCTCACCGAAGCGCGTAGCCCAAACGTCCCTTAAACGTAACATAAGGGGAAAAAGTAACGTTAGACAAGAACGAGCTGTTCCGGTCACCGGCATAAAAGGCGACTGACGTGGATGTTATAATGGAAAACATCCTTTGCTATGTCGATCACGTCAGTGTGATCAAACAATCCCTTTTTCACCGCACTATCCTGCGCCCACGTGAGAACCGGAATAATCAGCAGGCAGCTGAAAAATGCTGCTTTCATGAGAAATGAATATGATCGGAAGTGTAGATCTTATCGTCATCGTCAATAATAACCGCTTCGATGTCCTTCATCTGGTTGATCATATATAGTCCCGCCTTAATTCCCATGATCATCACCGGCGTCGCCATCGCATCCGCTATTTCCGCGTTGGGTGTGATGATCGTCACGCTTTTGATGCCCGTCACCGGGAGTCCCGTCCGCGGATCGATCGTATGCGAATATCTTTTCCCGCCGATCATTACAAACTTCTCATAATTCCCGGAAGTAGCCAGCGCCATATTCGTGATATTCAGGTAAGAAAATATTTCCCCCTTCACATCTGGCCTGACGATGCCGATCGTCCAGGGCCGTCCGTCCGGCTGGAGCCCCCAGGCCGTCAGATCACCCGACGCATTCACCACCCCGCTGTCTACCCCCATCTCCCGCATCACTCCTTTAGCCCGTTCCGCCGCATATCCCTTCCCTATTCCTCCGAACCCGATCCGCATCCCTTTTTCCTTCAAAAAGACCATGCTCCCGGCGCCGTCCAGCAGGATATTGCGGTAATTGATCAGCCTCACCATTTTCCTGGCCAGTGCCTTATCCGGCAATTGTCTCATCTGCTGATCGAAATTCCAAAGTCGTTTGTCCACCGAGCCGTAGCTGATATCAAAAGCCCCCTGTGTCACCGCCGAGATCCGGATCGATCGTTCGATTAATCCGAACGTCTCCCGGCTGACTGCGACCGGCGCGATGCCCGCATTCCGGTTGATCAGGTTGGTCTCGCTACCTTCGTCATACGTGGTCAGCAGCCGTTCTATCCGCTGGATCTCCGCGACAGCCGCATCGATCCGTTCCATTGCCCAGGGCTCGTCAGCCGCAACCACACTGATCTCGAAGCGATTGCCCATCAATTTCATTTCCCGCCGGAAGACCGTTCGCTCGCTCATATTCTGACTATTTATCCGCATCGATGGCCGCCCGCACCTGCTCGCTGAACGTCTCCGGCGAAACACCCGGATTCCCTTCCCATTGCTTCAACACTTTTCCCTCCGCCGTCAATAAAAGCGTCAGCGGAAACTGTCCCCGGGAATTATACTGATCCGCCATCTGGTCATTCAGCCGTTGCTGAGCCGGGGTAGGCTGATTTTTCTTGTTGCGGGGAAAATCCGCATTGACCAATATCAGCGCCGTATCCGCCATTTGCAAAAAAGCCGGCTGATCCAGAATATCCTTGCGCAGCAGTATACAAGGCCCGCACCAGTCACTGCCCGAAAAATTCAGCAGGATATGCCTATGATCCTTCCGTGCGAGTTCTTTCGCCTCCTCCATATTCGTATGCCAGCCTTGGCCTGACAGGCAAGCCACAACCGCAAAAAAAACCACATTTTTGACTATCATTCTTTCATTTTTTCAAACTCATCGGTATCCAGGGCCAGTGCACCCAGAACGGCCCCGTCCTTATCTTTCCTGAAATACAGCGTGTAAGCCCGGTCTTTATTGTAGAAAAATGATGCCGCCAAAACACGGACCGCTATTTCCTTTCCGTCCCAGAGTTGCTTCACCACCAAGCCGGAGTCCATGGCCGTCACCCGGATCACGTCGTCCGAATCTTCTTTCAGGCGATAGTTGCCTTCGAATCGCTTCATCAACGTCATTGATACCGACGGCTGCTTCATTTTATCAAAGGTTTCTTTATTGAATGCTTGCATGCCCCGGATAGAGCCATCCGCCGCCCGGTTAAACTTCAGCTTTAACAAGCGCTGCTCCCGGGAAAAAAAATGCAAGGCAGAATCCGGCACAAAAACAATATCCTCGCCATTCCCATATTGCTTTAGGATCAGTTTATTGTCCCGCTCCGTCAGTTCCACAAAAGCGCCTTGATTGGTCTCCGATCCATAAACACCTTCAAAGACCTTCAATTCTTTCGGGGTATGTGCTATTTCTTTCTGCTCTACCGGCGTATAGTTCACCAGCTTATTCCAAAATAGGTCACCGCCGAGTGCCAGCGCCCGAACGATCCCCTGCGAATCTATTACGAATATGAACTTCTGCCGCACAAGGCCTCCCTCTGCAAGATTATAGAACTCCGTATCGGATACAGAGATCAACCGGAAGTCAACATCATTCCACACCGGTCTGAGATGGAGCGTATCTCCGACCAGCACGGCCCGCAGCTTCACATCTTCGTTTTCCGGGTTCTGGTAATAGCCTTCATATCTTTTTAGCTGTTCCGGCGATAACCTGATCGCCGGCGGGGTCGTATCTTTTGATGCCCCGTTCTGCGGCTTTTGCTGCGCCAACACAGCAATAGGATTCCCCAGAACCAGGCCGAGAGCAACGGCAGCCATAGCAAGGCATCGGGCATATCTCATATAAAACAATTTTATTCTTACTATGGCACCTTGTTGAAAACATTCCCCGTCTGCAAGACCACCTGAACGACTTTCCCCTCATCCAGTACGATCACCAAAGGAAAGGACCGATCCGGAGCGTTGAAATAGATATTCGTCAACGGCTGAAGGACACGGTCTTTTTTATCCCAAAGCTGTCTGACGACCAGATTGCTATCTGTCGCGATGATCCTTATTTCATTATCCGGATCATTTTGGGATCGGTATTTCCCCTCATAAGATTTCAGGATAGCCGGTGTAAGCGAGGGCTTATTCTGTTTTATCCAAACATCCCGTTTGAAGGCCACCACCTGCGTAATATTTCCCTCCTTATCCTTACTGAAGTCAAGCGAAAAATTAGGCTGCGCCTTACTGAAGAAAGTCAGATCCGCTTCAGGAACAAAAAATATTTCATTGCCGTCCGACACCTGTTTCAGCACCAGATTGTTTTCCCGCACGGAAAATTGAATGAGCCGGGTAGGATCCTCGCGGAGTTCATACACCCCCTGGAAAGGCACTAACTGCGCGGGGGTATGTGCCATTTCTTTCTTCACTACCGGCTTATAGTCTTTGACCCTGTTCCAGACCCCGTTACCCGAGACATCCACCTGGTTGACACCGCCTACGGAATCTTTGTGAAAAACGAGGTGGATCGGACCCTCGTCGCCGCCCTCCCGGGAAACAAAACCCCATTGCGATTCAGGTATCAGGTGCACCTCACCATTATTCCATAGGAGTTTGGCGTTTAGTGCGGTGTCAGATGCAATGAACTGCACCACCATGTCCTTGTTTTGAGAAGACTGGAAAAAACCTTCAAATGCCTTTAATTGATCCGGAGAAAACCGAATATTCGTTGCCAGTGAATCCTTGTGCGTAACCTGTGCCTTTGAGGGCAGCGTATCAAAAAGGCCAAGGCCGGTAAAGGCAACCGCTATGACGAGAACGAGGTTCCTATTCATATTTTAGTTATTTTATCATCTTACCCATATCTTATATACAAGATAACCGACGAGCAATCCCAATACGGCTACCAGCAGCCCGCTAAATCGTCGTTTCTTTAGAAAGAGCAGCAGCAATATCCCCGTCAGCGATACCAGCGTGAGCAGGATGGCCGCAATATCTATGAATATCGACCAGCCCCGACCCGTGTCCCGGCCTTTATGCAGGTCGTTTATAATGCCTATAAAGCCTGCGCTGGTCTCCGCCAATTCGTATTCCCCGTTTTCCCGGTTGATAAAGGCATCCGCAGCAAATCCAGGTCCTTTAAAGGAGACGCCGATCTGCGAGTCGTCTATCCGGAAATCACTCAGCGCCGCCCTGATGCCATACTTATTACGTAAATATTCGACGATTTCCAATCTGGCTATTTTCAACGTATCCGGCGTCTTCACCCATCGAACATCCAATGCACCTTTCTCCTCCCGCGTACGGGTCTGATCCCCGAATTTATCTGCGTGGTTCAACGTCAGCCCGGTCACCGCAAAGAAAAAAACCAGCGCAAAGCTGAGCATCGATAAATAAATATGCAGCCACCGCAAAAGTGCAGCCACCCGCCGCTTCCGCGCCAATCTGACCGTTCTGTCCGCGCCCTTGTTTTCAGTTGTCATGGATCGATCAGTTGCCCGCGGTTTTCTTCCTGTAATCAAAAGAGACGGACGAGATTTCGAGATTACCCGGTAAATTTATCAATTGGGGAGTATCATTCCAGTTTAGTTCCTGCCGCATCAACTGGTAAGTGCCATGTTCCCTGGTTGCCTCAATTTTGATCGTATACTTTCCCGGCTTAACATAATTGCCCTTGTCGTCCTTTCCGTCCCACTTCAAGGTGTATTTCCCTGCGGACCTCGTAGCGCTGGAAACCGTACTCAACACATTTTTATCGGTGGTATAAATATCCCGGTATTTCAGATACCAGGACTTCAGTTCAGGCAGGTACCGGTCCCTCTCGTGCCAGATGGCGATCGTCCTGACCGGCGCATGGCTGGAGTCTTCTACCCAAACCGCCACATAAGGTCTTTTGGCAAAGCCTTCTTTTTGAAGATTGATCTCCAGGTTGACCACCAATTCAAAATCAGTCGCTGAATGAGTGCTGACGCCGGGCTTTACCGCCAAAGGACGCTCCAGCAAATGCCAACCTGCGCTCGTCAGGCGTTCCCCCGAGCTGGTGACGATCAGGTATTCCACCCCGGGCAGTCCAGCCGCCAACCGAATGCTTTCCGAAGGACTAAGTACATTAAAAGTTGTTGCCAGTGCACCTGCGTCTGTCGCGTTCGGCGCCACCACCGTTGCGCTGATCACTGCATCCGCCGGCTGCCCCGTTCTCGGATCGACAATATGCGAATACCAATGGCCTCCTATCAATTCACCCCGGCGGTAATTACCGCTCGTCGCCACCGCCCGGTTAACCAGCAGCAACTGATCCATCGGAGGATCGTTTTCGGCATCTGCCTTTGGATCGCTGATTTGTACCTTCTCCTTCAGATCCCCGGTGATCACCAGGTCCCCGCCAATATTGACCACGACCGCGCGGACATTCCCTGAGGCCATCGCGGCATCAGCGGCATGTTTTATGATATAACTCTTGGCAAAGGAATTCAGCATCAGCGGCGCCCGGCTAAGATGGGTCGCTGTTCCGGCCAAGGAATCGAGTTTCCAGTGCGCCTGCCGTACTTCAGCTACGGCTGCGGTGAGTTCCTGATCCGTAGGAATACGCCCGTGAACGGCAGCCTGTTTCCATAGCTTCGTGATGACTTCGGCCGAAGCATCCAATGCGCCGCCACTTGTTATCCGCCAATGATCGAAGAGTCCCAGCACTTCAAACAGCTCCGGGGAAACCCGCACAGCCTCATTTGAAGTCCTTAGCCAACCGCTAAATTCACTCTGAGCGTCGTAGGCGCTGAGAATTTTTTGCAGCCTGGCAATCTCCTTTGTGGCAGCAGCTTCTGCTATCGACGCTTCCGCTTCCGACCCGGCCAGCACTTTTAGTTCCATCGAAGTACCCAGCACATTCTCAAAGTGAGAAACGAACAGTCGGGCGCCATTTCCGGGAACGGCTGACGGCGGGTTTTTCCCGCTGCTGCCGGCTATGAATATTAAAGTCAGGATGGAGAATGTCAGCCATTTCATGAAATGAAGATTAGCGGTTTATAAAAAAAATTATCACAAGCATCTCCTTAAAGTTACTTAAAACCCAGGTTCAACGAAATAACGTCCGACACCAAATCCGTCGTCTGCGTATAGTGCCCGTACCGTAACTCCAATGTCGCCAGGTGCGTATCAAAGATCCCCTTCGGCGGCGCCAGCCGGATACCCGCGCCAAAAAACTGGCTCGAAAAAGCCGACAACGAATAATTGCTCGTATAATAGCCATCCGTTTTCAGATGCTGCTCATACGGCGCAAAATAATTTGCCGCCGTCTGCGTATAGTATCGGTAGAACGGCGAGATCGAGAAAAAGGGCGTGATCTTCACCGGTACTTCCAGGCTGGCCGTGTGCGATCGAATGCCCCAGCTATCGACATAATACCGGTAATACGTCCGCAGGATCACCTTGTCTCCCAGGAAATAATTCAACCTGAAACCCAGCGGCAGCTTGAAGCGATTCGAAGGCAGCTTTTCAACCGAATCCGTCCCGTCCGTGAAGTACACCCGGTGAAAAGGCAGCCCCAGGTAGCCATGCTGTTCCACCAGGTCCAGCAGGAAAGCCACCTGCACACGGGTATTGATCACCTGCGAAAAAGAGAAAGAGGCCGTATACGTCTGCCGTGGACTCGATGGGTAATTGGGATGTCTGAGTTCTCCGTTGGGACCAATCGTGTAGGCGCCCGCCGGCTCGAATTCCGAAGGCAGGATCAGCTTCACCTGATCGAAATACCCGCTTAGCTTTAACCCGAATTCCCCGTTGTTCTTTGTCTTCTGCGTCATCCCGGCATTTAATCCCAATGATTTATAGTTGAATTCATTCGAGTAGTAAGCGCCCACGCTAAAAGAACTGCCTTTCTTTTCGTTTTCCCATGTCCAATCCAGGGAAGGATAAATGCGCAGACCGTCCGTATGTTTGGAGGCCCCTGTCTTCGATATCCAGGCCTGGCTGGCAGCCGTATGGTAATCTATCCCGATCCCCGTCGTCAGCGTACTTTTCCGTTGGTGCGCGTCGATCCCCACCCATTTCAATTCCAGCCCATTGGCCAGGTCAGTGACCGGTTCCGGTCCGATGCCGCCCCGGATCGCCGAATGGTCCCCGGTCTGCGTATAATAGCTCGATACCAGGTTGACCTCATCCAGCTTTAGCTTCTTCGGCTGAAAGGCCGCCGTGTCTTTGGTAATTCCCTGTGAAAAAGTATGCAGGAACATTAAATACATTCCTACAACCGTAAGGCAGATTCTCTTCATGATACGCACTCCCATTTAAAAAATGAACGCTAGTTGCAGCCA
Organism: Puia dinghuensis; assembly: GCA_026225275.1. Taxonomy (GTDB): domain Bacteria; phylum Bacteroidota; class Bacteroidia; order Chitinophagales; family Chitinophagaceae; genus Puia; species Puia dinghuensis_B. The sequence goes on from JAMFSL010000148.1 coordinate 27,393, forward strand.
CACCCGCCCCCTGTCTTACCGCCGTTGGCTCCCGAAGAGCCTTCCCTATAAGACTGTGCATTAAGCTCGCTCTTTTCCACCGTTCGGTTGGTCAGTGTCATTTCGGAATCGTTGATCCTGCTTTTCTGATATTCTTTCACCGGCGAACAGGATGGCAACAGGACTCCAACCCCCATTAGCATACACGCAAGGCTTAGAACCGAAAAAAAAATTCTTCTCATGCTTTTTGAATTAGAGATTAAAGATGTGTATCGAGCGATTTCATCATTGCTTTTTGCCGTGGATCATTCCCGAGACCAGGCCCTTATGCCTGTTCCCGTCAGCCCTGATCACTCCCACCAGGTGAAACAGAATAAATGCATAAATCAGGCACTGAACGAAACTGTGTACCTGCTTGATATAGCCGTGCCACTCTTTTAACAAAGCATTGTCTTCAAAAGCCAGCCCAAGGCCAGTCAACGCCATAGCCAGGATCAACAGATCCTGATCGACAGTGAATGCGGCTCGTTAAACATATTACCCATGTACTTCTATTTAATAGGATGGTCCCCCAAAAGCATCCCATAAACCAAAAATCTCATAGTCGAAGATATCTGCCAATTATGAAGAAATTCTGTACCAGCCGGCTCCTCCTTATATAAAAGCCAGTAAGTATCCTGCCAGCGCACTCCCGCCCACCACAAAAACCGTATTCACCTTCCGAAACCCAAAGGTCACCACCAAACTCAACCCCGCGATCAATATCGTCCGCCAGTCCGTCATCGTTTCCCGGGCAAAGCCAATACACACCGTTGCAATCAGTGCTACCGAAGCAACATTCACTCCGTCCAAAAACGCCGCGAACAAGACAGACCGCCGCATCCGGGGCACCAGCGGACTCAACAACGCAACAAACACAAAGGAAGGCAGGAACACCGCCATCGTAGCCATCGCCGCCCCCCGCAACCCGTTCATCTGCCAGCCAATAAATGTCACCGACGAGAAAACCGGTCCCGGCGTGATCTGCCCTACTGCGATCGCGTCCACCAACTGCGTGCGGGAAAGCAGCCCCTTGGCCACCAGCTCGCTATCCAAAAAAGCAAACAGCACATACCCGCTCCCATACAGGATGGCGCCTATCTTTAAAAAGATCAGGAAGATGCGCACATTCCCCTCCGAAAAGAAAGGTATATCCAACAGTAAAGCCGGAAAAAAACCCTTCAACGAGGGCCCTGACCTACGGACCATATACAACAACATTACCACCAGCCCAGCCCCGAACATCACCACCATCTCATTCAACCCCGCCAGCGACGCCCCTAACGCCAGCACCCCGACTACCCCAAGCTCCATCGTCTTCAACGCCTTTTTCGCCAGCGGGAACACCGATGCCAGAATGATCGCAATGATCGCCGGTTTGACCCCGTAAATAAAGGGGCGCACTTGCGGCAATTGACCATAGCGTTGATACAGCCACGCGATCACTCCAGTTATTAATACCGCAGGCAGGATAAAACAACAGCCCGCTACTAACAACCCTTTCCATCCCGCCCTTTCATGCCCGATATGAATGGCCATCTCCGTGCTATTGGGACCGGGGATAAGGTTGGTTGCGCCGATCAGGTCCAGGAAATGTCCATGGTCCATCCATTTCCGATTATCCACCACTTCCTTTTGCATCATCGCGATATGCGCGGCAGGTCCGCCAAACGCCGTCAGCCCCAGCCTGGTGAACAACCTCGCCAATTCCTTAAGACTAGTCTTTTCGTTTGGCATAACGGATGAAGTCGGTTCCCGGATACTCATTGCTATGGATCATCTTTTTCATGGCTATTGAGGCTGATAAACCTGGTTGGAGCAGCAGGGATTTCAGCTCCCCGTCCAGGCTTTGCTCAAAAAAGGTCTTCTTCAAAATGACAACAAATCCCTCCGGCTCCGGATCTGCCGTCAGGTCCCAATGATGCACCTGTTCCTTGCGGACAAAGAACAGTACCGGCGGATGCACCTCGTATGTTTTATTGTCGATGAAATGATATCCTTTTCCAGCAGACAAGTAAATAATCTCAAAATAGCTATTGTGCTTATGTGGCTCCGTTTTGCGGGTATTCTTCCGGAAAGCGGAAGCTTTCATGAACAGACTGTTGTCACTTTTATCTTTTATAGAAAGCTTGGTATTCATGCATAGCCGGTTTTCCGCGTTAGATTTAAGTTTTTCCATCCCGTTGAATCCCCTCCAAAATTTCAACGATTCCCTCATTCCTGACAATCGACATCCCGAGTCGCTCCCTTGAAATGCAGGGATTGATTTTATAGCTGTAAATGGGTACATCGGCTTCCAGTCGGGATTCAAAACAACTAAAGAAAATATTTCCGGTGCTTTTCAATTCATCAGCTATTTCTACAATATGAGTCGAAATAAGGAATATACAATGCTCTATTTTTGAAAAAGCAGATATGATCAACAAAGAGGCATCGGCGGCATCTTTCACGTTGGTTCCCCGGAACAATTCATCGAAGATCACCACCATCTTCCGCTTTTCCTTAATTTTTAATGCAACTTCCTTTATTCTCCTCACTTCACTATAAAAGTGACTATAACCCAAAGCGATGTTATCAGCCAAATTGATCGTAGTAACAAGCCCGTTGAATATAGTGGTTTCCATCATACTCGCCGGAACAGGAAAACCAATATGCGCCAAATGCAAGGATAATGCAAAAGACTTCATAAAGGTGGACTTGCCAGACATATTGGCACCAGTGATAAAACATAGATTATTATGCTCCCTGATTTCGAAGTCGTTGGGAACCGGCCGGGACAATAAAGGATTGAATAAGCCCACTATAGACACCTTTGAGGCTGCTGCTGCAGAATAATTGGGAAAACAAAACCCATATTTTCCAACTACTACGGCCGCGGCCTGGTAGACGTCTAACTCATACACCAGGTCTAACACGATGCGTAATAATGCCTTTTTCTGAACTCTGAAAAAATTGTCGCATTTTGCGAGCCCTGTTGAAGTGATAGGCTTACTGCCGGATGAAAGAACAATTCCACTTATTTCCGGGGATAGGACAAGTTCATTCAACTTAATAACAAAATCATCCAATCTTGGCCCAGCCGGCTGTACAGTGATCATTGTCCCAAGGTCATAAAGATGTCTTAAGAGCTGCACTAAATTGGAGATACCCGAAGAAATGGTATAATGATTACCAGTCTGTTTCCACCTGTTCCGTATGGCGTAAAGCAGTGTGTCAAAGTGATTCTTTTTAAGAAGGGGTATCCCGGTGAAAAGATAACGTTCGATCATGTCCAGTTGTTGCTTGCTTACCTTTAGGCTTATCGCTCGTTCATGAAAGAAACGAATAGCGTTTCTTCGGTCTTCCAGAATACGTAGGCTCGTGATCGGTGTTTTAAACATGCCCTCCAGCCTGTCGCCTCCTCCTGTGGTCTTTACATGATTGAAAAGATTGAAGGCCGGACCGCGTCTACCTTGATCGAATAGATCGATGTCCTTCAAAGTTTGTTTATCTATCTCAAATTCGGTTTCCTGGCTAGCCGCGCCAGTGGTATTGAACTCATCGGAATGACGATTTCCGCTAAAAGTTCCTCGCGGCACATAATTGTAATCCTCTAGTTCCGTCAAATTGGAAACCTTTCTAGTCATCCCGCTATTCAATAGGATCATGCTATCGCTGACTTCGATAATTTTTTTAAAGACATGATCAGTTATAATAACGCCCTTGCTATGTTTGTATTCCCTGATCAACTCGATAATCTTATCCTGATACAAAGGCTCAATTCCCGAAAAAGGTTCATCAAGTAGTACAAACGTAACATTTAGGTTCAACAACAAAAATACTTCAAGATACCGCAGTTCGCCACCGGACAACTCTGCCACCCGCTTATTCTTGTATTGTCCGATCCGGTCATCATTAAGTATTTTCGCTCTGCTCCCAGCCTCTATAAAAACCTTAATGATCTTTTTAACGCTTATGCTACTCGGCAAAAAACTTTGCCGAGGCAGATAAGCGATCAGATTACCTTGCCTGTATAAATACCTGTAGACGATGCCATCGACACGGATACTCTTATCTTCCGTATCCTCCGAACCAAAAATAATTTTGAGCAAAGTGGATTTCCCGCTACCGTTTTTTCCAAGTATGCCGACTACTTCCCCTGTCCTGCAGCTCAAAAAGACGTCCGATAATATCTTACGCTCTCCTATCGTTTTTATAATACTGTCGACTTCTAATGTATGCTCCTCAACCATAGAATCCTTGTTATGATGAATGTAATGACGGCAAGCAGAACTCCATTCAATATATAGGTACATAAGAGCAATTCCCGTCTGGAAAATCCCTTGTTAAAATAAAAGTAATATTGCTGCTTATACCTCAGTTCGTAAAGGTAAACCGACAAAAGATAGCCTCCAGTCATGGTTGATATCCAAAACGAAAGCAAATAATTATATCCGATGCCACCAACGACGGCGGCAGTAAGTAAAGAAAATACAATATTAAGGGTCTGGCTTTTTTTGTAGTAAACGGCAAAAATCCTAGTCTTTGTGATAAGACTTTTAAGCCGATTGTTATATTGCTCCGTTTTATCCTCCATTTGTAAATATATACCAAGCGACGGTACTTTCTTTATGCGGCAAAGTAGCACTTAATATTCCATTAAATACCCGATCTAATTTTCAGATATCGGGATATAAATATCAAATGTAGCCCCCTTATTTAGCTGACTTGTTGCCGTAACGATGCCGTTGTGATTTTCGACAATTTTTTTTACGATCGCAAGCCCTATGCCAGTGCCTTCATATTTCTCTCTATTATGAAGTTTTTGAAATACCTCAAAGATACGATCTTTATATTCCGGCTCGAAGCCTATGCCGTTATCGGTAACGCTGATGTGGCAATAGCTTTTCGCACCCACCAATTTTGCATTGTTTAATTTATTTCCTTTTACGATTCTGCTCTTTATTATTATATGTGGCAGCCGTTTAGGGCTTGAAAATTTGAGTGAATTACGTATGAGATTGTGCATGAGTTGGCGAAACTGAAAAGGGATGACGTTCATTTCGCACATCTCGGATGCTTCTATAATTGCATGTTTTTCTTCAATATTTTCTTTTAGTTCGGCTTTAACTTCCTCTATAATTGTATTTAAGTCTATTTTTTCAAACTTGCGTTCCGCAATATTCGTACGGGAATAAACAAGTAAATCTTCGATAAGTTGTCGCATTCGTCCAGCGGCGGTTTGTATCCGATAAAAATAGTCTTTTCCAGTGTCGGATAGGTTTTCAGTTTCTTTTTCAAGAATTCGCCCTGCTAAAGTTTGTATTTTACGTAAGGGTTCCTGCAAATCATGGCTTGATATATAATTGAATGCAAGAAGTTCATTGTTAATAATGACTAATTCCTCGGCCCGCTTTCCTTTCTCTTCGTTTTGAAAGGCCAGCTCTTTATTAGCAATAATTAGCTCTGCTGCACGCTTTTCTTTCTCCCCATTCTGAAAGGTAAGTTCCTGGTTAGCAATGAACAACTCTGCTGCCCGCTTTTCCTTCTCATCGTTTTGGAAAACGAGCTCTTTGTTCGCAATACCCAACTCGGCTGCTCGCTTTTCCTTTTCATTGTTTTGAAAAATGAGTTCTATATTAGCGATGCCTAATTCAGCCGCTCGTTTCTCCTTCTCCTCATTTTGAAAGACAAGTTCTATGTTCGCAATGCCTAATTCCACTGCCCGCTTTTCTTTCTCTCCATCTTCAAAAGCAAGTTCTATATTAGCAATGCCCAATTCTGCTGCTCGCTTTCCTTTCTCTTCTTTCTGGAACGCGAGTTCTATATTAGCAATTCCTAGCTCCGCTGCCCGCTTTCCTTTCTCCTCGTCTTGAAAGGCAAGTGCAATATTAGCAATGCCCAATTCTGCTGCCCTTTTTCCTCGCTCATCTTTTTGAAAGGAAAGTTCATTTCGGGCCGCGATAAGTCCTGCTAATAGCTTTCTATTCTCCTCCTTTTCAAAACATAGTTCTTCGCGAACTAGTATCAACTCTTCCTCAAAGGATTTATTTGATATAGCCATAATATTTCGTAGTCTTTTTATTTCAAAAATTAAGTTACCTACTTGCTAAAAGTTTTGATTTCATTTCAACGTAAAATATTTTCAAATGGTTTCCGGTTTGATGAAATAACTTTCGCCCGTTAGAATAAAATTATTTTTTGTTCTTTGTAAACTAGTCTCTTGCATTATGAGGGTCAGCGAATAATGGATTACTCTTTTGAATTTTAAGAAATCGGACGGCTTTCGAATAAAATATTGAGCACCGTTTTGATATAAACGGTCCATTACATCTTGTTCAGAGGAGGTGGAATACATAATTGTAGGAAGCGCCTTCAATTTATCGTTAAACATTATCTCCTTTAAACATTCAAAACCATTTTTTCGAGGCATATTTAAATCTAGGAAAAGGACATGGGGAAGTCGGCTTGTGTTTTTTAGAAGCCACTTCATTAGTTGATCGCCGTCATTCACAATTGTAAGGCGCGTGGATAGTGACAGTTCCTCCAATGCTTCTTTGAAAAAGAGGCAATCATCTGCGTCGTCGTCGGCAAGTAACACTCGAAGTTCGTTGGCAGCCATATACAAAATTAATTTAGCAACGCTATTAGCTTTTCGGTTATGAACGTTGGCTGAATCGTCTAATTGTAGCGTGTTTGTTTCAGCGTTGGATATCTGTAAACATTAAGCAAAACTCATAAATATACGGAACTCCAATGTTAAAACCGTAATCAAACCACTTTTGCAGAACTAAGCTCCTGATCTTATATATTTAGATGAAAAAGTTACATTATTCACACATTTATAAGGAAAACTGCAATCCTTCACTAGTACCCTTTATTGCACCAGCCTCCCCACAAAAAGAATCAAGACTTATCGTTAAGTTTGATAACTTAAATAAAATGCATGACAAATAAGCGTTCCAATAGCCTCCTCCGGACAATAGCTTTGGTAGTCATGCTGGCCGCCGCGGCTGGGTCACTTGTCATGGTCATTCGGACCGGTCGGCATAACCGCTCCTTCCTCTTGCCTATACTATTCATACTTTGGGTGTCGTCTCCATTTGCAGCCCTCCTGATTGCTGACCGGCTATCCAAACCGTGGTCCCCGCTTACCCGAACAACTCTCTATTGGCTCATGTTGCTCATGTCAGCGGGTTGTTTGGTCAGCTACAGCGGATTTTTGAGTCCGACCGGAACGAAAGCCGCCTTCGTATTTCTCATTACACCGATCCTGTCGTGGATGCTGATCCTGACCGGTATCCCAATAGCCGCCTCGGTGTCGCGAAGGAAATTAAACAGGAGCGACTATGGCGGGAACAGGCCACGCCCGTAACGACTTCAAAAGCACCGGTAAGTGCAAGACACGCAAGCCCCAGAAACGAACATCAACCTGTATCGTCAACGAACACCGAAGAGACGATGCTGTGCGTAACTAGCATATTACTAAATAGTTGAACCTTTGGCATATGACTTGTGCCGAAAAAACTACAAACTAAATCCCCTCCGATGCTCAAGAATTACATCAAGATCGCCTGGCGTAACATCGTCCGCCATAAAGTCTATAGCGCTGTCAACGTGCTGGGGCTGACATTAGGTATCTGCGCCTGCCTGGTGATCTACCTGATCGTCAATTACGAATTTAGTTTTGACAGGTTCCATTCCGACAGCGAGCGGATATACCGGATCGTAGGAGAAAGGACGGATGAAAGGGGAGAGAAAGAGTTTATCAACAGCGTTTACAACGATGTCGCCGGTTTCGAAACGCAGATTCCGGGTTTTGCCACCAAGGTGGGGTTTTACCCGAATGGATTTGATATCGGTATTCCGGGCAACAAGGGCGGCGTCAAACAATTCGAGAACCACATACCCCATTCCTACTCCCCCACATCCATCCTCACCAAACCCGCTTATTTTGACATCTTTCCCCATGACTGGCTCGTCGGTAGTCCCCAGGTGCTCGACAAACCTTATCAGGTGGTCCTTACGGAAAGCCGCGCCCGGCTTTATTTTGGCAACATACCCCTGCAAGAGATGATCGGCCGCCAGATCATCTATGCCGATTCGCTACCGGTCAGCCCTTCGGGCAGCCAGGGCCAACCCGGTGAAAAGTTTGCGTACCGAGTAAGTCAGCTGCGACCAAGTGCTTCCTGATCCGGAGAAGAGACAATAACCGTCCAGGAAAAGCTTCAGGAAAAAGAGAAAGGCCCTGACAAGGCGAAGGCGGAAGAAAAGAAAGATGCCGAAAAATGGCGTGAAGAAAGCTGACGGGAGGCTAACTTCAACCGATCCAAACAAAACAAGGGTGAACCCTTATATTTTTTAGAATTACTATGTATAAAATAGCACTCAAAATGCTTACACCCATACAATCAGATCAACTACTACGTTATCTTGGATGATCGGCTAATAGCTAGCCAATTCGTTGTTTGCAAATTCATTTTCCTAGGGTCAACCTCAGAGCGCAATATTCCTGGCGTAATTTTCTTTTCAATCTGTTCAAAGCCATGCCGATACATATTGACTGGGATATAAAACGATTTTTTGGCGCGAAATCTCTGGGTCATAAAAATGGCCCGTATCTTTCCATGCCTACAGAAGGTATAATAATGATCGATGCCAAGGGAAAAATAATCCAGCTTACCCTGGCTGCAGCCGCGCTTTTCCGCTACGACATCAACGAACTTTTTGGTCAATCCATTCAAGTACTTATTCCGGCAGATAATCTCTTTCCTATGGCCCATGACGAAAAGGGAATTCTCCCCGGACGGTGGTTGGGGCATAAAAAAGAAGGCGCAAAATTTCCAGTTCAACTCAGTGTCAGCTATTGCATCCAGCCGACCGAGCGACTAGCCTTCATTTCGGTTATTGATCTGTCCGCCATATAAATTGCATCTCAAAGGCATAAAAAGGCTGGATGATCAATTATCCGGCCCTTTTCGATCTATCTTCTTCTGCCGGCAAGCTCTCGCAACGAAAGGCAATCTTCGTGCAGAAAAAGGAGATTGTTAACGCAGAATCTTTTTTACGTCAGGAAAAAGACTATTTTATGGGCTCCGGGCCTAGCATGATCCCACTCCCATTCACTGCATCGACAGTGAAATAATATTCCTGCCCAATATTTAACGAACGGATCTTGAGGCCTGTGCTGTCATACACCTGGTAATTGCCGAAAAGCCTGTCCGGCGCGATGCCATAACGCACGATATAAAAATCCGCGCCGGCGGCGGCATTCCAGCTCAGCGTGACCTGGCGGCCATCGGCGGAATCGCGGATAACGCGTTGCCCGGTGACTTGTGGGGGAAGGTCGCCGAGGGCAGATCCGAAAACCCGCAGGTCATAGAGCGAGAACAATCCGTTCGCCGGGCTGTGGCTGTTGACGATCCTGACATACCGCGCCATGACGGGTTTTTGCAATTCGGTATATTCGTGAGGTGCGTCTCGGGGATCGGTGCGGTGATCGACGACAGTGGACCAGTCACGGCCATTGTCCGACACGAGGATCGTGTAGCCGTAGCCGTCCGCCATGAATTCATCCTTGGCTGTCGCCCCCTGGTCGGCAAAGTTCACCTGGATGGCATTGACCCGGCAGGATTTTGCGAGGTCCAGCTGCAGCCACTCCCCTTCATGGCCGCTGGCGGCGCTCCACCAGCTGCGGACATTTTCATCGACGGCATGGGCGGCCTCATAGCTCCCCTGGCCGTCTGGGGGCAGTGTCGACGACACGGTCACGGGTTTGTGATACGATAACAGCATCCAGTGCGGGGAGTTGTCGTGCAAGGGGTCCCTGGCCTTACCGGCTATGTATTGGGGGTAGTCACCGAGGTAGGTATTGGTGACCAGTTGGCCGTCGGGCAATATGCCGGCAGGAAAAATGCCGATGCGGCGTTCGAACATATGCCGCCGGGAGATCGACAGGGTGGTCACATGCCAGTATCGACCATGTAAATCGGCGAAGGTGCAGGAGTGGCCCGAGCCCGTGATGAAGCCGGTCGGCTTGAAAGAAAACGGGCTGTAAGGCTGATAGACAAATGGCCCCATCGGTTTGTTCGCGACATACACGCCATCGCCGTAGGTGCTGAACTGGGTGCCGGGTCCGGCATATTGCAAATAATATTTCCCTCCCAATTTATTGATCCAGGAGCCCTCGATCCAGGGCCGGGCGTTGTAGTCGCTGTTATCATCGCCGGGTACTTCCCAGCCGTGGGTGTCAGTCATTGCTGCCAGCGTGGTCACCGGCGGATGGAGTTCTTTCATCGTTTGCGGGTCGAGCTCGGTGACGCGGAGGGGTTGGTCGTCCGAGCACCCGTCATACAGGAAGACGCGGCCGTCACTGTCCTGAAAGGTAGCCGGGTCTGACAGGTTACGATTATAGGTCGTCAGGTTCCGCCACTGGCCGGTAGCGGGATCTTCGGTCGTGAAGGTACCGGCAGAACCACCCGTCGTCAGGCAAAGCTTTCCCCCGATCACGGCGACGGTCGGCGCCCAGATGTCGGTAGGATAGCCGGAGGCTTTGACGAAAGTCCAATGGAGGAGGTCGGGAGAGCTGTAGTAGCCGGCGTTCTTAGATACGAAGAGCCAGTAGAGATTTTTGTACAGCACGATCACGGGATCGGCGGCGGAGCGGTAGGCGCCGTCGGGCTGGAAACGGTAGGGCAGGTCGATGGGATTACAGAAGGTGCGCTGGCCCTGCGTGCGGGCGGCGGTGAGCAGGAGAAATGCGATGACGACACAGATAGGCAAAAGTCGGATGCGATTGTTCATTTGCAAATGATTAAAGCCGCCAAAGAAAGCTCCGTTTTCAATCTTCAGCGGGGGTAAAGGTAGGGAGATTGGCCTGCTCGTTCCTGGTCTATTTAGCGGAATGCGGATCGGAGTTAGCCGCGCATAGCGCATCTTTAAAAAGTGAAACCCTTAGTATACAGAAAAAAAAACACTTGTGGAGAACAAAGTATGGTTGGTCACAGCAATTCTATTTTTTATGCTTTCAAATCACCGGACACGGCAGACGTAGCAGCCTGAATGTTTTCTTCCCGTAACAACCGGGTGCGCCATCAACGAAAGAACAAAGGTGCGGACCACACAGTTCCGCACCTTATGCCTATGCCAGCAGCCCACCATCTACTCCAAGAGAGGCACCGATGAGGTAGGGAGATTTATCCGAGCCAAGGAAAACGATTGCCTGAGCAATTTCCTCCGGCCGCCCCACTCTTCCCATCGGAACGGTGGATATCAGCCCGTCATAATTTTCCTGAGTGCCGGTAAAACGCTTCAGCATTTCGGTGTCAGTCGTGCCGGGGGCAACAACGTTCACCCTAACGCCGGTGGTCGCCAGTTCCAGGGCTACCGACTTCGTAATCCCTTCCACCGCATGTTTGCTTCCGACATAAATCGAGGCGCCCGCCGCGCCGATCCGGCCATACGTAGATGTGATATTAATGATACTTCCATGGCCCTGAGTTTTCATCACCCGCACCTCATGCTTCAAGCTCAATACCACACCCAGCACATTGGTATCAAAAGTCTCGGCATAACTTTCCGCCGTTTGATCCGTTATCGGCCCCGGGGTTCCTTCGACGCCCGCGTTATTTACAGCCACATCGATGCGGCCAAAGCGGGCGACTGTCTGATCCACCAGGCTTTCTACTTCCTTGTCAAAGCGGACGTCCGTCTTAATAAATGCAGCTTCTACCCCTTTAGCGCGAAGTTCCGTTTCAAGTTGCTGGCCGGCTTCTTCGCGGCGTCCGGCGATTACGACCGTTGACCCTTCATCAGCAAAGGCGAGTGCAGTCGCCCGGCCGATCCCCGTAAGCGCGCCGGTAATCAATACGACGCTGTCTGATAATTCCCGTTTGCCATTTTGGCCTTTTGTTGTCTTGCTCATTTTGACTAAAGTTAATTTGTTAGAATTTTACTAATCTGTTTACTTCGATATTTCGATATATCAGGGCAAAAAAAACCTGCTCCTAGCCAACCAAAGCTGATCTTTCAGCAGAGTCTTTGTTATTCCAGATCATCCCGATTCGATGACAAAGATAATCGTTAATTCGATATATCGACATATTTCGATAGATAATTATTTACTGGTAAACTCCTTTAAGTAGGAAACATAATCACTAAAGACTCTTTTGTTAATCTTGTAGCGGGCATGACGACCGTCTTTTTCGGCATGCAACAGTTCTGCATCGACCAGTTGATTGATATGATGGGAAACGGTTGATTGGGCCAACGTAAACATCTGCGTAATGGCCTGGCACTGTAACCAATCCTTCTCCTCCTTAATAGCCTGCATGATCTTGATACGATACGGATCACTCAAGGCCTTGGAGATCTTTTCCAGCTTTTTGTCGTCAAAGTTCGCATCCATATATCCAAAAGTATCGATTTATTTTGGATTTCACAATACATTCAAATCTTCCGTATTCATCCTATGATGCCTTTCTGGCTAATTGTTCGTTAATGCCCGCTTCGGCCATGGTTGTCCCTTTCGGATGTCATAACTTGAAGAAACGCTATTAGCATTATGGACTTCAGCATAGTTAAACCAAAACGATACGGCATCCCGGGCGTAACGATATTATTCGCCACCCTCACCATGCTGCCCCACCCTGGCGCAGCACAGCATATCATCGGCTCGCACCTCAACCACAATGCGGCGCTGCAGGCAAAGACCCAACATGTTCCTCCCTATATATTCGAAACGCACAAAAACGGCGAAACGCAGGCTCTCCACTTCGCCTCGAATATTAGCCTGAACAGAATGGATACGGCTGTTCGCACCCTATTCATCAACATCCACGGCCTCTACCGGAACGCTGTGGGCGCTTTTGAATCGGCGATCGATGCGGTTTCTTTCGCCGGCGAAGGCAAAACAACCCTGACCATTTCCCCCCATTATGCCAATGACGAGGACCTTGAGAACTACCGGCTTGCGAACAAGTTCTTATACTGGAGAAGCGCGGAGTGGAAGGATGGCAGGCAGTCCATTATTAATGACTGGAGGGGCCATAAGGTCTCCATGAACTCTTACGAGGTAATGGATAGCCTGATCTGTTTTGTGCTGAGCTCCGGTAAATTTCCAAACATTCGCAAAGTGGTCGTGGCGGGGCACTCGGCCGGGGGCCAGTTCGTGCAAAGATATTCCGCCCTTACACCCCTTCCCGATCTGCTGCCCGCCGTTCGATTCCGCTTTATCGTGATGAATCCTTCGTCCTATATGTACCTCGATGCCAGGAGGCCTGACGCGGATGGAACTTTTGTCGTGCCAGACTCCACCGGCTGCGGTCAATACAACCGCTATCCTAAAGGCCTGACCGAACTCAGCGACTATGCACAAGCCATGGGCGCCGACCGTATACGCCAAAATATGCTGACCCGGGACATCGTCATTTTATTGGGCGGAGATGATACCGATGATGCCGATAGGGACCTGGATACCACCTGTGCGGCCGAATTGCAGGGCAATGCCCGGCTGCCGCGGGGACTGAATTTTTTCAACTATCTTAGTTCATTCCTGGAATATGGTCAGAAAAAGAACTGCGACGTCATCGCGAAACTCGGTCATAGCGGAGGCTTTATTCTTAGTTCGGACAAGGGAAAAAAATGGGTGTTCGGATGGTGAGACACGCCTCTCCCGAGAAACAAAAACCCGGGCCCGAAAGCCCGGATCTTATCAATATAGGTGAACTAAAAGCCAAAGATAAACAAATTGCCAATATTTTTAGCATTTTTTTAAAAACATCTACCGGATAGTACCTGCCCGTGAACATCCTGTGCAAAACTCAAACTGTTAATTAACCCTGCCCTTCACAAAAGATTGTCTACCTTGTAAGAATGACACTCACACCCTTTCTATATGTTGCCGGAGGAGCCGTCTTCATTGTGCTGCTCCTGGTGCTGCTTCGGATGCGAAAAGCTTCCGATCTTTCCCACCGCTATTGGGAAGCGATGCAGGCCGAAAACAACGGGGAGGAAGACCGGGCGATCGGGCTATACCAGGATGCGCTGAACCGAAGCCGGAAAATGATGAGTGGCGATAAAAAGCTGAAAGGGGACATCGAGCAGCGGTTAAAGACGCTGATGATCAGTCGGTCCTTTGAGAAAAGCTTCCGGGATTCAAAAGTAGCGGTGCTTTAAGGAACCGGGGCCGGGGCAACAAACCACTTCGCGGCAGCTTCTTTGACTGCCAAAAGATCAACCTGCTGGTCAGCAGCCCAGACGATAAACCCATCAGGGCGTATCAGTACAGCGCTCAAGCCCAATTGCTCTTTTGCCTTACCCGAAACATACCTGATGTAGTCTCCATAATTGTCCACCCAGGTTTTTAGAGATGGATTCCTATCGAAGTCAAGCAAGATTCCCTGACCATCGTGTATGAGCCCGCCAATCGTTATACCGTCTTCCAGCTCAAAGTTGGGAACGCTATGACCCACCAGCGGATGTTCACCACCGGAACCACCGGAATCGTAATGCGTATGTATACCCCATACCCGGCCTGCAATATAGGTGGCGCCATCGCGCGTATTCATGAGGTCGCGGAAAATAGCATTCAGCGCGCGGGCATCCGGGTCTGGTCTCATTATACCCACCTGAGCACGTGACCAGTCCAGAACCTGCACACCAATGGGGTATCGTTCGGTATAGTAACTATCCAACAGACCCTCCGGGGCTTTCTCCTGAATGGTTGCAGCAAGCTTCCAACCCAGGTTCATGGCATCGCCCAGCCCAAGATTAAGTCCCTGACCTCCCAATGGCGCATGGATATGGGCGGCATCGCCGGCTAAAAGTACCCGTCCGTTCCGGTAGGTAGTGGCCTGCCGTGCCCTGTCGGTCCACGTGGTGGCGATATGCAGGGCACTGATAGTAACGTCGGTGTTCGAGATGCGACGTATCACAGCCTGAACGTGCTCAGGCGTAATCGGCTTTTCTGCATGATGAAACGCCCCGCCATCAAAATCCTGCATGATCAGGTAACCTGGCTGGGATTGCAGGTACATACCTCTTGCTGTCACATTTCGGCCCGGACTGAGCTTCTCCGGATCGGCTATGTCAACCTGAGTAGAGTAGCCGGTAAATTCCGGCTCTGTACCGGCAAATTCAAAACCACCGGCCTTGCGAACGACACTACGGCTGCCATCGCAACCGACGAGCCATTTAGCTTGAAACGATTGTTCAGCAGACTCAACAGTCACCCCATTTGCGGTTTGATGAAAGTCAGTAATGGCAAGGCCACGCCTGATCTCTACGCCGAGGGTTTCTGCGCGACGGACCAGCACCGTTTCTATCTCCTGCATTTCAGTCAACAAACTGGTGTCGGTAGAACTTGGCAGTCGATACTTCCACTGGGAGGTGTCAATATTGTCGGAATAAAAGGGGATACCGGCGAAGTGACCTGCCTGACGGGGTCCTTGTCCGGCATGTGGGACCTTAACGCGTTTATGCAGCTCCAGTTCTTTTAGCAGCCCACGACGATAAAGCGCTTCGATGGTGGGCGCCGAAAGTCCCCGCATCCCGAATGGTAACTGCTTTAAGGGTGATTGCGGATCCGCTGCCTTTTCAAGTATCAGGACTGAACATTTGGCCAGGGCCAATTCGCAGGCGAGGAATAGGCCTACAGGTCCTGCGCCGGAAATAATGACATCTTTCATAAACACAAAATTCCGGAATGTTCCCGGGTCAGGATTGTATAAACGCGACAAAATCGTTGCTGACGGCCTGTCGTCCTTTCTTCGCTTTTCGCGCAAATGCCCCAGGCGTAGCGCCGCTGTAACGTTTGAATTCCCTGCTTAGGTGGGCTTGATCCGCATAGCCGAGCTCATGAGCCAGACCGGCAAGATTGGACTCCGGATAATGCCATAAACGGTTTCGAACCTGCTCAAAGCGCATTAGACCCGACACATCTTTAACAGCATAGCCGGAAGATTGCTTGAACTTCCTTTCCAATGTCCGAACCGTCGCATGAGCCGCCGCCGCTACCTGGCTTACCGGCATGGTGCCATTAGCGCTCCGCATAGCAACGCCTGCTTTGAATAGCATACTGTCAATAGCGACTTGCGATCGTGCAGTCTGGAAATACTGCTTTACCTGCGCCAGCGCCTCCTCTACCCTACCGGCATGGATCGATTTATTCAACACGGATTGAAGCTGAGCGACAGGATGGTCCAATATGCGTAGCCCGTCTTTACCGGACGGAAGTCCAAGCAAATCGAACACGGTCCAGGGAAAGCACCGGATACCAATGATTTCCAACCGGTTTTTTGTGTACAAAACAACAGGCTGATTGAGCAGACCCATCATAAACGGTGATGGCAATGGCTGTAAGCTGCCATTGTTCGATAGGCTACTGAGGCTTCCGAAATAAAAAATGATTTCCGCGTAGCCATCCGGTTGCACCTCGAAACTCGATTCCGGTTCTCCTGACTCTTTGCTGTTGTACCAAAAGCACTTGATGGTATCCTGTAGCTCTTCAGGAGGTTCAAATTCTTGGTGCTGCATTTTTAAAGTTATGCATAAAGCGCCTTTTCATGGGCAATATATTCCCCGATCAAGCAAACTCTTCAGCTATTGTCTATTTCCAAAGGTCAGTTATTCATCGTCAGCCAATCATGGCACGCTTTTAGAATTAAGTAGAGAATAAAATAAAATCATATGAATAAGACATTATTAGCACTGCTCGCCGGCATCGGAATTGGAATGCTGATTGCACCTGATAAAGGTTCTTCGACCCGGAAAAAAATTCGGGGGAAATTCGATGATCTGAAGGAACAGGCGGAAGACGAAGTTTCTGATTTGGTCGATAAAGGAAGGCAGGTTGTCAAGGCAAGCAAAGCGAAGATCGCAGATGCTTTGAATTAGCCAATCCAGAACTGAATTAGCCAATCCACAACGGAGAATATTTCATAGATCGGGGGCATCCCCCGATCTTTTTATTTTTAGAGGTCTCTATAAAATCAGGACCGCGGCAGCGTTTTTAACCGAAATTTACGATACGCTATCCGCATCGGCGGCCCAACATGAACCTGCACGCCCATCCATCCTGTAAACCGCCGGTTCACCGTGTCATTGTCCGTCACATCGCTCATCAACACCCCATTTATATAATGCTGCATATGGTTGCCCCTGACCACGATATGATATTCGTTCCAATCATCGGCTTTGATGGCGGCTTTTAATACTTCCGGATCGCCTAATGATCCCGTGACGATCTTCGGCAGCCATTGATTGTCCTTGATATGCTGACTCAACGAATCGGTGGCAGGGATGGGCGGCAGAATGACCTTCTGCCCGCGCGAGGCCAACGTAGTCCGGCGACGCTCTTCATAATTACTGCCTGTATATTCACCCGGCCCATTCAGATCCGCCTGGTATCCTCGCAACGAATTGGGCTGCCCCCCGATCGGCTCGCTTCGATAATTGATCCCGCTATTCCCCAGGGCGGAGACTTTGAACTCGGCCTTGATCTCAAAATTCTCAGGCATGGTTCCCTGCCAGATGATGAAAGTATTCCGTTTCAATAGCGTTGCCGGCGTGACCACCCCCACCAGGCAACCGTCTTCCACCCGCCAGTAAGTCGAATCTCCTTTCCAATTATTCAGGGTCTTTCCATCGAAGATAGACATGAACCCGTCTTTGTCGGGGTGCATCCCGTTGTCGGAGGAATTCCTCGCGGCCCCGATGCCGATCATACAGCAAAGGCCAATGAGCCAGGCAAGTTTCATATTGTTTGTTTATTGGTTAATCAAATGTAGAGGTGGAAACACAGCCAATTTACTACGAAATATGCCGATATTTTTCAAAATCGTTTACATTTGACCATGCGATCGTTTTTGCTTGTCTTTATCAACTCAGCCATCATGAAAAAGCTCTTCTTTTTTTTCGCCGTCTCCAGCCTCCTGCCGTTCCTGGCGCGCACTCAAACCATCATGCCACTCTATCCCGACAGCATCCCCAACAGCCGGCCCATTCCCGACAGAGAAAAATCCGGCAGTGATAACGAGGGCCGCCTCATCATCAGCAAGATCTCCCGACCTACGCTGACTTTATTCCTTCCCCCGAAAGGGAAGTCCAATGGCACAGCCGTCATCATTTGTCCCGGCGGCGGCTACTGGGTTGAGGCGACGGGTCACGAAGGCGCCGACGTCGCCAAAAAATTCAATGAGTTCGGCGTTACCGCGATCATGCTGAAATATCGCATCCCCGATGATTCCACCATGGTGGACAGATCGATCGGCGCACTTCAGGATGCGCAACAGGCGATCAAGATTGTCAGAGAGCATGCCCCCGAATGGACTATCGATCCCATACGCATCGGCATCATGGGCTTTTCAGCAGGCGGCCATCTTGCTGCAACAGCCGGAACGCATTTTGCAACAGCACTTATCCCCAACCATCGTAATACCAGTCTGCGTCCCGATTTTCTGCTCCTCATCTATCCCGTGATCAGCTGCCAGGAGGCGGTCGCCCATCAGGGATCCTGTGCACAGCTCATCGGCAAACATCCGACCCAGGATCAGATTGACTATTTTTCCAATGAACTGCAGGTCACCGACCATACTCCACCTGCCTTCCTGGTACAATCCAGCGACGATCCGGCCGTCAATCCCGCTAACAGCATTCTCTTCTACGAGGCCTTGCTCAAACATCACGTCCCGGCCGAACTGCATCTCTATGAAAAGGGCGGTCACGGTTACGGCTTGTTCGTTAAAGATAACAACGAGCTATGGATGGAGCGTTGCCGGAACTGGCTGGACACTAATGGTTGGTTATCGTCCGCCACTGCTCCTTCCCATTGATGATCGTTATTTGGCGAATGCTCTTATCCAGCGCGATGATCCGCGAGGACTGGGACAAAAAAGATGTTCCATAGCTCAGCTCTTCCCGCCTTATCTTCCCGTTGCGCAAATAAATCAACGCAACCCTGTCATCATCCTTCAGCCGGATCCATTGCCGGTCCCCGTTATTCTTGAATAGCTTCAGCGGACCGCCATTCTGCGATGCCGCCAGCATCGAGGTACTCCCGGGCCCGTTCAACCTGATGAGGGCTTTCCCATCGCCGGGGATGTACAATCCGCTCTGCAGGATCGTGCGGGGACGGAACCCACCCTTGCCGTCGCCCAGCAAAACCAATCCATTAAAGGCATCGTACCGCCCGTCGGTAACCTCATTCCCGAAGTCGTTTCCGGTAAGGGCCAGGTCCAAATTCCCGTCCTGATCGAAATCGTCCACCACCATCCCATACACCGGCGCCAGCTGCGCCTCTGCCGGCAGCGGATGCATGCTGAATCTTCCATTCCCCAGGTTCTCAAGGTAGATACTCTGGAAATTATTAGCCTGCCGGGTATACGCTCCCGTCAATTCCTGCGGCGAAAAAAGATCCTTGAATTCCGCCACCGCATAATCCTTGTAGGTGGGGAATTTCTTTTTTAAGAAAGGCAGCTGCCGGATCATCTCATCCCTGGAAGCCATCGGAAATTCTTTCATCACTCCGTTCTGGTCCGGCAAGAATTGCGTGAGGATCGGATCCAGCTTTCCATCGCCATTATAATCCTTCGCATACATACCAACCGGATGTTCTTTGCTGGCCCGGTAAAAAGAATTCTGACCGAGATTACCGATCACATAATCGATGTCCCCGTCATTATCGAAGTCCCCTGCCGTGATACTGTTCCACCACCCTATTTCCCCTGCCATGCCCGACCCCGCAGTCACATTCACCAATTTCCCGTGGTCATTCCTGAAAAAGCAAAGGGGCATCCATTCCCCGACCACGATCAGGTCTACCCAGCCGTCATTATCAAAATCCGTCCAGATGGCATCGCAGCTCATCCCGATATCGCGCAATCCCGGGGCTACGGAATCCGTGACATCAGTAAAATGCGGATGGCCGGGCCGGGAGTCGTTCCGGTAGATGCAGCTGCTGACCGGCAGCGGATAACTCCCCGGTAGTACGCGGCCACCGATGAACAGGTCGAGATCCCCGTCATGATCGAAATCGGCTGCCTTCACACAGCTCTTACTCGTATAATTGACAGGGACGGCTCCCGTCGTATCCAGGGTAAAATTGCCCTTCCCGTCATTCATCCATAACCGGTCCCGGTAATTGGTCGAACCCGCCGGGAATTCATTGCTACCGCCGGCGCAATACAGATCCGGATGACCATCGCCATCCGCATCGAAGATGAGCGTTCCCAGGTTTTCGGCATAGCCGGGGTCCCTACCCGTGAGGCCAGGCAATTCCCGGCTGACGAATTTTCCGTCGGGTTGCTGGAGCAGGTATTGCTGCAGGTAGGTGCCGGCGCTCGTTCCGATAAAGATATCGTCCAGTCCGTTGCCGTCAAGGTCGCCTGCAGCCAGCGAAGGGCCGTACTGCGATAGTTTGTGCGGCAGCAGGTTTTCCGCATTGAAATCGATATAATCTCTTTCGTGATGCTGATAGCCGACCTTCACTGCAGCCGTGATATCCGTGAATAAGGTAGCCGTAGCGACCAGGGGCGTGTCCCAGCTATATGGCAGCACCGCATTGCGAATATCCGCCGTGATTGTTTGATTGGCTTGTACATTCAGCAACACCTGCCGCCGCCCATTCGACCACTTGATCACGACAGAGTCCACGGTCCCGACCGCACCCAACCCGAAATGCGCCATGGCGTCCACGGTAGACAGATAGCCGCGGTACGGAGAGTTCTCATATACCTGTCGCTGGCCGCCACCATAATAAATCTCGGCCCAGGCCCCGATGCCAGCCACATTCTTCGGGCTGCCTTTGAAGCGGACGTTCAGATAACCGGCCGCAGGGTTGGGATGACCGTTACTGATCGTCGTATTCTCGTACACAAAAGCTTCATCATTGATATTATTCACCACATAATCCAGGTCTCCGTCATTGTCGAGGTCGACATAGACAGCCCCGTTAGAAAAAGAAGGCGTGCCCAATCCCCATTCCAGAGTTTTATTTTCGAATTGCAGGTTCCCGGTATTCTTAAAGGCATAGTTGGGGATCTTGATCTGCGGGATCTGCGCGATCAGGTCTTTTTTCGATACCGTTGCGGCAGCCATTGCTTTATAGGCCACAAAATCATGGTCGGTCACATCCCGGGGATAGCCGTTGGTGATGAGGATGTCCCGGTTGCCGTCATTGTCGATGTCAGCGATGGACGGGTTCCAGCTCCAGTCCGTTTCGGCTGTTCCCGTATAAAAACCAATATCGCCGAATACCGGATCCCCGATGGAGTCAGATGCATTGATCCGCGGGCCCATATTCAGCTGAAGCGTATTTCTGACATACTGCAGCATATAATTCCCATTCACCATGTTCTGGTAAACAGCATAGTTATTGCCACCCATATTTTTTTTCTTCCGGTAATTGTCCGCCGGGTTCATATCCACGGTGAGTACGTCCGCCAGGCCGTCATTATTGATGTCGGCGATATCATTGCCCATGGCATTCTGCGAAGTATGCTTGAAATAACGGCCGACTTTATTCGTGAACGTACCGTCTTTATTGTTGATGTACAGCAGATCACTGCTCAAATAATCATTCGTCACATAAATATCCTTCCAACCATCCCGGTTGATATCCACGATCGATACCCCCAATCCATAGCCCGGATCGACGATGCCCGCCTGTTGAGATACATCGGTGAAGACAGGGTGATGCAGGGAATCGCTCCAGTCATTTCGGTACAGTTTGTCTACATCCGTCCGGTCGTGAGGGAGGCCATTACCGCTGAACGAGAATTGGGTCGCGGTACGTCGCGCAAGCTTGGTCGTCACCAGGTACATATCGAGGTCCCCGTCGTTATCATAATCGAAGAATGCGGCCTGCACGGAATAGCTGGTATCTGCCAGGCCATATTCCGCCGCCATTTCCTTAAAGACAGGAATGCCATTTTTATCCAGCCCCTGGTTGACATACAGGAGGTTCGTCCTTTGGACCGGATCTTTTTTGATACTGGCGCAGACATAAATATCCGGCCAGCCGTCATTGTTGATATCGACAACCGATACGCCGCTACACCATTTCCCCTCACCGGTGACCTTAGCCCGTTCTGTTACATCTTCGAAATGAAGGTTTCCCCGGTTGAGATATAATTTATTAGACACCATGCTACCTGTAAAATAGAGATCCGGCAGGCCATCCCGGTTGAAATCTCCGACCGCCACCCCGCCGCCATTATACAAGAATTCCAGGTCGATGGGATTGATGGAGTCGTTTTCGGTAACCTTGTTATTGAAGTGAATCCCTGTATAGACCGACGGCAGTCTGTGGAACAGGGTCGGATGCGAGTGGCAGGCGGCCAGGATAACAAGAAGCGGGAGCAATAGATATTGCCCCCGCGTATTGCACAGTATCCATTCAAAAAAATCTTTGAGAAAAACAAGCCTTCTCAATATCCCGGGTTTTGCGTGATCAGCGGATTCTTCGACGTCTCCGTGATAGGGATCGGAAAGTAAAGATAATGCGGATCCCAGCTCATCCGTGTCGGCTCGTCGGAACTAAAGAAGGCATCACTGAGTGTAATCGTTCCGCCGATGGACCAACGGCGAAGGTCATACCAGCGGCCGCCTTCGCAGGATAATTCCCGCAAGCGCTCGTCCATGATCCACTGCATCACTGAATCCATATTCGTCTGCGCCAGGCTGAGGTCTGCCGGCGCAGTCCCGCCGGTCACCATATTCCTGGCCCGGTCCCTGACCTGGTTGATATACCCGATGGCCGTGGCCGTACTGCCGCCGGACTGGAGGGTCGCTTCCGCTTCCAATAGCAGGACATCGGCATACCGGAGGATCCGCACGTTATTGTCCGAATTGACGCCGCCGTCCGGCAGATCGTTTAGGATATACTTGGTGATCGTGGAGTCCTTGGTATTATAGGTCAGCGGTAACCTCGGATCGGCGGGATCGAAGATGCTCACCAATTTGGCGGTGGCATAATAGAGATTGCCGCCCATATAGGAGGCGGCCTGACCCGGTTCGCCGAAAACCTGCCAATAGGCACTGGCTACGCCGCAGTTACACTGGTCATTGGCCAGCCAGGCATTCGTGGAGGTCGAGGTCGCCACTCCGGCCTGGAACTCGAATAAGGACTCCGGATTGTTTTCTGTTTTCGCACTGAAATTGTCCTCGTAATTGGCAGTGAGGCTTACCCCGCTGATTTTCGCAAAGGCAGCCAATGCAGCCGTGTAATCTGCAGCGCTTTTGGTCGCCGAGGCCCGGAACACCAGGCATTTACCAAGCAATCCGTAGGCCGAATTAGCCGTTACCCGGCCGAGGTCCGCCTGGTCCCAGGAAGGTGGCAACAGCGTAGCCGCCAGGGTCAGGTCAGCAATCGCCTGGTCGAGTAATTGGGTGCCCGTTGAGCTGGGCGCATTGATCTGCGAGGTGGCAGTGACGACGATGGTATCTAATGGCGCCGTACCGAAGACATTCCACAACTGGTAATGTCCGAAGGCCCGCAGAAACAGCGCCTCCCCTTCATAATTGTTCTCCAGCGTGGCGTTGGTGAATACGCCGGGCGCTGCCTGTTTGATCGCCTGTAAAACGGTGTTTGCCCTTCCCAGCAGCAAATAACTGCTATTGAAAAAATCACCCAGGTAGGGTTCCGAAGGATTGATCGCATTGCTGAAATCCTCGTATGGTTGCGCAGTCCCATTGGTCAGGTCGTCCCCCGGGAGCCAGGTGACCTCACCTTCCCATTGTCCTGACCCCGTTTCATTGGTCGAAGAATAAAAATCCGTTAGTGCGGCATATGCCCCCAGCACCACTGCATTGAAAGCTGCGGGTGTGGTGAAATAGGTCTGTTCATTCGCGGTGGGAGAAGGAACGTCCAGGGGATTTTTTTTGCAGGTGATCGTCATTAAGAGAATCACCCCCAACACCATCCCTGCTTTTATTATTGTTATCCTTTTCATCGGAATAATTTGTAGTTTTTTCGAATTAAAAAGATGCCCTGACACCGGCCAGAAACTGCCTGGTCGAAGGATTGGTATCGTTTTCAGGATCGAGCCCCGTATACTTGGTGATGGTAAACAGGTTGATCCCTTCCACGAACAACCGAAGACCCTGGAAAGCCCGGGTTGAATTCAACCAGCTTTTCGGCAGGTTATATCCCACCTGCAAGGTGCCCAGCCGGAAAAAAGCAGCGCTTTCCACGAACCGGTCTGAAGCACGGTTATTTATATTCCCATTGGGATCCTGGTATACCGCCCTGGGCATATTGGTGTTCGTATGGGTCGGGGTCCAGGCATCCAATACCGTGGTCCATTGATTCCGGCCATTGCTGTTCATCGCTTCCCCTGCCACACGGGCGTTGTTGTATTTCTTCACATCGCCCACGCCCAGGAAGAATACAGAGGCGTCAAAACCTTTATAATTGGCGCTGAGCGAGAACCCATAGGTATACTTAGGAATAGTCGACCCGATATTCGTCTGATCATTGGCATCCACGACGCTGTCCTTTTTCGGGTTCTGGGCCGTGGAACCAGCCGTCGGCTGCCCGTATAAATTCTGGAACCACAGATCCCCCGGCGCCTGCTGAGTGGAGATCTTGTCCGTTACGGAGGCGTCGTACTTGGCAATCTGCGCCTGGTTCTGGAATATACCCCCTACCTTATAACCGTAAATGAAACCGATCGGCTGACCTACCTGCAGGTTCTGACCGTTATTATAACCCGATACTCTTGCGGCGGCGCCGTCATTCAGGGCCAGGACGTCATTATGGACTGTTGAAAAGTTGGCGGTAACGGAGATCCCTACCTGCCCGATATTCTGGTTGTACCCCGCCTGGAATTCAAAACCCCTGTTCAGCACTTTGGCCACATTGATGTTGGCCGGTTCCTGGATGCCTGAGCTGGGTGTCAGGCTGGTGTTTTGGATGATTCCGTTGGTGATCTTGTGATACCAATCCATGCTGAGAGAGAACCCGTTGAGGAAAGAAGCGTCAAAACCGATATTCCCGGATTGTACTTTTTCCCAGGTCAGCGACGTATTGGCGAAATTTCCAAAGGCCGTGCCCACATTGTTCGTCTGGGTGCCGGGCCCGAGCGTATAAGAAGGGGGATTGACGTTAGCCACCGACAGATATTGCCAGCCGCCCGTCGTCTGGTCATTACCCAGCGATCCATAGCTGCCCCGGATCTTCAGGTCATTGAGCCAGGTGACATTTTTCATGAATGACTCCTTCGATATCCGCCATCCTGCAGACCCGGAAGGGAACGTACCATATTGATGGCCGGGGGCAAAGGCGGAAGATCCATCCCGGCGGACCACTCCCTCTATATAGTATTTGCCATCGTAGTTATAGCTGAACCGTCCCAGGTAGCCCACATATACCCGGTGCTGATTTTCCAGGTAGGCCCCCTGTTCGGTACCCTGCGCATTGAAATAGCGAAGGCTGGGATCGCTGGAATAGACAAAGGAATGGATCAGGGTTGTGTACCAGGTCCATTCCTGGTGGGAGGCATCGGCGGTGAAATCGATATGATGTTTCCCGAAGTCGTGCTGGTAATCCACGTTTCCAGCCCCGATAATGTTGGTGGTCGTAGCCGTCGACAGTTCCAATCCGTCCGGGGTGGTAGCAGCATTCGGGTTAGGAACACCGGTATAGGGATTAGAGGGGGTTTGCCCGAATTCCCAGTTGTTAAAATCGACGTAGTTATTGCCGTCGATCGCATATTGCTGACCGCTGAAGGTCCCCTTGATCTTCAATCCGGGAATAGGCTGCAGCTGCAGGTAGGCACTCCCTATAGCCGATTGATTCCTGTACTTCTGGATATTGGTCGCCAGTTCCCCGCCGACATTCTGATACATGGTATAGGTTTCGCCGTAGAGATTATTGTAGGTAAATGTCGTAGGAGTGATAGGCGCCGTCAGAGCGTATAGCGGAGCATATCCATAGGGATTTGATTTGTCATAGATAGGCTGCCATGGTGGCGCCTCGAAGGAGGTCAGGTCATTACCGCCGGACCCCTGGTTGCCGAGAATGTATTCCTGGATCAACCGGAGATTGATGCCCGTCTCGATATATTTTCCCACCCGGGAACTAATGTTGGTCGATACACTATACCGTTGGACATTGGACCCGATGATCGGACCGTCGTTATTGGAATATCCGAAGGAGAAATTATAGGTCGTATTGTCCGTAGCGCCGCTGACCCTGATATCGTAGTTTTGCAATTGCGCATGCTGGTTGATAACGGCCTTCTGCCAGTTATAGGTCGGACTATTTCCCAGATATTGCGGGCTCGTCGGATCGAAAAACGGACCGAAAGTGGATGCCTGGCCGATCGGCAGGGGAGTTCCCCCGGTGCTCAGCAGCGGATAAGCGGCATAGGAGTTTTGATAGAAAGTCGCATATTGCTGGGTATTCAGCACTTTGAATGTTTTGGGAACTTTTTGTTCGCCGTCCAGCGTATTGACGTCGACATGCACCGGGCCTTTTTTTCCCGACTTCGTCGTGATCAGAATGACTCCATTGCCGGCCCTTACCCCATAGATGGCTGCCGCGGCAGCATCTTTCAACACTGTGATAGAGGCGATATCGTCGGGATTGACGATCGTATAAATATTGACGGGAGTCCGCCGGGTAGGGTCATTCACCGCGTCGACGGTGGCTCCTGCCCCGCCTTCCGCAATGGGCACACCGTCGACTACATAGAGGGGATCGGCAAAGTTAAAGGTGCTTACCCCTCTGATGCGGACGGTAGGCCTGGCGCTGGGATCGCCGCCGCCGGAAACGACGTTGACGCCTGCCATCTGGCCCTTCATCGCCAGCTCAGGAGAGATCGCCGTGCTCTTTTCAATGTCTGCGGGACCGATCTCCGAGACAGCACTGATGATATCCCGCTTCTTACGGGTGCCATAGCCCACCACGATCACCTGGTTGAGGTCTTTGGAAGTTTCAATCAACCCGATGTCCAGCGTGGTACGGCTGCCTACCTCGATCCGCTGGGTAATGTATCCGACCGAAGAGACAACCAACACCCCTTTGTCAGGTACTTTGATCGTGAACTCGCCTTTTCCGTCCGTTACCGTGGCGACGGCGGTACCTTCCACTGTTATCGTCACTCCGCCCATTGGCTCGCTCGTGGAAGAAACAAAGACCCTCCCTTTGACTTCGTGATCGACGGCATCTGACAATCCCCGACTGGTCAGGACGATCAGGTCGTCAATTTTTTTAAAGGTAAATCCCGTCCCCGCCAGCAGCTGCGCGAGAATGTCCGACACCAGCTTTTCTTTAACGCTTACATTGACCACCTGTTCCGTCGGGAAGATATTACTGGAATAGACAAAATGGTAGTCAGTACGCATTTCGATGACTTTCAATACCTTGCCAATTGTCACCTGTTTCATGTCCAGTGTCAGTCTGGCTTCCTGAGAATAGCCCGTAGCCGAAACATGCATACAGGTAAGGAGAATAATGACAAAAGCCAGCTTCATAAGCAATGCAATTTTGGTTAGCGCCCAGACACAAGGATGCATCCGGCCCCGCAGCCTTTTTTTCATACCTTTAATATGGTTTTTAAAGTTTTAATAAAGGGGACAGTGACCTTTCCGCGGACCTGTCCCTGAAAACTTAGAAAGGGGGGATGTGCCAACATTCCCCTTTCTCGTATGTAGAGTTGTTAGTGACCCTGACCCGAACCACCGATGACGATCTGATTTCCCTCTTCCTGCCGGTACGTAAAGGACCTGGATAGCTGCAAAGCATTCAGCACCTGTTCGATCGTCTTTTTGTCAAAAGTGGCAGTGAACCGGAACTTACTGACCGATTCATCTTCAAAGCGGATGGACACATCATACCATCTTTCCAGCTGGCGGGCGATCTCTTCAAAACTATCGTCATTGAATGCCAGCCGGCTTTCCGTCCAACTGATCTCCACCAGCGAGCTGTCCGCCTTATTGAAACTTAATCGTCTGATCTTGTAACGCCCCGATCCCCGCCGGGATATTCCTGCCCGGGAGGAATCATTTGATGGCATGGTCTTGAGCCTGTTCGGTACGATGATCTTCTCGCTCGGCCGAAGGATGAATTTTTTATCCTGGCCATCTTTCACCAGCACTTCCACGGAGCCGGCCAGCAGGGAGGCTTCTGTCTGTGCGTCGCCGGAATACGCTTTGATATTAAATGTGGTGCCCAGCACCTTGATGTCCATTGCGCTGGTATGGATCACAAATGGTTTCCGGACATCCCGTGCTACATCGAAAAAGGCCTCTCCTTCCAGGGTGACCTCACGCCCGGAACGATTGAAACCGGCGGGGATGTGCAGTGTGCTGCCGGCATTCAGCATGACCTTGCTGCCATCGGGTAATTGGAAAGACTTCCTTTCCCCCGCCTTACTCGTCTTGACATATTCAGTGGGAGCGTTCCGGCTGATGGGAGAAGGCGGCGTATGTATCTGGCGGGGCAAAAGGATAAATAACAGAACAGCGGCCAGTGATACGGCAATGGCGCCTGCATAGTACCACTTTCTTTTGGGCGCGGATTCCGGGCGTAGCTCTTCCCCCAGGTGCCCGGCAAACCGCAAACGAAAAGCTTTTTCATCTGGCAAAAACGTTATAGCAGAATGTTGCCCGTTCAACAGGCTGTAGAGTTGCTTCGCCTCCCGGACTGCATGGAGTCTATCCGGGTTTGCTGCCAGCCAGTCTTCCCACAAGCTGACTGCCTTTTCATCTTTACCCAGGCAATAATCCCGGAAGGATGCATCGAGTAATAAATCTTCCGCTTGATATTCCCTGTAATCCATACAAAGGCCCGTTTTTCTTATAGAGGAACGGAATACGATTTTTTACTATAGATCTACTGAAAAAAAAGCAGGCAAGCGAATACCAGCAATGCAGGGTCGGCGACCAGGCCATTATTGGAGCTGGCCGCGAACAGCGACTTCAGTATTTTCAGGGCGGAATGGATGATATTGTAAGCGGTACGTTTGGTAATATTGCATCGGACTGCGATCTCATCGTAATCCAGGTCCTCGAAGAATTTCAGCCGCAGCAATTCCTTTTCCCTGCTCGTCAGCCGATTCAGGGCTTTCATCAGCTGTTCGGCCAGGGCCTTGTTCGTTTGCAATTGAATAATATATTCTTCGTAAGAGGGTTCGGATGCATCGGATATCCGCAGCAGACCTCTGCTGCCGGTGGTCCTTGCCGTTTCGGCCCGGATCTCTGAAAAAAGTTCCCGTCTGAGGCAGGTGAGTAGATAAGATCGGGGATTTTCTACGGCCGGCAACCGGTGCCGAATATCCCATAAGCGGAGGAGGATCTGGGTGATGCAGTCGTTGGTCAGTTCTTTGTTGCCAGTGAGTTTGAGCCCATAGTTCATGAGGCCTAAGTAATGATCTTTGTATAAGCTCAGCAGGGCTTCCCGGTCACCGTCGCGCAACCTGGCCCAGATTTCATTATGGCAAGACTCGATAAGCATTCGTTGGTTAAATCTACAATAATTTCTATATAGATCGGTCTTACCAATATAGGAAGAAAAAAAGATCTGCTCATCCTGTACTGTGCTGGTCCGTCAAAAGATCAAACAGTGACCGATCGGACGCCGCGGTAAGTTTTTGGATGGAATGGTCGGAAATAGGCTATTTTTGGCCTCAATACGCCACCATGAATATCAAAATAGCCAACATCAGTCTCAATACTACAGATTCCGAAATAAGAAAGCTGTTCTCTCCCTATGGAAATGTCGATTCAGCCATGGTCAACAGAAATGCGTTGAACGGACGGTCGTTGAAGAGCGGACAGGTCAATATGCCTGTAGCGGCACAGGCCAAGCAGGCCATTGCCTCTCTCGACAAAACGACATTCGATGGAAAAATCATTTCAGTGAGTGAACAGCCTTCAGAGTTCTATTAAGCAGAGGGATATTATCACTTCTGCTGCGACAGCCGCGTGAATTCGGCGCCATTAAAGATCCTGGACAGGTTGACATCTTTGGATGTCCTGTAATCGTCTAAATTCTTCACCGAGACGATACGCCAGAAGTTCTTTCTTTTCAACTCCATATAATCGGGCGTTTTTATAAAAACCCCTTCTACTGTACTTCTTGTCTTGAAGAAAATTTTCGCCGGCTCATGATGTTCATCTTTGGCGGCTCCGAGAAATTTTTCGATCTGTTCACTTGTCATATTATGCTTACCTTTAACTATAATAATTTACATGATTAAAAAACATTCCGGTCTCGATCTCTTAAAACAAAATTTTAACAGCGTTGAAGTGAAGTTCATCGATTTCTTCGAAAAAGGAGAGCCGCGCTGGCCGATGGAAAAACGCGACTACCTCAGAAATCACCATCAAAGCCTGGATCAGTTCTTTCCAGCTACCATCTCCTGGGAAAAACTGAAGCTACATGGACTGCCGGAAAGCATTGCAAAGGAAGTCCATGCGGCCTACGAAGCGTTTCAACGGGGTGAGGAATACAACTGATAACTAATCAACCGATACAGATTATTTCAAAAGCCTCCAGATCGCTGAAGGCTTTTATTTTATGATGTTTATCGTCCACGGCTACTACCAACGACTACCTTTATCCCGGGAATAAGACCCGCCACCACCGCCGCTACGGTTGTCCGTTTTAGGCCTTGCCTTTGTTACCGATATGGCTCTGCCGTCTACCTGCGTCCCGTCCAGGCTCTTCATAGCTTCTTCAGCTGCTGCATCGGCCATTTCTACAAAGCCGAACCCACGCGATCTCCCAGTTTCTCTGTCCATCACAACCTTAGCTGAAGTCACTTCTCCGAATTTGTTGAAAAGAGTCTTCAACTCTTCATCATTTACCTGAAATCCCAGGTTTGAAACGTACATGTTCATACAATAAAAATTAAATAGTTTTAAAAATACTGAGCCAATGCAATAAAAAGTAGAAGAAACGGAACCGGAAGAATAGTAGAGAAAAGAAGCGAATCGATTACTTAATGTTGTACATCTCAATAATATCCGATAAAGATAGCCATTATAAACGCCGTGGCCTAATAAATCTTCAGCAAAGAATTAACATGAGGGGGTAAAGATAAATTAGCATTCCCGGGAATTAATCGATAACTTGCTTGCATTCCTTACATGGCGTACTATAGTCTGATCTGCCTGCAGACCCTACATCAGTTCGTACGAATAAGTTGCCATCTTAAATCTTGTCTCATGCAGATCTTCATTGGCAATCTCAACAGAATGACCACTGCCCGCCATCTCGCCGACCTCTTTCTCCCTTATGGAATGGTACATACCGTAAAGATCATCAGCGACCAGCTGACAGGTCACTCGCTGGGCTATGGCTATATCGAAATGGAGCCCAATTGCGGCAAACTCGCCGTCCAGCGGCTGGATCATCGCCTGTTCATGAACTCCTATATGGAAGTCAAAGAAGTCTGAGTTTGTTTGACTTTTTTGCTTTGACTTTGAGTCTGTTTGACTTTTTTACTATTGGACCGATCGATCGAATGCCGCCGTCAACACCTGACCATTGCGTTTTACCTGTACCCATATCCTGTACATTCCTGGCTGCGGAAAGACATAGGGGAAACTGACCATGTTGCCCATCTTCATACCGCCCGTCGTGTCCATGGCAGGCATATTCATCTGCTTCATCAGAAAAACATTCCGCTCATTCTCCGGCATAGCCTTTATCCTGCCGACCAATTCATCGATACTGTCGCGGAAAGCCTTCCGGTCCGCATGGCGGTAATCCATATCAGGATGATTGATCCGATCGATCATCCCTTCCTGTGCAGCCACCGAATAGGTCCCTACCGGATGCAGATGGATATAGGTGCTGCCATCATCTTTAATAATGGCTGCATGGGCCATCATTCCGAGGTAAGGCTGTAAAGAGGCCGGTTGCTTGTCGGCATCCAGTACTTCAAACTTAAGGTTATACAATGATCCTGCCTCATAAGATTCCCCCGCCGGCCCTTCCATCATCATCATCGATCCGTCCCGCATCCGGACACCTGTTCCGGGTTTGCCGCAAACGATCGCATGGTCATCGCCACGAAAAGGATTGTCGATAATATTATTGGGCAACGCATAGGCGTAGGCGTCATCAGGGTCCAGTTTGTGCAGGCTGTCAGTCAGGTTTTCACCAATGTTGAAGGTATCTTTCAATGTCTCGGTAAATCCCGATAAATAAACGATATCGGCAAATGCCAGGTAACGGCCTTTCGGCAGTGGCGGCAGGATGCTGTGAAAGGTGGCGGAATCCGTTCGGGCAGGGTGTAAGTGCGCAAACGCATCCATACCCGGAATACGCACCACAAACAAATGCATCAGCTTCCCATGATCGGGCACCAGAAAGGGCAATGAATATAGCCGCTGGCCGGTCGAATCGATCCGGATAGTCAGGTCGTTCATCCCATTATCGCTATGCAGCTGGTAGGCGGCGTGCATCGGCTTAAACATAAAACGCCGATAGCGGCTGGCCCAATGCTGCCACCAGGAGTTACCGCCGAAGACGATCAGAGAAGACAGGACGGCAGCCGATACGAAGGCGATCCGTTTAGACCGCCGCCGGCTGAGAGTGAGGTCCTGGCCTTTTTGCGTCAACGCCTCCGCCACACTCGACCCGATGATCGTCACCAACAACACGAACAGCAACAGGCCCACTCCGACGAGGATATAGCCCTTCACCGCAGGCAACTTTTTTTCCGCTGTTGAAACAGCCATGATGGTCACGACCAGCTCACCCTTTCCCAGGGCACCCTGTACCTGCAGCAGCAAGCTGGATGAACCAACCGTCATCAGCCAGACCTTACCGCTGAATTGCCCGGGCTGCCCGGCTACCGGTTGCAATGGGTCGGCAGAAGGCGCACCCTCGCGGCCGGAATAAAAATAGACCGGCTGGGCCGCGACGCTGACGCCGCCTGGGTTATCCAGATAAACAGTCACGATGGCGGTGCCGGGGATGACATCCGGCGGCTTGA